>JAZFYE010000001.1:0-8434 GCA_036475395.1 Phycisphaerales bacterium
TGAGTATGCGGAACAAGACCGCCGTGTGATGTGACTTTGTCCTTTGGAGCAGCGCTGAATCGCTTCCGGCCACGCCCCGTCAGCCGGGCACCCGGAAGATTCCCCTATCCCAGGTTCTGGAGGCAAATCATGCATCGACACGCGCATCGTTGGATCTGGGCAGCGGCCGCCCCGATTGCCCTCGTGCTCGCCCTCAGCCCGGCGGCGATGGCACAGCATTCCCGACATCACACAACCGGAATTCGATCCCATCATGGCTTGGGCCATCACTCCCGACATCATTCATCCAGACACCGCATCCCGCACCATTACATGGCGTCGCGCGATCATCGCTACTCCACTTCGGTCAGAAGACATCACGGACTCGGCCACCGCGGCTACTACGATCACCGCTCCGTGCGCAGGTTCCACGGCCTAGGCGACGGCTATGCCCGTCGACGGCATTCGTCTCGGTATAGATCCTCACATTACCCGACGAATTACTATTACTCGGACGGATACGCAGCCCAGCCATACCCGGACGCCGAGCGCGTTGCTCCCGGATACCCCGTCCAACGCCGGTCGTCATCGCCCAAGATCGTGGTGGTCTATCCACCCGACGAAACCGGCCAGCGACCCAACAAGCTGGTCTTCCCTAACGCCGAGTATGCGTGGTCGAAGCTGAGCGATGGCGAAGCGGACGCTGCGCTGCGCGCCTTTTCGACGATCGCGCAATCGTCGCCGGATGATACCCTGGCGAAGGTCGGCTACGCCCTGGCCGCCGCCTTCCTCGAAGACGACTCGACCGCCGTCTGGGCGATGCGCCGCGCGTTTCGTATGGATGCGTCTGCGGTCCACTATGCCCCGATCGACGCGGCGCTGCAGGATCAAGTCCGCAGCTTGATCGGGCGTTACGCCTATGAATCGCAGCCTGTCGAGAATCGTCGTGACGCCGCCTTTATGACCGCTGCGCTGTACTTCATCCTGCACGAACACGCCGAGGCCACAGCCGCGGCCGAGTCCGTGATCGAGCAAGGTGACACCGACGGTAGTACGCGTCACCTGCTGGACACGCTGCTTGAGCTGTCGGCGCAGACCGGTCCGGCCCAGAACGTCGCACTACCGGTACCCGACGAGACGGACCAGGGGGGGGTCTGAAGTAGTTCCTGATTGATTCCGAATCGATCGTCGGATTGGAACATTGGTTCGCTGGCGATCGTTATCATGCGCGGACTCTGTTGAGACGCTCTACCGACTGGAGAATGCGCAATGAGAAGAAAGATCGCAGGGGTCGCAGGTCTGCTCGCCTCCCTGGCTGCGGTCTGGCCGGCCGCAGCCGACCTCGGGAAACCCGTCGCCGTCCGATGGTGGGGACAGGCGTTCGTCACCATCGAATCCTACTGGAACCTGACCGTCGCCGTCGATCCGTATGCCACGCGCATCGGTTACGACGATCCGAATATCACTGCCGACGTCGTGCTCGTCACGCACCACCACGCTGATCATAACAACATCAGTTTGCTCGGGACCGACGCCAAGTCAGTGCTCGGCCTGGACGAGGCCGGCGATGTCGTTTCGATTGATATGGTGCTCGATCGTCTGCCCAATCAAGTTGAGCCGACGGTGACTGCGTTCTCGCCAAGCGCTCAGTACACGGATCACGCGGTGCGCTTCCGTACGATCGCGTCGTTCCATGACGACCAATCCGGGGGTCGTCGCGGCAAGAACGCAATGTTCCTCGTCATGGCCGATGGGGTGCGCATCCTCCATTGCGGTGATCTGGGTCAAACGAAACTCACCGAAGATCAGCTTCGACAGATCGGGAAGGTGGATGTACTGCTCGTTCCGGTAGGGGGGGTGTACACGGTTGACGGGACGCAAGCGAAGGGGATCGTAGATCAGATCAACCCGCGCTACGTCGTTCCCATCCACTATAAGACGCCGCAGCTTTCGATCGTACTTCGCACGGATGAGGAGTTCCTCAAGGCGCTGCCAGCGAAGTTCGAACGCGTGACGCCGCCGGGCAACACGTTCGCCGCTTCGCAACGCCGAGGCGCGCCGCAGGAGAGCCCGCAGGTCGTCACCTTGCACACGCGCCCGTGGACGATGCCAGCGGAACTGGCCGAGCTGTTCGAGCGCAAGGACGCTGCGTGTCGGGCATCACAGGAGGTGTTTGGGCAGTTAAGCATCAACCAGATGAACCATCGGCCCTCCAACGGCACGCACACCCCGCGCTGGAACGCCGAGCACATGATGGGGCGGGAACTCGGGTTCTTCTCGAAGATTTACTCCGGTATCGATCCGGCGATCCTCGCTATCGACCTCAACCCGAGGCAGATGCCGCCGGACTACGTCGCTGCCCATCCGGATTGGGACGGTAACGAAGAGGCCCGGCAGATGCAGCGCGTCACTGCTTTCACACGCCGCTTTGCGTACCTGCTCGATGAGATTGATCTCGAAGCCAAGCCGCCCGGCAGTTGGTGGACTGTGCGCGGACTGCTCAAACAGATGCAACGCCATTACGGTGAGCATACAGCTCATGTGAGGGAGAAATTCGACCTGCCGGACTGGCCGGATGAATAACGCGCCCGGCGAGCGTTCACGGCGCCTGCGGTTCGATCGCCTCACCGAACTTCGTACCGAGCTGCTTCAAATATGTCTCCATCGTTGCGTTGTAGCCGAAGACGAATCGAGCAAACACACGGAAGATCGGGTTGTAGATCTCGCCGCGCTCAGTGATCGTGAGCTCGGATCCGCGATCGGTGGGCGTGATCTCGTAGGTCCAGGTTCCGCCGAACGATGTGTTGTCCACGATCTGACCGACCATACGGTGGGGCGGATCGCTCGTCATGATCATTATCGTCAGCGGTCCCGTTCGCCTGTTTGTCTCGCGCCAGACGGCATTACCTTCGCGGTCCGGCAAACGCTCGACCCTGGTGAGACCCGTCCGCCACGACGTTTGCCCCCGAAAGTCGGTGATGGCGTCCCACACCGTCTCCGGCGTCTGATTGAACCGCGCTTTGCGCGAGGCGACGTGCGACTTGGGTAGCAGCATCCCAACCACTACGACGACCAAGATCAGTCCAACGATCAGACCAAGAGCAATCAGGACCCATTTCATATCGAGCTCCTTTCGATCAATCGATTCGCAGCGCCGGACCGGCGTTCAACGCAACGGGTTCGTTTCTTTCCTGTACTCGTGCATCATGTCCTGTGCAGTCACTCTATCTGTTTTGACAACTCAAACTACCCGGTTGGGTTCAGCGTTCTTTGCGTGGGCGGAAGGCCGATTCGATCCATGCATGGCCAGCAGCGATTGTGTGGCGTTGGGGCACTCTTGGACCAGCGACAACTAAGGAAACAGGCCGCCTTGGGAGCGTGAGTTGTGAGGAAGGCCACGGTCCGCTCGGCCATCGCTTCGCGGGCTGACCGATCTTCTGCCGCTACGGCCGAGCGCCCGCGCGGTGAAGCGGCCTAGCACCCAGGCACCCCTGGGCTCAGATTGATGAGCCTCAACGAGCCGAAGAAATGACGCAAAATCGATCTCCCCGGTATTGACTCTGTTGGAGTAGAAGGTATTATATGAGCGTGCTCATATTAGGATTCATCGCATGAGAGTGACCGAGCAAACCAAGCTTCGGACACGTGAGCGAATTCTGGACGCGGCCAGGAAACTCCTTGACGACAAGGGTTTCGAGCGAGCCACGACTCGGGATATCGCCATTGAGGCTGGGATCGCCACGGGCACGCTCTTCAACTATTTCCCGAGCAAGGAAGCCCTGGCTCTGACCATCCTTGGTGAGGCGGTAGAGCAAGCTGAATCCGAGTTTCAGGCCAGGCGATGGGGCGGCGAGTCCCTGGCTGAGCTCCTATTTGCCTTGACCGCCAGCGTATTGCGTTGCCTCGGACCATACAGGCGATTTGCGTGCCAGGTTATCGAAACGCAGCCAGGACCCAGCTCGATGCCAACTGCCCTACAGGCGTCTGATGAGGCCCTTAGGAACTACCTGGAACACGTCACCGAACTCATCACCCACCACGGCCCCACTGGTGGACAACCACCGACGGTCATCACCTTGCACCTCTATTGGACGCTTTTGCTGGGTGTATTGTCCTATTGGGCGCAAGACCGCTCACCTCATCAAGAAGACACCCTTGTGCTCCTGGACCAGTCCCTGCGGATGTTCGTCCATTCGCTGAGCGAACCACATCATCGAACGGAGTTGAGCGATGAACCCGACCATCTCTGAATTGATAAAGGCTCTGCCTGAGGATGAAGCCGGCCACACGACCGCTGACGACCAGCTGCGCGATCTGCTGGCCAAGTTGGCCGACAAGCCCGTTCCCATCGGCCGGCTTACTCGCCTCTGGACCTTTGGCACGCTCCAAGCCAAGCTCGCGGCCGCCTATCTCGCCTGGTGGTTGCGAACCTTCCATAGTACGCCCGATGCCAAGCAGCAAGCCCTGAACGAAACGCATCTAAAATCAGCGATCGCACTGCTCGGCTCCATGAGCTATTTGCGCGGGGCGATCATGAAAGTGGGGCAGCTCCTGGCGAATTACCCCGAGGTGGTGCCACAAGAATTTGCCGAGGTGCTTGGGAGATTGCACTTCCAGGCTCCACCGATGCATTTCTCACTGCTGCGCGAGTTTGTGCGCAACGAACTGGGTGATGATCCGGAGAATATCTTTGACGACTTTGAACCTGAAGCGTTTGCCGCGGCATCGCTGGGTCAGGTCCACCGCGCACGACTCAAGCAATCCGGGCAGTGCGTTGCGATCAAAATCCAATACCCGAACATTGCGCGCACGATCCGCGACGATCTGCGCAATATGAAGGCGATCATCGCGCCCATGCGATTGGGGAGTGACTGGGACAACATCGAGCTGCAGTTCGATGACATTCGGCGCATGCTTGACCTGGAAACCGATTACGAACAGGAAGCGGAGCACCTGCGTATCGCCCGGCTCGCGTTTACCGCAGCTGACGAGGTGGTCGTCCCGAAGGTGTTCCCGGAGTTCTGCACGAAGCGCATACTCACGATGGAGTACCTCCAAGGCCGGCATCTGAATGAGTTTCTCCAAACGAATCCAGCTCAAGAGCTTCGTGACCAACATGGCCGGCAGATTGTACTGGCGATGTTTCGCTTGTCATACGGTTCGCACCTGCTCTACGCAGACCCACATCCCGGCAATTTCTTCTTCATGGAGGATGGACGACTGGGACTGATCGATTTCGGCTGCTGCCATCGGTATACGGATGCGGATCTGGACTATGTGACGGCAATGGAACAGGCGATATACGGTTCGCGAGACGATCTGCGTCTGGCTGTGATCCGTGCTACGGATATGACAACCAAGCAACAAGCCGATGAGCCTCGTGTGCAGTTGCTTGAACGGTGGTGCGACTGGGTTTCGGAGCCATTGTTGCACGACGGGTCCTTTGATTTCGGCGATCCAGCCTACTTTCGCCGTGGGGTTGAACTGTATGGTGAGGCGCTCAAGCGCCGCTATGTTCGGTCGTTACCGGTGAATACCTGGCTTACAAAGAACTTCTTCGGCCTGCGGGCCATCCTCAGCCAGCTCAAAGCCCGTGTTGATCTAAAAGCTCTGACAGCGCAGGAAACGACCGTGGCCAGACCGACCGCCGGCTGAGATCTTGGCCGGGGCTTGTGTTGATTATGACAGTGGCACGAACTGCTGGCGGCTCACGTCGAAAAGACCCTGGTCGGTGATCTTCAGCGCCGGGATCACGGGCAGGGCGAGGAAAGAGAGTGTGCCGAAGGGGCAGGCGAGTTTGCTCCCGAGCTCCGCCGCCGCGCGGCGAGCTGACGCAAGTTGCTCACAGACGACGTTCGCGGGTTCGCTTGAAAGTAGTCCGGCCACCGGCAACGGAACTTTCCCGACGATCGCCCCCTCGCGCGCGACGACGAACCCGCCGCCGATCTGCTCCATCGCCCGCGCGCAAGTGAGCATGTCGCGTGGATTGGTCCCGGCAACGATGAGGTTGTGCGAGTCATGCGCGACCGATGAACCGATCGCGCCGTCGGTACGAAAACCGAACCCTTCGACCAAGCCGAGTCCGATTGAGCCGGTCGCATGGTGCCGTTCGATATTGGCGAGCATCACCACGTCGATGTTCTGATCAAAGATCCACCGTCCATCTTCGCGTCGAACTTGTCGCGTAAGGTGGCGGGTGACGATCTGATCCGGGATGATCCCGATGACGGGGCATTCGTCGCTCTTCAATCTCAGGACAAAGGCTGATTCATCGAGCGGCGCGAGGTGAACGGTGTTCTCCTGGGGGATTTCCGGTGAAACTGAAGTCGCAAGATATTGGCCATTTTGTGCGGCTATTTCGCCGTTGTGAACCACTATTGAAGGCTTAAATGACGCCAGATCGTTGATGACGACAAGGTCGGCGCGATAGCTCGGCGCGACGGCGCCGCGATCCGTGAAGCCATAATGCCTGGCCGGGATCAGCGTGGCATGACGAATCGCTCGGGCTGGATCAACACCTGCCGCGACGACTCGGTGAACTAACGCATCAAGATGCCCCTTCGCGATCAGATCATCCGGGTGGACATCGTCGGTGCACAGGCACCAGTCGCCCAGACGGTCCTCCACAAGGAGCGGCAGCAGTGTATCGAGATTGCGAGCGATCGAACCTTCTCGCACTTGAACGAGCATGCCCAACGCCGCCTTGGCCAGCGCTTCTTCAATTTCCGTGGATTCGTGATCGGAGCGAATCCCTGCCGCTGCATAGGCGACGAGATCCTGACCCACAAGACCCGGCGCGTGGCCGTCGATGACCCGGTGTCGAGCGGCGGCTGCATCAATCTTCCTCAAAACGCCTTCCTGACCCGCCACCAAGCCTGGGAAATTCATCATCTCAGCGAGCCCGATCACGCTCGGATTGCCCAGCAGCTCATTGATTTCATCAGCCTCCAACACCGCCCCGGCGTGCTCCCAGCTCATCGCTGGCACACAGGACGGGGCCATGTAAAAGATGTCCAGCGGAAGTCCTTCGCTTGCGCGGATCAACATCTGAACGCCGGGCACGCCCATGACGTTCGCGATCTCGTGCGGATCGGCGATCAGCATGGCCGTCCCGTGCGGCACGACGATGCGCGCCAGCTCAGCCGGCGTGAGAAGTGTGCTCTCAACATGCATGTGTGCATCGATCAGGCCGGGAACAATGAACTTGCCCGAGACGTCGATGATCCGATGCGCGTGCCAGTCGTACGGCCCAACGCCCCCAATCACGCCGTCGGCGATCACGACATTGGCCGGCTCGATCGCATGCGTGAAGACGTTGACCACCTGTCCGCCGACCAGCGCCAGATCGCCGGGCTCCAATCCGCGCGCGACACGAATCCGCCGCTGAAGCGTTCGCACACGATCGGGGCCGGTGGGGTGGTTGGCAGATTGTGATTGGCTGGGGGTGCTCGACACGACCTTCTCTCGCCCCTTTGGGTGCCGGAGGTGCGGCGTCTTCAGCGTAGTCGATGCCTCAAATACCGACAAAAAACCAGGAACGGGAGAGCCCTATGGCAAGGATAAGTCAAGGGTGGCGGAGAGCGAAATGGCGGACAAGGTTGGACACCTACTGAACGTATCTTTCGTGAATACAAGCATTTAGATTCGCCTTCGGCTCGGCATCCCTCCCTGTACCTCCCAGTGGAGCCGCCTTTTGCGGGCGCCCGAGCCGGAGCGTGCGAACCTGCAGACCGATCGTGCCGATAGTCGTGCAGGAGTCAAACCATGAACACAACGCATCTGCTCGCAATTGCGATCCTTGGGGTGGGCGTCGGTCTGAGTACGCCGCCGGCGTCGGCACAACTCAAGGTCGAGCTGATCTCACGCGACGTCTTCTTCGCAAACCCCGATCGATCCAACCCACTGATTAGCCCCGACGGGACGAAGATCAGCTATCTCGCACCGGTGAACGGTGTGATGAATATCTGGGTGGGTCCGATCGACGATCCCGATGCCGCTCGGCCGGTCACCCACGACACGCGGCGCGGCATCCGAGTTTATTTCTGGGCCTACACCAACAAGCACCTTCTTTATCTACAGGACCCCAGCGGTGGTGAGAACTGGGTCGTACATGCGATCGATCTTTCGACCGCCAAGACCAAGGCGCTGACGCCGACTTCCGCCACACGCCCCGGAGCAGGTCACGCGCACAAGGTCACGGCCCGAATTCAGCGCGTCAGCCATAAGTTCCCCTACGAGATCCTCGTTGGCCTGAACGACCGCGATCCGGCACGACACGATATCTATCGCCTGAGCATTGCGACCGGCGAGCGCACGCTCGTCCAGCGTAACAACGGCTTCCTCGGCTTCCTTACCGACGACGAGTATGACGTGCGTCTCGCGGCGCGGCTCACGCCGGACGGCGGCAGCGAGCTGCTCATGCCCACGCCCGATGGGAGCTGGCACCAGTTCGCCA
>JAZFYE010000002.1:0-6249 GCA_036475395.1 Phycisphaerales bacterium
AAAAGCTGCTTGAGCCAATCGGCGCGATGCTTGCCCATAACGTCACGAGTCCGCCGCAAGTGACGAGCGCTCCTGCGAAACCGGCGCTGGTTACGAAAGAGGGAGACGGGACGCGCGTTGAACAGGCTCCCGGAGCGTAACCGTGGGACTCAAGTTCATCGGGGCAACCCATCTCGCAGCTTTTATGAACGCCGTTCAGGCCGACCAGAGCTTGGCCGAGGAGTTCGCCTTCGACAATCGCGGCACGAGCAGCGCCGTGGTCATGCCGCTCGGCTGCTACCTGCACGATCTCGATAAGTATATCCACAAGGGCCGCACCTCACTCGGCGTGCCTGGCCCGGTCGGCGATCACATCAATAAGATCGGGATGCCCCCGCTGATCGCATCATTCGGATTCCCCGATACCTTCGTGCAGCAAAAGACGGTTTTCTTCTTCGATGATTTCACGCCTAACATCCCTGGCGATCCAAACAACCCCGGAGGCCAGCGCCTCTACGGCCACGGGGGCGGAATGGTGGTTTCCTCAACCAGTGGCATCGAGGAGATCACCCCGCTTCTGCAACTCAACAGTTCCGGCGCTGACGCATTCCCGACGGTGGTGCCGGCGAATGGCCCGGTGAACATCTGGCAGGCGCAACCGGGCGGTGCCTTTTTCCCGAACGGCGTCGCGGGAAACTATATCGGTGGCGCGGCACTGACGGACGAAACCTCCCTCGGCCGTATCATCTTCGAGGGACTGACGGACGGGATCCCCGGCGAGACGAACTTGACGGGCGCGAACGTCTATCCAGCGGGGCTCATGCTTGCGAAGGTTCGATTCGGAACCTGCCCCGCGCCCATCGGCACAGGAGTCGGAGCGGACTGCGATAACGCGATCGTTTGGATCGACCTGAATCGGGGCAACGTCGATGGTAGATTGATCAATACAGCAGGGATCGCCCACTCGACTCTTCCCAATTCCGAGGCACCCATCGGTGGCCGAGAGTTCTCGTGGTATCCCGCGCAGTACGTTCCCGATTCGGATGCAACCTTTGGCGTTCCGAAGGGCGAACTCCATTTTTTCTCCGACCGCTTCGATATCCCCGCGGATCTCTCGTTCCAACAGTCCGTCTTCATCAAGGTCATCGACTTCAATCCGCTTGGCGTCGCACCCACGGGCGGAGCGCCGAACCGAGTGCACGAGCGAGTCCGATTCGGCCCGACTTCCGTAGACTTCGACATCAATCCTATGTTCTCCGTAGGTGGCGCAGGCCAGAACCGCAATGACCAGATGCAGCTCGCCTTCCACCCACTGACGCTGCGGTATTTCATGGTGCAGGCGGACACCTCATTCGCTGTCACGACGCCAGGACCGGCACCGGGCAACGAATCGTTCATCGGCTTCTGGCTTCGCGCGATCGATCCAATCGGAGTCACGAGTCCGGTGGCGCGCGATGTACCGCGCACGAACGACATCACCGAATATGAGGCGTTCGTCGGCGGATCACTTGGCGAGCCGGCTGCTGGCGTTGACGTAGATTGGACGCTGTTTCGGAATTCCACCGAGCTAGAGGTGATCGTTCCGAACTTTCCCGGCTTCAACGATGTGGCGAATACGCCGATCGACGGAGACTTCGCCGGCAGCCCCGAGGGAACGCTCGTGGTCCTCGCTGATTCGGTCTTGCTCGTCGAAGGCGTCGATTACACGGTTACGCTGTTCAACGGCCGGATCACATGGATCACAGATCAGACAGGCGCGACCTTGGTAGAAGCGAGCTACGAACATCGCGCGGTTGACGCCTCCCCACCTCACGGCACGTTGCTCTCGGGATCGAGCCAAACCGATATCGATGGTCGGGTGTTCACGCAGGTTCTATTTCCCGATGATGACGATATCGTAGGCAAACTCGACAGGCTGAGGGCGGTACTGGCCTGATGCCTGGCGACGACATCCGCTTCTACGGCACGACAGGACCTGGCGGGGGCTTCGACGGCGACGCGGAATCGAACCCCGCGAACTTCCTCGGGCGCTTCCGGTCGAGCACGCTCCTGCACGAATTCCAGTCAGCGCTGACGTCGAACCAGGCGGCATCGACACGCCATATCATCATCGACACTTCGCGGATCGGCGACGGCGCCAACGTGCACGCGCTCAAGTGGCTTCTGATGTCTACTGGCGGGAACGCACTCTCGGCCGCACGGATCATGGCGTTCGACGACGCCACCGGGCTCTTCAAGCTCGATCGCCAGCTCGGACCCGGCAACGCGCTGACGACCGACCAGTACACGGTATTCCCGCGAAACAATGTCTTTCCCGACGTGACAGAGGCGCAGGCCGCCGCGGGCGATCTGCGCTTCCGCTGCATAGCGATGCGGAACGAGCACGGGGCGATCTTTACGAACTTCCGTGTCTTTTTCGTAGACCTGATGACGTCAGGGGTGGAATTCGCGTCGATCACGCAGGCCGAGAACCCGACCGGCAACCTTTTCATCTCCCGCGACGACGGCGTGACCGACATTCTCGACAGCCTTGGGCAGCGGTTTGCAAATCCATCGCTCCCCGGAGAGGATGGGTTCCGAAGTTCCTCAACGTGGCACACGGCGCTTGCCGACGCGCAGGCCGTGTTCCCGTCGGGCTTGACGGTGCCGCTAGACATCGGCCTCAACTTCTCGGTCGGGATCTGGCTACGCAGAACCATGCCCGCAGCCATTCGCTTCCGAAACAGCGTCGCCTTCATGCTCATTGCGATCTCGGATGTCGGCGGAAGCAGTCCCGATCCCTTGGCGGGGGCCGTCATCATCTCGTTTGACATAGAGGGCTCCACGCCGGTCCCCACCTTGACGGTCGATCGCCCCGTCCACATTGCGGGCGGCGCGCGTCTCAACGGATCGGTGCTCACGCCCAGCGGCGTTCCGATCGTCGATCGGCCTGTCAGATTCGCCATTCAAGCAGGCGATGAGGGAACCATCGTCACTAGCAATAATCCGACGACCGATTTCGAGACGACCGATGAGGATGGGGAAGCGGTCGGCACGTTCAAGTCCACGAGCAATCCGGCCTTCGAGGGCGCACTAACTCAGATCGAGATGATCGTCGGTGCAGGCGACGAAGTAGGGAATCCCTGATGGGCGAAGTGTTGATCATCATCCAACAGGGCGCCGCCGCCGTCGCAGAAGATGAGGTGGAATTTCTCGGGATTGGCTCCGAGGGAGACGTGAGCGCATTTCGTCGCCTCGTGTTCCCGGCAAACGTCTCGCCGCTCCTGCCGCCGATCGTGTATTCCATCGCGGGCGTTGCCGCCAATCCCGATCGCACTTTCAATCTCGACAACGCCGTGCTGCCGCATCCTCTCACGGAGGCGGTACGCACGCTTGGCTCAACTCGCGTCGTTCGATTCGAGGAAGAGACCGAGGACGTGATCGTCACCGAGGTATGGACGGGGAGCGACGGTCGCGCCGCCATGACCACAGCGCTCTTTCGGCAATTCTACGAGTATCTCATCAACGCCAAGCTCATACCTTCGACTGGCGTGTTGGGATTCATCGAGTGGGAACCGCGCGACCGAAACGATAGAACGTATACCGTCGAGCTGCTTTCTCTCTCGGTCGGCGGCGGAGCCGGCGAAGCGCGCTTCGACGTACTGGATCTGCGCGAAGCGGGAGGCGCTGAAATCCAGACCACTCTCGATACGATCAATCCCGTCCCCACGGGCCTAGTCGATAGAGAAGTCCGCTTGCGTATGCGGATTCTCGCCGAGGTGTAGCGTGGCGCGAGCGCTGCCAGGACCCCTAGATGCGGCCATGCTGACCCAGCGACGGCAGCCTGGCTTCCGTATCGAGATTTTCGACATTCGTTCCACGTCTGGCGATCCGACGCCGACCCGTATCAATCAAGTAGTCCTCTTCAATCTCGGTCTGTTTCCAACGCTACCGGGCATCGTTGGACCACGCGACTTCACCGACGATTGTGTTGGGATCGACGTGACAGAGCAAGCTGGCGATTATGTGAGCCAAGGCATCGCGGCAACGTCCATCACATTTACGATCTCTGATCCCGTTGGGGACTTCGATCCCGTCGAGAATCCGGCTCCCAATAACGGGAGATGGCTCAGGCAGAAAAACGTCATCGTCGTCAGAGAAGGCGACGAACAGGTGGACGATGCGGATTGGCCGATCACCTTCACGGGAGCAATCCAAGGTCAGCCAGGCCAGGACTTCAACCGCACGACGCTGACGGCCGAGATCACCGGAAAGGCGAGCAGCCGCGAGGTAGACTTCCTGCGGCGGATCGGCACAACGCGGAACTTCACGCAAGCTACCACGTTTGAGGATATGGCGAATGAGATCGCCGAGACGGATATGGGGCTCGATCTCGATGAGATCAACCTTCCCAGCTTCGGAACCCGCTTCACCGCATTCCTCTCGACGCAATTCGTAGACGAGAGCTTCCTCACGACCATCGCCAAGATCATGTTTCCAGATGGCTTCATGCCGCGCTTCGACGGCGATGGTCGGCTAAGCGCCACGAGTGGATTGATTACCAAAGGCAATACTCGCGTCTATGTGGATCGCGAGTTACAGGTGACGATCAAGCGCCCGATTCTGGAATTCAACGGAACGAACTCGGTCGAGATCCTTGGACTCGATCCGAACCTGACGAAGATTCCGCAGATCCGACAGGAACTAGCGCGCGCCAGCATCACGACGGGCTTCTTTTCAACGGGCGCGTCGATCCCCGTATCTTGGAGTGACGACAAGACGCAGCAAGCCGAGGACGTCGAATTCGTCGTGCTCAGCTCCATCGGTGCATCGCCCATCGCATTCGGAAGTGAGTCTTTCGCCGAAACGATCCAAAGTGACGGAGGGAGCGTAGAGGGAGAAATCGAAGTCGATGGCGCCATTAGTGCAGGGCTTGGGTTGCTCTCGCTGCTCACGGGCGCGTTGATCTTTTCGCTGGCGGTTCCCGACGCGGTAGTCACAGCGCCCGGTGACGTGAAGCCGTTTGGCCGCACAGTTACCACCTTCGTCATGCAAGCCATTAGCTTTATCCTTGGACAAGCCGGGCGTGGCGAGTATCGGATGGAGGGCATTCCTTACGAGTACGTCTTCAAGGAAATTCGCGGGGTCTGCCAGGTATCGGGAATCAGATCGGAAGACAAGCAAGAGATCACCGTCGAAAACCATCTGATCAACTCGCAGACCGATGCGGACGACGCAGCCGAGCGCATTCTTCGCCGCGAGAGGGCGAAGCAGAATATCCGAACTGTCGAGATGATCCACGATCTCGTGCTCGAACCTGACGATATCTTCGCAGTAGGCGATGGCCTCGATCAACGGCGCTACGCGATCAGGACGATCAGCCGCCGACTCGTTCGTGGCGGAGCACACACCGCCTCGCTCAACTGTTTCGAGGTTACTGTGGGGGTACGACCATGAGCGGCGATCTGAAGCAGCTAATCGCCAGAGAGCAGAATGCGATACAGCAACAGATCCGTGGCCGCGTCATGTCGGATCCGGTGCAAAAGAATTTCGATGTGATCGGACTGGCGGAGTTCACTTGGGTAGTGGATGTAGATATCGGCAGCGACAAGTTGCTGCGCGATGTACCAGTGAAGATCAACGGCCCGAAGGCGCGCTTCTACGCGCGCGTGGATCAGTCTGTCTTCCTAGAAAAAGATGCGCAGGGTCGCTATCAGGTGATCAGGCCAGCTGATCGCGTGAGGCAGCAAGGGCGGATCTGCTTTCTCGATGAAGATGATGGGATCGTGTCTCCAACCGTGCCGCTCGGTTTCGATCTGATCGTGCGGCCCTATGAATTCTATAAGGGCAACGGCTTGCCTGGCGGCAGTTTCTACAATGACGGCGTGCACGGTTATCCAGAGATCACCAAGCTCGATCAAGATGGGAACGAGGTATAGCAATGGCGGTCGATCTCGATCTATTCAAGTCTTTCGTTGACGGCCAAGGAATCGGCGCAGCCGACTACCAGACCTACGCCGAAGACCACGATCAGAACTACACCGACATCCAGAGCGTCGTAAACGCCATCAACGCAGAGATCAGCGCATTCGCCGGCCAAGACGCACCGTTGATCTTCGACATTCTGGAGGCGCCCGTTCTCGCCCGCACGACGGGATTCATCGACGAAGAGAGCTTCTCGCCAACGGTTTTCATTTCAGGCGATACGCAATGGCAGATCCCGGCCGGGATCGCCCTTACGGCTTCCGGTCGCGTACAGAGCACGGTGCAATTTACGCTCACCGGAGGCGG
>JAZFYE010000003.1:0-3286 GCA_036475395.1 Phycisphaerales bacterium
GATACATCAGTTCCAGCCGCACGAGCATCGCGAACATTCCGCCCAGGAAGAACGCCGTCAGGATCGAGAGAAGGTACATGACCCCGATGCGCTTGTGATCCAGCGTCCCCAGCCACGACATGATGCCAGTGGAATGCGTGAGGTAATTGTCGACGGGCGGCGCGTCGGCCCCAGGCGTCGGTTTGGTCGTGTCAATCGTGGTCATCTCATTGCGGCTCCTCAGTCCCGACAACGATGTCTGCTATCTTCACTTCGATCAGCTTGCCATCGTCGTCAACCAGCTCATCGAGGCGCATGATCATCTGGATCATCGCTTCCACGCCGCGCGTACCCAGTTGGTCGGCTATGTTCGGCGTCATCGAGCTGGGATAGGCGTCACCCTGGGGTTTCGCAGCGATCTGGTCGATCGGCTTGCGGATCGAGTTTCGCAGATAGCCTTCGTTGACGGTCACGGCGCTGCCGCCGGCCAACTTGCGTGTCCCGCCACTCTTGAAAAGCTTGTGTGTTTCCTGAAACGACGGACCAATCAACGGCGAGCCGTCGACGGTATGACAACTCGTGCAACGGTTGTAGAGAACCACTCCGGCCTTGTGGAGGTCTTCATCCGGAACCTTTTCCAGCCAGTTCGCCAGCTCGTCGATCTTGGCCTCGAACGCGAAGTAGTCATAGACGATGACCTTTCCCACCATCTGTGAGTGTTGGGTGCCACAGTACTCAGCGCAGTACAGCTCGAATTCGCCCTCCCGCGTCGCCTCGAACCACAGTTCCGTATGGCGACCGGGCACTGCGTCCATCTTTACCCGAAACGCCGGGATGAACAGGGCGTGCAACACATCGTTGGCGCGCAGGTTGATCTTGACCGGACGACCGACGGGAACGTGTAGAATGTTGATATCCGTCGCGCCGTTGGGGTAGTTGAAGCTCCAGAACCATTGCTGGCCGACCGCCTCGATCTCGTAGGAGTTCTCCGGCGGCGTCGTAAGGTTCACGTACCCTTGCAATCCGATGTAGAAAATCAAGATCACGAGAATCAGCGGGATCGCGGTCCAGGTGATCTCCAGCGGCGTGTTGTGGGTCGGGCCCTCCGTGCTCGCCACGTGCTCCCGCCGGCGATACTTGAACATGAACCACACCATCGCGCCCACGATCAATAAAAAGAAAAAGATGCAGATCCTCGTGATCCAGTCGAACACGCTGTCGAAGTGCGGCGCGGTGGTCGAGGCCGATTCCGGGAACCAGAATCCCCCGCCGGTGGGTCCGGTCTGAGCCAGCAGCGAGAACATCGGCGAAAGGAGATTCACGTTTGCAATCCTTCCGTCGCCAGCTTGTGTCGCCTGATCTTCAGTTCGTGTCGCCACAACATGCCCAAGCCGATGACCACGATCAACATCGTGGCCAGACCGCCGAGGGTCATAACTCTCCGCGCCGCCAGGACGTACTTGCCGGCTGAGGGATCAAAGGTCGAGCACCACAGCACGAGGCGGTCCCACGGCGAGCCGATCGAGCCCTGCGACGCCTCGATCAGCGCCTTGTCCAGCGTTTGGGCGTCCGGCATCACCGTATTGATGTAGCGCGACAGCCGGCCTTGGGGCGTGGCCACGACGATGCTCGCCGCATGCGCATAGTCGCCGGTGCGCTCGACAAAACGGTACCGAAAACCGAGCGCCTCCGTCAGCGCTGTGATGCTTTGCTCGTCGCCCGTAAGAAAATGCCATCCATCGGCGGCTTGCTCTCGCTCGTACATCCCCAGGTAGTTTCGCTTCTTGACCTCCGCCAGCCGATACTCCTCCTTGGGGTTGATCGTGAAGGTGACGATCTGAAAATCCTCGCCCGCCGACCATTCGATCTCATTGAGCGCCTCGGCCAGGCCATTGAGCGTGGCGGAGCAGAGATTCCGGCAGCGATAGAAGACGGGCGTGATGACGACCGGCATACCACGATCGAAATACTCGCCCAGCGTGACGGTTCGGCCGGTGTCGTCGATGAACTGAAGATCAAGCGGCAACTGCTCGTCGAGCCGCTCGTCGATGCCCACGCCCTCCGGCGGGTCGTTGGAGTTTAACGGCGGGACCTGAGCAACCGACGACGCGCCGCCAACGACGATCGCGGCTCCGATGATGGCGATCCGGCTTGGCCGTGCTGCTACCTGCTGTGTTGTGATTCCCCTCGTCATGGCATGTCACCTGATGCCGACGCCGTCGGTGAGACCTCGGCTGCGCCGTATTCCTCGACCACAATCTTCATCGCTCTCTCAAGCGGAATGGCCAATTCGCGCGTAACTTCGCCGCCGTCGTCGCGCTCAACCCAGCGGGCTGGAGCATTCAGACGCCGTTCCTGGTGAACGCGAAGATTCTTTGGTTCGTTGATGTCCGGCTTCACGACCTCCTCGTCCACCCGTTGCGCTTTGACGTTGTAGTACAGCGCCGTCACACCCAGCATCGTCACGACGAGCAGCACCACGCCGATGAACCCCACCAGCCAGGTCGAGCTCGCCGCGGGATCCTCATGATCATCGATGTTGTGTTCGTAGTGGTCAGTCATTGGTTGTTGGTCGTTGCTTCTTCTTACCTAGTGCCTAATGCCTAATGCCTTTTTAGTAATTCTCAAACGCCAAAGACTCGGCCAGCCGCGGGTCCTGCTCAGGCACCAACGATCGGCTGCGCAAACCAAACGCGGTGCCCGCCACCATCAGCGAGGCAAACCCCAGTAGCAACGTCACGTCGAACAATTGCCAGTTCAGATCATACGCCGCGTTTTCAGGGGCTTGGAACGCGGTCACGAGGGCCTGGTAGTCGCCGCCAACCGACTGCACCAGCTCGATCGGGACCGCCGGCATCCCCAGCCAATACATATCGATGAAATGAATGGCGACCATCCATGCCGCCGCCGCCGCCAGCACGCCCTTGGAACGTTTGGTGTGCCTGGAAAGCAGGAAGAAGAACGGAATAAGGAAGTGGCCCAGGATCAGCAGGACGCTCAGTCCCTTCCACGAGCCGAGCTGCCGAACCAGGAACCACGTTGTTTCCTCAGGCATGTTCGCGTACCAGATCAACATGTATTGGCTGTACGCGATGTACGCCCAGAACACGATGCCGAACGCAAACAGGAACTTGCCCAAGTCGTGGTAATGTTCAACGCTGACCGATTCAGTGACACGCCCGGCCCGCTGCAGGAAGTAGAAGAGCAGGATCATCGTCGCCCCGAACCCGCAGCAACTGGCGGCGAAGAAATACACGCCGAACATCGTGCTGTACCACGCAAACTCCAGGGTCATGAGCCAGTCAAT
>JAZFYE010000004.1:0-7155 GCA_036475395.1 Phycisphaerales bacterium
TCGTCATCCTGACCGCAAGCACGTTCGGCGCCATCAACTCCACGATCTGGTTCAACGTCGGAATCGCCATCCTTTTCATCATGCTGGGCCTGGCCATGTTGGATGTCTTTGCCATCGATTTCTCGAAGCTACAAGGCAAGCTCGACCTTGCAGGCAAGGGTAAACGAGGCACCTTCGCGCTGGCGTTCGGCATGGGCGGCATCTCGGCGCTTCTGGCCGGAGCGTGTGTCGCGCCGGTCGTGATCCAGGTCATCGTGTACTCCTCCGATCAATACGCCAAAGGCACAACGATGTACCTGGCCCTGCCGTTCTTCCTCGGTCTGGGCATGGCGTTGCCCTGGCCGTTTGCGGGCGGAGGTCTGTCCTTCCTGCCCAAGCCCGGCCCCTGGATGGTTCGCGTCAAACAAGCGATGGGCGTCTTCATCCTCGCGTTTGCTGCGTACTACGGCTACCTCGCGTGGGGAATCTACGACAGTACAAATGTCGAAAGCGGGGTCGTTCAAGCTGCCGTCGAGGCCCGGCTCAAGGAAGCGGGTTGGACGGGGTCGCCGCATAAAGGCTTGGCGCAGGCCAAGGCCGAGAACAAACTCGTCTTCATCGACATGTGGGCAACGTGGTGCAAGAACTGCATCGCCATGGACAAGACAACCTTCGAGGATGAACAAGTCGTGGCTCGGCTCGAGGACTATGTAAAAATCAAGTATCAGGCGCAAGATACCAATTCACCGCCCGCGAGCGATCTTCTTAAACTCTTCAAGCTCCCGGGTCTTCCCACCTATGCCATTCTGCGGCCCAAGGCCGAAGCAATAGCCGCCAACTAGCGCCGCGACGAAAAAACGCATGAGTCACCGACCCGCTCGCTGCATCGCACTTAGTCTCGGCCTGCTCCTGGCCACGCCCGTTATCGCCCAGTTCTCCGACTTCGGCGACTCGCGCGATGTGGTGCGCGTCACGGTCTACCCGGCCCGTAACGCAGTCGAACCCGGCGGCGACTTGCGCATCGCCATCATCATCGATCATCAACCCAAGTGGCACACCCATACCAACGATCCGATCGTGCCGCCTGAGCTGGGCGATCCCGAGGATTACATCAAGACCGCGATCAACGTTCAGACGCCGGTGGGAAGTCCGCTTCTCGCCCATCCCGAGCTGATCAAGTGGCCGCAGCCCCACATGACGATGGTCAATTTTCTCAGCGAACCGGTCGAGTACGGCGTCTTCTCCGAGCGGGCCATCGCGTATCTTCCGGTGGTCGTTCGCCGCGATGCGAAGCCCGGCGTGGCCTCGCTGACCGTCAAGGCAACCTACCAAGCCTGCGACGACAAGGTGTGTCTTGCCCCAGTGCGAGACCAATCCTTTGCGATCACCATCAGCATCGTTGCCCCGGGCCAGGCGCCCCCGGAAGCGGGCATCGACCAAGCAATCTTTGCGGACTTCCCCGAGCACGTCTTTGGAGGCCTCGATCGTGGTCCCGAGCCGAACGACGCTTCGACCCCCTACCGCACAGGTTATGTCATCGGCGGCGTCATCGGAGTTGTGGTCGGCATTATCGGCGTGTTCGTGCTCGTGAAGGTGCTGCGCGGGTGACACTCACCGGCGATCAGTTGCGGTCGCTCTCGCCGGAATCGACTTCATCATGCCCGAATGAGACCTGCTCGATCCGCTCGAGCAGCGTTCGGCGCTCATGTGGCGGCAACTGCTTGAGTTCATCGAGCTCGAAGTTGGCATCAGCCTGAAGCGCCCGATCGTAGGCTTGGGCGGCCTCGAAGTGCCGACCTCTCTCCCATTGAAAATCGCCGAGGCGCTTCCACGAGCCGATCCCGTACGGATCGAGCTCGGTCATTCGACGGGCAAATTCGATCGCGGTGCTCCAATCGGCGTCGTCTTTCGTGCGCAACGCTTTGAGTCGATACAACTCGCCGGCCAAGGCGATTGACGACGGCTTATCGTGATCCTCGATCGCGCGGCGCACCGATTCGATGGCTCTGTCGAGTAGGTCCAATTGTTGTGCGTGGTCAGTCAGGCTCGACGCCACGGCAAATTGACGTGCAGATTGCTCGATCAGAAAGTAATCCGTGTCGAGATGATAATCGTAAGCGTTGCGAAGGAGATCAGCCGCCTCCCAACGTTGACGCGCTTGTTCAGCTCGACCCACGGCTGGCGGATACAGCGTGTCGGCGGCCTGGATCATCAGTTGCTGCGCACGAAGCGCCGGCGCGGCGCCGAAAGCAGCCAGCCATACCGACCCCACTAATAGTACGGCTGCGCTAGCGTACCCAACGATCGCGCCGCCTCGCGTGGCGGTCGCACCACCGACGAAACCAATCAGGCACAGCGCCCAAACCGCCGACCCGGGATCGAAGAACGTCATCTCGATTTGTCCCTGAATCACAAGCGCGACAAGGGCTCCGATGCATATTCGATCAAGCGCTCCCGGCGACAGGCGATGAAAAAGTACGGTCAGCCCAGCCGCCCCCACCACGAACGCCAAGACCCCCGCGATGCGCGTCGCCTCCTTCGTCGCGGTATCCAAGGCGACGGCCTCGAAGAGGAACGCCGGGAGCAACCCCAAGACAACCACCGCCAGCGCCGCATACAACGGCGCCCTTGAATCCCGCCCGTGGGCCGAGTTGTCTTTTTTCGTTCCGGGGGTGTCGGATGCGCGACCGCTGCGCCACAGGAGTACCAGCACCAAGATAGTCCACGCCGCGCCGACAACACCGAGTGTCGTCGTCCAATCGACGAACATGCTGTGGGCGCTGAGGACCTCCTCGGGGTTGCGCGGTACGCGCACCGCGGTGTACGCCGCCTTGAATCCATCAGGGCCGACGCCTGTTAGAAAATGCTCGGCGACAACCCGCCCGGCACTCACCAAGTAGTGCCAGCGAAACAACAAGCTCTTGTCGCCGAGAAACGACTCCGGAAGCAACGCGCCGCGCACAACAACGCCCAGCAGCGCCGCGAAAACAAGGCCCACCGCCGCCAGTCCGATCCGGCGTTGAAATACTGTTTCCACGCGTCGATGCAACACCGGAAGCACGAGCAACGCCGATCCCCCCGCTGCGGCCAACATCGCACCCTTGGATCCGGACAACACGAGTCCCGCTGCACACAAACCGGCCCCGATGATGGACGCGCTCAGCCACGATCGCCCCAACTGTTTCTTGAGCACGCAGATCGCTGCCCCCAGGCCGACGACGAAGCCGACGGCCATGAACGACGCGAAGATGTTGGTCGTGACGAACCACGCGGTCGGATCGGTCGCCCGCAGTCGCCGTTCGTAAGCCAGGGCCTGTGATGAGTCAACCTCCCATCCGCGGGCGGCGAAGAACGCGTCTTTGCTGCGCTCGAATTGTGCGATATCGCGCGGGAACTCGTGAAGGATTTGCGCCGCGCCCCGAACCATCAATACGCCGATTACGCCGAGCAGTAGCGCCAGCAGGATCACGCGCATCGATCGATCGCGGGCCAGGTGTCCGCCGACTGCGCACGCGGCCATGCCCGCCATCCACGTTGAGCCTCGCCACAGGCTGCCCGCATCATCCAGCCCGTGCCAGATCACCAGCGGCGCCGGCGCCAAGGCCAGAAGAAGTAACATCCAATCGACGCCGCGCTTCGTCAGCACCTCGCCGACCAATGCACAGGCGCAGGCGAGCAGCAACAGCGCGTCCAACACGATGCTTCCACCGGGACCCAGTCCGGCCAGCGGCGTCGGATCGAGCGCGGGATCAATATCGAAAACAATCTGCGGCGCGAACGAGATCACGCAGCGCATGACGGCGATGACGACAATCCCGACGCCCCCAACCCACCGCATCGCTTGGGCGAATCGACTTGGCGGGGACTCGCCGGTCATGACGAACGATCGTTCCCCGCCACCGTGCGTCGGCTGGCGTGTTCAAAAAGCGCAATCATTATCAGCACCAGCAGCGTTTGAGCGCCAACCAGCGCCGCCTGCCAGGCGTCGAGCCGGCCGAGTGACACGCCGCCGATCCCCGTCACCGCCGCCGCCGACCAGATCACCACCACCGCCCCGCGCGGCGACAGGCCTCGCTGCACGAGCCGATGCGAAAAATGCTGTTGATCGCCGATTAGCGGGTTGCGCCTCTGCTTGAGTCGAATAAGCGTCACCGCTGTAAAGTCATACAACGGGATCGCCAGCACGATCAACGGCATAAACACGCCGTACCACCCACCCCCCAGCGGAAAATCGATGTGTTGTGGATCGTAGTAGGTCGTGCGCGCCGTCAGCACCGCCAAGACGAATCCAATCACGAACGACCCGCCGTCGCCCATGAATATCTTGGCTGGCGGAAAGTTGAACACGAGAAAGCCGACCAGCCCACCCACGAGCATCGCTAATGTCGCCGCGATAAACCATTGGTGATTGACGATACACGCCGCCATGAACAGCGCCGCCGCGATGGCGCTGACCCCCCCGGCCAGCCCGTCCATGTTGTCCATGAAGTTGATCGCGTTGATGACGACGACGATCCACAGGACCGTGACGATGACGCTCAGCCACGGCCCCAGCAGCGACATCAACCGCACGTCGAACCAGATCGCCATCGCTGCCGCGACGGCAACTTGAACAAGCAACTTCAACCACGGATTCAGACTTCGGCGATCATCGATCAAACCGAGCGCGTGCAGAACGATCATGCCGCCGAGCATCGCCAATGCGGTCGCTGTGGATGAGATCGTTTGATCCGCACCTTCAAGAAGGCGCGGCAGGTGCGGCTCGAGGCCGGGGATCCAACTGGTCAACAGCGTGGTGTCGACGAAGTGCAGCGCCAACAGACCCACCGCCAACGGCAGAGCGACCGCGAGAAAGATTCCCACGCCGCCGATGTTTGGCACCTTTCGAAGCTGCTTGGCATGCCCGGCCGCGCCGGTTGAATCGAGCGCCCCCAATCGATGACCGACCTGGCACAGCAGCGCGGTCACGGGCAGGCTGATCGCCACGCCGACCACCGCCAGGGCCAGAACCATCCACACCATGGTGTTCATGGTAGCGTTTGCCAGACTGGAGCCATCTGCAAGGTACGATATGAACTGATGCTGAGATCGCCTTCGACGTCTATCGGCTGAAGGTCGGCGACCACAATTTGAGTACAAACGATCACAACCTGGGTCTCATTGCCGGGCAGGGAACGCTGCCGCTGCTCGTTGCGTCGGGCATCAAGGCGGCCGGCGGTCGGGTCTGCTGTGTAGGATTGCGCGATCAATATGATGCCAACCTACCGGGATTGTGCGATACGTTCAGTCAGGCGGGGATTGTCCAGCTCGGCAGATGGATCCGACTTTTTCGGCGATGGGATGTCACCGAAGCGATCATGGTCGGCTCCGTGGCCAAGACACGCATGCACGATCCGCTGAAGCTGGTGCGCCAACTCCCGGATTGGCGCGCCGTGAGGCTTTGGTACCGTCGTCTGCGCCACGACCGGCGAACGCCGGCATTGTTGGCAGCGGTCGCAGACGAATTGGCCAACTGCGGAATCACCCTCATCGACTCGACGACGTACATTCCCGATCACCTGGCCGGCGAAGGCGTCATGGGTTCCGTGCCACCAACCCAACAACAGCGCGGCGATATCGAGTTCGGCTGGCCATTGCTTGAGCGCATCGTCGAGCTGGACATTGGACAGTCGATCGCCGTGCGCGAGCGCGATGTGATTGCCGTGGAAGCGGTGGAAGGAACGAGCGCGCTGATTGAACGAACTGGTCAGTTGTGTCGCACAAAGGATTGGACCTTGTTGAAAACAGCTTCCGGGGGGCATGACATGCGAGCGGACGTGCCAACGATCGGCGTGGAGACGATCGAGCAATTAGCCAAAGCCGGGGCTGGTTGTGTTGCGCTCGGCGCCGGCCGTGTGATTTTGATCGACAAGCCAAAGGTGCTTGAGGCAGCGGACCGCGCCAGGATCGCCGTAGTGGGCGTGTGCTAGGAGCCGTCGACAGCCGCGGGCGGGAGCCCGCGGTTGCGGAGCGCGGTCTGCGCTGTTGGCGAAGGATTCAACCCCGCCCTTCGGGACGGGGCTATTGTTGGGTTATCACGACGCAAGCCAATGACAAGAAGTATGTTTCGCGCGCGGGGGTGAAGCTCGAACATGCGCTGCGCGAGTTTCGCGTTGATGTAACCGGGCTCGTCTGCGCGGACTTCGGCTGCAACGTCGGCGGGTTTACGGATTGCCTGCTGCAACACGGCGCGTCGGAGGTGTATGCGATCGACACCGGGTACGGCGTGCTGGACTATCGGCTTCGCACGGATCCGCGCGTGATCGTCATGGAGCGGACCAATGTGCTGCATGTTCTTAGGCCGGAAGATCACCCACCCTCGGAGCCGGTGGGCTTTGAGGGCGTCGATCTAGTCACTATCGACGTCGGCTGGACACGACAGCAGCATGCCGTTCCCGCGGCGCTGAAATGGCTCGCGTCCGGGGGTCGGATCATCACGCTGGTCAAGCCGCACTATGAACTCGAAGGGGACGAAAAGAAGTCGTGGCTGGTCGATGGCACGCTGGCGGAGGAACGCGCTGAAGAAGTGCTAAAACGCGTGGTCGCTCAGCTGCCGCAGCTGGGCGTGGAGGTGCTGGCGAGCACGACCTCGCCGATTCGTGGGGCCAAGAGCGGCCGCAAGACGCGGGGCCACGGCAACGTCGAATACCTGGTTTGGGCCCGCAAAATCACTACGGCGTAGCCGCGCGAAATAGTCTAATCCGCCAAGTTGCGAAGCCCCTCAACCGGACCAAAATCGGTTACAATACGGGCCCTGTTTTGAGCAGGATCAACGGCGCGGATTCCGCAACTTTCCAAGGCCGGGACGGCCCACCAAATGCCCATGAACGACGATCTGAACACTACCACGCTTGACGATCAATCAGGTCCGAGTGGAGCGGGCCTGATCGTCGATCGGCAGATCGAGCGTGAGTTGCACGACAGCTATCTGACCTACGCGCTGTCCACGATCTTGGACCGCGCCCTGCCGGACGTGCGCGACGGGCTCAAGCCGTCGCAGCGTCGAATCCTGGTGGCGATGAATGATCTGAACCTCTCGCCGCGGGCCAAGCACCGTAAATGTGCCAAGATTGCCGGCGATACCTCGGGCAACTACCACCCCCACGGCGAATCGGTGATCTATCCAACGCTGGTCAA
>JAZFYE010000005.1:0-3234 GCA_036475395.1 Phycisphaerales bacterium
ACGTGCCAAGGTCGTTGTTGTTCTCGGTGAAGAGCGAGATGCGCAGGTTTGGCGAGGGCGAGCCGTCGAAGAGCGCATCGCCTGGGAGAATGAAGTAGATCGACTGCGCTTCAGGGTAGTCCGGAAGGGCGGCCACAGACTGGACCCCGGGTGCCAACACCTCATTCACGGCCCAGTTGATCTCCGCAGGGATGGTATAGACGGTAACGCGGCCCGACAGCCCTGCCGCCAGCGGGTGTGAAGGATCCACGATGACGATATCGGTCTCGCCATCGATGGCGCCGAAGTGGCCGATTTCGACCTCACCGGTCGGCTCTTCAACGGTGCCCCCGGCACCTCCCTCTGGCGAGCCGGGATCGACACTCACACCGTCCGGGTCCACGAACTGAAATTCATCCTGCAGGAACGCCTCCATGTTGACGACCGGCGTCGACGTTGCAGTGAGTTTCGTGCCGACCCCGTTGGAGACCACCGACTCGGGGATGATTACCAAGTCCGCCGCGTCGGCCGCCGCCTGCATTTCGGCCTCGCCGGTGTCATCAGGCATCATGGTCACCCGGTGTCCCAAGTCGAGACGCAGATGGAGCTCGAGCGAGCGGTCGTCCAGGCTCGTGCACTTGGCGTAGGTGCCGTTTTCGTCCCCGCAGACGATCACGATGTTCATGTTACCTGGGGCCGCCTGCTGGCCGAACGCCGGCGGCGCGGCAAGAGCGATTGAGAGCCCGACAGCGCCGAGCGTTAACGCATACTTTCTGTTCATTGAATTCCTTCCTTAAAATGTCGCGAGTTCGGCCGAGCCGTCCGGCCACGCTTAGCTCTTCCGGCGACAGCTCACCCACAGTGTTGTTTGTGGTCGTGCATGTTTGAACTTCACAAGAAGCTCCGTCAAGCGCTTTGCGTACGGCGTCTTCGTCATCTTCCCGGTGAGCCCCCAGCGCCGCCGCCCCCGCCCCTGTTGGCCGTCGGGAGGGCGACCGTCCGCGGACCACGCCGCTAAGAAGACCCCATGTCCAAGTATTGACTTGATCCGCAGGTCGTCAGCGAGTCGCCAAACTTGGTGCCAGTTCCGGTGCCAGTTCAGGCCAAGAATTCCGACAAAGCGACGATTTCGACTCCGGGCAAATCGTGGGGTAACGCCTTGGTATCAGTGAAGTTACCGGAATCGCAATCTTCTTGAAATCCAACTGATAAGCTTGAGGTCGGTAGTTCGAGTCTACCCAGGCCCACTTTTTGAGTATCCCGGCGGGAAAGGGGCTGCGGGCGCGAGGCCGTGGCCCACCCGATACAACCTGATCGCCTCAAGGCTTGAGATGCCGACCTCGGGAGGAAGCGTTCATCGGAGACCGGTTCGTGGCCAGGTGATGAGCGGTCAGGGGGCACCTTTGGGGACGCCCGGCTCCAGAGTCCTCTGGTCGAGGCCCTCGCCCCCTCGGCTCGCGAGCACGCGGTCGCGGTAATGGCGAATGGTGCTCTCTCGGTGGTCCCTCATGCGGGCAAGACGCGACGCCGGATAGGCCCGATCGGGGCCTAGCTTGGCGCCCCAGACGTTCAAATCGACCAGTAACGGGATCGCCTCTATCCCGTAGTCGGTCAACACGTACCTCCTCCGCCTCCCATCCTTCGGATCGCGTTCCTTGGAAATGACCCCGGCCCGCTCGAGTCTGACCAGGCGGTCGGCAAGCGTATTCGATGCAATACCCTCTACGGCGTCCATGAACTCATGGAAGTATTGGCGCTGATAGAAGACCATGTCGCGGAGCACGAGCAGGGTCCAACGATCACCCAAGAGATCGAGGGAGATAGCGATAGGGCAGTCCGAGCGTCGCCTTCTGTTCATTGGGGCATTGTGAACAACTTGTCTGCGCATCGAAAGGTGACGGCTAGTCACCGCCTAGGTCCGCAGAATATTACTTGAGACATGCAAGTGATCATAGTACTGTCCTGGTCGCTGGGGTCGGCCGTGTTCTTCAATCGCTCGGACGGGCACCGGTGCGGCTCGTTGAACTCAGCACAGGAGTAGTCTCGGATGCACATCTCCCTCTCCGGCGGATCACTGACGCTCATCTTGATGGCTGTAGCCCCCCTGATGGCCTCGGCTCAGCAAGATGCCAACCAGAATACTGTCCTACCGGACTATCCGAACAACTACGCCACGTACGTGGATGTGATCACCCTGCCGGATGGTCGCGCGATGGGCTCCGGCAACGCGATCGACGTGGACTCAGAAGGCAACGTCTGGGTATTTGAGCGTTGTGGCGGGAACAACAATGCATGTCTGCAGTCGGATGTCGATCCTGCCGTGAAGTACAGCCCAGAGGGCGAGTTCCTCTACAGCTTTGGCGCCGGCATGTTCGTTTGGCCCCATGGCATCATCGTGGATGACGACGACAATCTCTGGCTCATCGACGCGGGTGTAGTGGACGGGGAGAAGGGCAATCAGATCTTCAAGTTCAATCAGCAGGGAGAACTCCTGCTTGAACTGGGTGAACCGGGCATCCGCGGTGACGGGCCAGGACAGTTCAATGAACCCTCTGACCTCTCAATCGGGCCGGATGGCACCCTGTATATCGTGGATGGTCACATCAGTCCGGCTTCGAATCGTCGCATCGTCCACATGACGGCCGAAGGTGAGTTCATCGAGGCGTGGGGCGAGCAAGGCTATGGCCCGCTGCAATTCGAAGGCCCCCACGCGATCGCTGTGGATTCTCAGGGCAGGATGTACGTCGGCGACCGAACCAATAACCGACTACAGGTCCTTTCCCCTGAGGGGAACCTCCTGGCGATCTGGACTCACTGGGGTCGGCCGAGCGGCATTCGTATCCTCGGTGATACCCTTTATGCCGTTGATTCGGAATCGCGAGCCGGTGCTGAGGGCGGATACGGTTACAACCCCGGCTGGCACCGGGGGATCTACGTCGGCACTCTCGATGGAACCATCACCGACTTCATACCTGATCCCAGCCCAAGCGGCGGTACCAGTTTCCCCGAAGGAATTGGTGTAGGTGATAACGGGGAAATCTGGGGCGCATCGGTTGGAGACCGTATGGTCTACAGATTCGTAAGGAACCGATAGTAGTTGAGGAGACGTCGGGACGTACGTGTTCAGGAGGCCCGCGACCAGCGTGACCACACCTGTGAGCAACACGGCCAGCCGAAGCACTTGGCTCTCGTCGAGTGCGAATACGCCGAAGACGAAGAGTCCGCTGAAGAAGAGAAAGCTGTAACACAACCTGT
>JAZFYE010000006.1:0-3007 GCA_036475395.1 Phycisphaerales bacterium
TTCCAGCACTCGCCCGAAAACA
This sequence comes from Phycisphaerales bacterium, assembly GCA_036475395.1. Lineage (GTDB taxonomy): Bacteria > Planctomycetota > Phycisphaerae > Phycisphaerales > SM1A02 > JADFNO01. Next base: position 23 of record JAZFYE010000006.1, read on the forward strand.
TGCAGCTCATGTTTGGATCTGCCACGCTCGTCGATGTGGTCGGAGATCCCGCAGCTTCGATCGTGGGCGACACTTTCCAGCTCACCGACGAGCCGCAGAACTTCCTCGATCTTTCACATCAGCTGATCGACGAGTCCACCGTGGTCATCACAGCCGACACGCGCACGCTCGAAGCCGTAGGGACGGGTCAGGGCGGCACCTTCGGCGAGACAACGGGAGACTTTGCGCTCGACTTCAAGATCAGCGTCATCGGTGACGTCTCGCTCTATCAGGAGACGACTGCCGGCGTTCCGGTCGATCGAACGGGCGATCTGGTCTCGGGCTCCGCGCCGATGTCCGGCGAGATCGCCATCGAAGTCGGCGCAACTGCTGTGTCCGGTGAGATCACCTACTTTGGAGGTGAGGCTCCTGCGTCTGGCGTGATCATCGAGGTGACTTACGAACCGACCTTCGCGACGGTCCTGAATACCGACTTCACGGTCGATCCCCTTCCTGGCCGCGTTCGGCTGCTGGACTTCGAGACGGTAACGCCCAACACCGAACCGTTTAGGCAGTTTCAACCGATGGAGGCGGATTTCGACCACATCGAAGTCGCCCACGATGACATTCAGCCGTTCACGCAGTTCACCTTCGCGGGCCAGACGCGCGTGCGATTGCTGACAGACGTGGGGATCAACATCATCTGGACCGTCCCGAGCACCTCGGTTCGGCTCACGGATGACGCCTTCGTGTTCAACAGGGATGAGTTCCAAGTGACGAGTCTCATAATCGATCTGTTCGACGCCGGAGGCTCGACGCGCTTCGGAACGATGGAGATCTTCCCCGAGACACCGTAATTCGGGTCCGCGACCTGAGCGGAGCTGATAACCCAAGCCATGCAGCCCCCGCTCACGCTTCGGCGGAGCGGGGGCTTTTTTCGTCTATAGACTCGCTCAGGTAGCTCAGGTAGGTTCTGCGCACACAAGGGAGGTGTGGGGCGCATGGCGAAACGCAAGAGCACGCGCGCGAAGACCGATGGTGACGAGCGCGAGCTGAAGATCCTTTTCCCATTCGTGGACGTCGAGCTACACGACGGCAGCAAGATCGTCGTCATGCAATGGGATATCGACACGGGCGCGGTTCTTTCGGCGCGCGTAATCGCGATGATGCAGAAGCTTCAGGGACTGAGCGGAGAAGTCGAGCTTTCAGAGCTGATCTCCCGCGCGAAGGGCGAGTGTTTCGATATCGTCGCCACCACGATCGGGTGGACAGTCGAAGAGCTGCGCTCGAAAGCGACCTTTGAAGACTTCATGGATCTGTTGCAGGCGGTGATCGATACATCGCTCGTCAGGAAGGACGGAGGCGGTGCCCTCCCAAAACTCATCGGGCTGGCGGGCGCCCTCGGGCCGTTGGTGGCCTTGGGTCAACCAAAGGCCCGACTATCGCCGGTGCCCTCGACTTCCTCGTCGGGGCAGGATACTCCGTCACCGATCTCCGGCGAATGACGTGGGATCAGATCGAGCTATTCGCGACCGCGGCGGCGGATCGCGCGAACACTTCCCACTTGATGCAGGCGAATCTCGCAGCACTCGGCACGGCAGTCGGGTTCTCGGGAGATCCGACGCCGCTCAAACGGCTGGCCAGTCAGATGGGCACAGCCGAAACGAGTTCGAGCAGCGTGAGCGGACCCGATCCCGATCGGACGCGAGCGATGCGAGAAGCTATAGGCGCGTTCGCTGAGGGCGGACACGTAAGGATCGAGCGTCATGGGTCTGACAGTCGGCGAGCTGAACGTCCAGCTAGAAGCGTCAACCAAAGAGTTCAACGAACGCCTCGATGAAGCCGAGGAGCGAATCGAGCAGCTAAGCAGCGCTGCCGAAGAGGGCGCCGAGAGGACCCGCAAAAGCTTCCTGTCATTCGCGAAGGCTATCGGAACCCTGAATATCGCGATCGGCACGACCGCGGCCGGCGCCGTCGGTTTCAGAAATGTTCTCCGTTCGATCGGAATCGCTATCCCACAAGTTCGGGTAGGGCTCATCCTCATCGGCTCCGCATTGGCAGCCTTGGGCCTTTCCCGTATCGGAAGAGAGGGGATCCAGCTTGCGGCTGCGTTCGAGCAAACCGAAGTTGCTCTCGAAACGCTCACGGGATCCGCCTCAGCCGCAGCGATCGTCCTCGAAACCGTCAATGAGATCGTACTGGAAACGCCATTCGCGCTGACCGAGCTGGCGAATGTGGCGCGAACGATGGCCATCGTGTTCGGCGATAGCGCAGACACGATCGCAGAGTTCACGCGGATCACGGCCGACATTGCCGCGATCTCCGGCAAGAATGTCGAACAGATCGGCCAGCAGATCCAGCGCGCCGTCGTCTCGGGGCTCGCGTCTGCTGAAGTGCTCCGCGAATCTGGCATTACCCAGCTGCTGGTCGAACAGTCTGGCGCGATCAGCGCGGCCGAGCTGAGCGGGGAAAGGTTACTTCAAGCGTTCAGAGATCTGACAGCCGAAGGTGGCCGTGCGTTCCGCGCCGCCGCCAGGCAGACGCAGACGCTGGCCGGTGCGTTGTCGAATGCGGAGATCGCCGCGACGAGCTTCACTCGGGAATTCGGCAAGGCACTCTCGCCCGCAACGATCATACGTGCCAATGCCATCGAAGATGCCTTCGTCAATCTTCGAGCTGCGCTTCAATCGGTGGCACCGATTATTGTCGCCGTATCTACGATATTCAATACGGTGCTCGCTGCATCGTTTCGTGCCGCGTCTTTTTCAATTCGCGGCCTTGCGATTCTGGTCGAAGGTATCGGCGTGGGACTGACCGCGCTGCAAGTGATCATCGTTGGATTGGCGGCTTTCGTCGAAGGCGTCTTCAGAGCCCAATTCGATGCACTCCGAGGCGTCTTCAAGCTGCTCACCGGAGATATCGACGGCGCCGTGATGGCGTTCAAAGACATAATCGACATCGGCGATTCGCCAGTGATCAAGTTACTCGGAAATGTGTTGAACACGG
>JAZFYE010000007.1:0-26722 GCA_036475395.1 Phycisphaerales bacterium
ATGGCCAGCGAGTTCCGCACGCTTCTGAAGCAGGAGCTGGACGTCGAGGCCCTCCTGCGCACCGCGTTGGAGTACCTTCTGACCAAGACCGACCCGACCAACGCCGCGGTCTTTCTGCCGGACTCAGCCGGCCGGTTCGACCTCGGCGCGTACGTCAACTACGACTGCCCGCGCGAAACGGTCACCACCTTGTTGGATCATCTATGCCAGTACGTGTGCCCCCAAATGGCCGAGGAGTCGGAGATCGTGGCGTTCAGCGACGCGGACGAATTCGCCGCCTGGGTGGGGGCCGAGGTGGGGTTCCTGGCCGGGTGCCAGGTGATCGCCTTCTCGTGCCTTCACGAAGGCGAATGTCTGGCCGTGATGGTGCTGTTCCGCAGCAAGTCGGCGCCCTTCGCCGAGGAGCTTGCCGGCGCGATCGATATTCTCCGCCCGATCTTCGCCGAGCAGATCAGTAACGTGATCAAAGTGCATCACCGGGCCACGCCCTCCTGGCCCGACGACCCGGCCGCCGGCGACGAATACGACTACAACGACTACGACGACCTGGGCTTCGGCGGATACGCGGCCTAAGACGGCCCGAGACGTTTTCAGCTGCGTTTGGCGCCGGTCGGATTCCGTTGACTTGCGTTCGTTGTTCCACCGACGAGCCGAACGCGGTGCGGCGAGAGAATCTGGCCGAGTCGCTGGACCAGTTCCCCGTTGGGAACGATCCGCAGGCCGTGGGGTTTGAGCGCAATACGCTTGCCGGTGGTGTGCAAGAGCAATCGTACGTTCACGCCTCGACGCCCGTTGCCCCGCCCCGCGGCGGCGGCGGCGCCGCGCAGCACCTCCTCGATCTCGTGCATCGTCTGCTCCAGCGGCTCGTGCTCCGGACCATCCACGAGATCCAACTCCAACCGAGTTGCGAAATGATTCTCAATCTCGTCGATCGGGATGACTTCGTCCACAACGAAGTTCAACTCACCTCGCGATCGATCGAGCTTGCCTTTGAGCACCACCACGGCATCGACCTGCAGACAATTGGCGTACTTTGCGTAGGGCTCGGAAAACACCACGGCATCGATCGAGCCAGTCTTGTCCTGAAGCGTGAGAATGGCCATCTTCTCACCTGCGCTGCGCCCGCGCTGGACGATTCGCCGGCGAACTTGCGACAGCAGTCCGCCTAACGTAATTTCAGTACCTCTCCGCTCGGCTAGAGCTTTGATTGCGCACGTACAACACCGTTGCAACATTCGCTCGTGTTCATCTAACGGGTGCCCCGAAACATGGAACCCCAACGACTCCTTCTCGAACGCCAGCGTCGTGGCGTCATCCCACGGGGGAACTTTGGGAAGCGGCCGGTCACCCTTCTCAGAAGCTGGGTCAAGGGATTCAGCCGCGGCAAAAATGTTCATCTGACCGTCACGCCGGTCGGTGGCGGCACGTTGTCCGGCGGTGATGGCTTCGCTGATGGCTGCGAACACCCCGGATCGCGCTTGCACGCTGTAGATGGAATCGAACGCCCCGGATTTCACGAGGGTCTCGATCGTCGCCTTGTTTGCCTTGCGCAAATCGACCCGCTCGCAAAAGTCGAAGATCGAGTGAAACGAGCCGCTCTTCTTCCGCTCGCAGACAATCGCTTCGACCGCGGCGCCTCCGGAACCTCGGATTGCGTTGAGGCCGAATCGCACGTGTCCGTGAAGCGAGTCGCGCGGTTCGTCCGGCATAAAGACCACCGAGAACTCAACCTCCGAGAGATTGACATCCGGCGGCTTGACCTCCACGCCGATGTGAGGCCGATCCTTTTCGTCGTCCGCAAAGACTGTCTGCTTGCAGTCCTCCAGATACCCGACCCAATGCTCGACCTTGCGCGCGGCGCTTTCAAATGTCAGCAAGGCCGCCATGTATTGGTTCGGGAAGTATGTCTTCAGATATGCCGTCTGATAGGCGATGATCGCATATCCAGTCGAGTGCGATTTGTTGAAACCGTAGCCAGCAAACTTCAGGATCAGCTCGAATAGATCGTCGGCTTGCGTTTTGGAAAGTCCCTTCTGCTGCGCGCCGCCGATAAAGTGCGATCGCTCCGCGTCAATTATCTTGCGATTCTTCTTGCTGATCGCCTTGATGAGGCTGTACGCCCGGCGCAATGGGATGTCGCCCAGGCCGTGCACGATCTGCATGACCTGTTCCTGATACACCATGATGCCGTAGGTCTCGGCTGTGTAATGATCCACGATCGGGTGGATACTCGGCACCTTCTGCCGGCGGTGTTTGCGCAGGGCGTACTCGGGGATGAGGTCCATCGGCCCGGGCCGGTACAACGCGTTGGCGGCAATGAGGTCTTCGAGCCGGTCGGGCTTCATGTCCTTCAACATTCGTCTCATCCCCGCGGATTCGAACTGGAACACGCCGGCGGTGTCGCCACGCTGGAACAAGGCCAGGACTTTCGGATCGTCGTACTCCAGCCGCTCAAGGTCCAGCGGGTGCGGTCCGTCGCCTTCGCGCCCCCCCAGAGCGTCCCACACCGCCTCCTCGGGGAGCGTTTCACGGATGAGCTTCTTGGCCCGCTCCACCGTCGAAAGTGTCCGCAGGCCGAGGAAATCCATCTTGAGTAGACCCATGCGCTCACAGGTCGGCCCGTCCCATTGGGTGACGGTGTCCTCGTTGCCCGATGTCCGATACAACGGCGCGATGCTCTCCAACGGCTGCGTGGCGATCACCACGCCCGCAGCGTGCACGCCTGCATGCCGCGCGTGACCTTCCAGTCTCCGGGCCAGATCGACCACGCAACGCACTTGCTCGTTCGATTCGTATTCTTTCTTGAAGTCCGGCTCCTTCTGAAGGGCCGCGTCGATCGTGATGTTCAACTCGCTGGGAACGAGGTTGCTCAAGCGCTGGCCTTCTCGCGGGGACATGCCCATCACCCGCGCCACGTCCTTGATCGCCGCTCGGGCCTTGAGCCGTCCGAACGTGATGATCTGCGCGACGTGGCCGTACTTGCCGCGCACATAGTCGATGACTTGCGCTCGCCCGTCCTGACAGATATCGATGTCGATATCCGGATACTCGCTGCGGTCGGGGTCGGTGAACCGCTCGAACAGCAGCCCGTAACGAAGCGGGCAGGCGTTGGAAAGGCCCAGCACATACCCCGCCATCGTCCCTACGCCTGATCCGCGGGCCGTGGCGGGAATCCCGCGCTGCCGCGCCCAGTTCACGAAATCCCACACGATCAGGAAGTACGCGCTGATCAGCTTGTCCGCCAGGACCGTCAGCTCCCAATCCAGCCGGTTTCGAATCTCGGCGGTTATCCCTTCCTGGCCGTATCGCCAGATGAGGCCGGCCTCGCAGAGATCTCGAAGCGCTTGATCGCAGTCTGTCTTTGTTTGGGCAGGTGAAGGACCTGCATTGTGTTGCGCATCAAACGGGAGGAGCTCGAAGGTTTCGCAGTACCGCATGAGCCATTCGCTCGGGTCACCGCCGGCGTAGGTCGGCGGCTCTCCATGACGAACGACGTCAACCATCGGCGCGTGGCTCGTCGAGAAATCCAGCTCGACGTTGCACCGATCTGCAATGCGGACAGTGTTGGCAATCGCCTCCGGAACATCCGAAAACAGCTCGGCCATCTCGGCCGGGGATTTCACGTACAGCTGTTTGGAGTATCGAAGCCGCCCGGGATCGTCGTTTGTACGCCCCATCGAGATGCAGCAGAGCGTGTCGTGAAGGTCGTGGTCCCCGGCCGTCAGAAAATGAGCGTCGTTGTCGGCAACGACCGGCAGATCAAGATCATGCGCCAATCGCAACAGCAGCGGATTGATTCGATCCTGTTCGGGCGTGTCATGACGCTGAAGCTCGATGAAGAACCGCGGTTCGCCGCGCTCGTTTTGGCCGAACGTCTGAGCGTGCCATTGCGCCTCGCGAACGGCCGCTTCGTAGTGGGCGTCGTTGTTGGTCTGCGCGTAGTGCAAGAGGCAGTGCGCGATCGAGCTGCCGAGATGCCCGTTGATCGCAATCAATCCCTCGGACCACTTGCTCAGCGTGGACTTGTCCATCCTCGGCCGGTAGTAGAAGCCGTTGATAAACGCATCGCTGCTGAGCTTGATGAGGTTCTTCCATCCGGTGTTGTTCTCGGCGAGCAGAACGAGGTGGTAACTGCCGTCGGCGATGCCGCCTCCGGCTTTCTCGCGCCGGTCGCCTGGGGCCACGTACGCCTCGATGCCGAGTATGGGCTTGACCCCGGCCTCGGCCGCCTTGATGTACAGCTCGACGGCTCCGTGGAGGTTGCCGTGGTCGGTCACGGCCACCGCGTCCATCCCCAGCTCGCGAACCCGCCGGACCAGCGGACCGATGCGATTCGCCCCATCCAGCAGCGAGTATTCGCTGTGCAGGTGCAGGTGAACAAAACGCGGTGCGGTCGCTGTATCCATTATCTTGTATTCGTGGGTGACAGGCTATCCTATATATAGTAGACGCAACGAAGCGAGGCCCCATCAGAATACCGTGACCGGCATCGACTGGATACCAGCCGGATGATGTGTGAACTTTCTGCCGGTAAACCTCCGCCCCAACGCCGAATAGGATCGTGGGAAGACGGCGAATTACCCGCCGGCCTGTCATGACGAGCCGATGATTTCCGATGGATCGAGTCGTTCGCATTCAGACCTTCACCACCGAGCAGCGGCAGCGCGCCGTCCGAGGCTATCGATGGCTCGCGGCTCAGCCCAGTTGGGTGGTTCGACTGGCGGTGGTGATCTTCGTGCTGGTGATCGGACTGCCGCTCTTACTGCTCGCGGTTGTCGCGGTGATTTCGGCGATCATCGTGTTTACAGGGTTGGCGCTCATCAACGCCGCCGGCGCCAAACTCCGCGGACTGCTGCCCAAGCGTGACGGCCGATCGAATGTTCGCGTGATCAGAAGGCAATAATCTGCGCCGTCCCGCGCCGAGGATGCCGCACCGGAACCAAAAACGACTCCCGACCCCTTTTATGTCAATTTGAGGTGAAAGGAGCGAGGTTGGGCGGTCGATTGTCTCGCCCGCGGCGATCCTGTTCCCCTTCAGAGCGGTGAGGCGCGCTGGTTCCGTGAGCTGCACTGCTACGGCAATGTGGGGGGCCAGCGACCTACTTACCCTGCTGACTAATTGGCACTAGGACGAAGGCATAGAGCATCGTGGCATCGCGCCGGCTCGGAGATTCGAGCGAACCGTGCCCTCCCCGGCCGCGGTCTCGCCTGTTGCGCAGCGGACATCTTTGGGGGTCCAAGTTGACCGGGCTCGGCGACGAGCCGGCTCGCTCGGGAACAAGGTACAGGTCTAGGCCGTCTCTCTGGGCGATGCGTTGCTCGTCTCGTTCTCCACCAACTCCAACCAGGCGTTGCGCAACTGATGAGTCAGCGCGCCGACTTCGCCTTCGGCGATCTTCTCGCGTTCAACGCCAACAACCGGCAGCACGCCCCAGCTCGAGTTCGTGAGGAACACCTCATCGGCGGCCAGCAGATCGTTGATGTCGAGCAGCTGCTTGACCGTGTCGATGTTCATCGAGTCGGCGATCTCGATGATCGCAGCCCGGGTAATTCCCGGTAGCACGGACGAAGCGATCGCCTGCTTGACCTCTTCGCCGCGCGCGATCGGCGTGTGCAGCTCGCCGTCTTTGACGAGGAAGATGTTGCTCACCGAACCGCCGGCCAGGTGATTGCTGACGGTGAACCGGATCGCCTCCCCGGCCTTCTTGGACGCCGCGTTTTGCAGCGCATGAATGCGCGGCCAGTAGTTCAGCGTCTTGTGGCCGGCCATGGGGTCGAACGGATTGTCACGGCCGTTGGCGATGATCGTTGTGACTCCCTCGGCAAAGAACGCCGGCGGGTATTCGGTCGGTGGTTGGGCGACGATCAGCACCGCCGGATCGACCTGCCCCTCGCCCTTGGATTGAAGACGGTTGAGGTTGCCGCCGGTGACGGTCAGCCGCACGCGCGCCGCATCGAAATCGTTGCGATGCACGACGTGGTTTACCGCTTCGACAAGCGGCGCTTCACGCAGGCGATCGCTGAGGAGCAACTCACGCGCGGACTCGATGAGCCGGTGCATATGAGCCTCAGCGCGGAATACTCGGCCGTTGCGCGCCGACATCGTCTCGAACAGTCCGACGCCGTGCTGAAAGCCCGCGTCAAAGACGGGAACGGACGCGCTGTCGTGATCGACGAACTCTCCATTGAGCCAGACTTGCATGGGCGAATATTCTTCTTCAATGACGCGCGCAATCCATGGGCTACGGCCACCATATGCCGACGATCCCAAGATCACCGCCTTGGTCCTGATGGACAATGCGCAGGGCGAGTGTATCTCGATCTCTGACGCGGATCATGGCGGTGTGCGTGGCCGATCCATCGCCGAATTCCGGATCGTCACCGGAGCGAACATGAATCTCCAGGCCCTCCAGACCCGGAGGTAATTCGCTCAGCGCAACGCGCAGGAAGTCCACCATCGGCTTGGCGACGATCGGATCCAATCGTCCCAGCCGAGACGTCGGATCGCGCCGGTTGGCGATGTCTTGACAGATGGCGAGGACATATTGGCGAACATCATCAGTGCGTCGAGATTCATTTCGGGTGCCCCACACGGCCACGGCCGCCGCCGCGGCGAGGACGATCAACGGCACGACGACGCGTCGGCGATGGCGGGAGTGTCGTAGGGGCATTACAGCAGCTCGGCCCGATCAGTGTACCCACCGCACCGGACCGAGGGCGCGCAACGATATTCCGCTGGCACAACACAGCAGCGCCGGGGTTATTTTCCGGAGTTGGCGGCGGTAGTGAGCGATTCGCCGCTCACTACTTGCGCTGAGAGCGCGAAGTGCTTGGCGTCGACGGAGCGGGCGGCGGTACCTCGCCCTCGGCCGAGTCGGCGTACAGCACGTACGTTGTGGACGATGAGAACGGCCGGTTCAACGCCATCGTCAGTGTTGATGTGAATGGATAGGGGACGTTCGGCCGGGCGTTGTTGATCTGAATCGTCTCGCTCCCCACCTGATTGCCGCTCTCATCGAAGAACGTGATGGCAACGCCGAGGTTGCGCACCTCATCGGCCGCGTTCAGCACGCTTCCGGAGATGGTCATCGAGGAGAAGTCCGGCCGCGCCCTTCGATACTCAGGATCGATGAAGTACCCGCTGAGGAACGGGTCATATTCGATGTCATAGAAGGTCGTGTTCCTGGAGCGGTAGTAATACGCCATCTTCCCCACGTAGACGTCGAGGCCGAGCGGTGTGAAGCCGGCGCGACGGTAGTCCGCGAGTCGACGGGCCTGGGCCTCGCGCTGGGCGCGCTCGGCTAGGGCGGCTTGGCGGCGCGTTTGACCCTCGGCCCGTTGCGCCTCGCGCTGATCTCGCACGACCTCCTGACGCCTTTCCCGGGCCTCTCGCTCGGCAATCGCCTTCAGGGCCTTGAACTGCCGGAAGTCCTGTCCGAACTCATGGTGGTCATCAATGAACTGGCGCAGCTCAGCCAACTCGCGCTTCGCCTGGGACGAGGCCATCTGCGCCTGAGCCACCTGCCGTCGAAGCGTCAGTATCTCGGCATGAAGCTGTTGTATTTCGTCCAACAGCAACTGGAGCGGATCGGCTTCCTGCTCCGTTTCGCTCGTCGCATCCGCCTGCAGGGACGTAGTGGGGCCGGTCTTCCCCGGTAGCGGCGCCTGCTGACCGCTCACCTTCACGGTCAACGCACCAACCAGCAATAGCAGTGTCACGACGATGGCGACGAAAAACCTCATGGCAGCGCTCCCTTTTTGGACCGAGTCGCGGCTCCTTGTAGATCAAGACCGCCCGTCGGCCCCTCTTATTCCGCGTGCCGCGGGTCGCCTCGTCCACTCTACTCGACCTAAAAGAGCGAGCGACCTGTCGAGAATTCGCCGGTTGTTCGCTGTGGACCTAGAGGTCGGGGTTGGGGTCCCGTGAGGGATCCGCCGCTGCGTCGTCCGTCTCCGGTGCCGACAGCTCGGAGCGCAGCTGGGTGGCGCGCTCGATCAAAGCCTGTCGGTCCTCTGTCAGTGGCGTCAAGACGTAGTGCCATCGGACCCAGCTGTGCAGGTCGGCGGGGACGAGCTCCGCGAAAAAATCCGCCCCTACCCTGTCCCACCACGGCGCCGAGGCCTTCCCGGAGGTCATCATCGGCTCATATCCGGCCATCTCCAGCCGAACGTCATAGACGCCGTAGTACTCGAAATCGACATCGATAGGGGTTCGTCCCACCTCGCGGTCGTTGACCCAGATCAGCACGCCGGGCGGCTGGGAGGTGATCATGATCGTTCGCCGCACACAGCCCGTACCGAGTGCCCCCAGCAGTACAAACAGGACCAGATTCGCTCGCATGGGAAGCCAAGTCATGCGTGGATTGTACTTCGGCGTCCCCGCGTTGCCTGGTGTTTGACCACGTGGCGAGGGCCTGGGGAAAAAAACTTCGCGCTTTGCGCAAGATTCGCAAAAAAGTGGCGTATATACCCCCTGGAGCGACCTGGCGAGCGAACGTACGCCGACTCGGCCGTCGTAGGCTGGTGTCGGCGGGCCCTCGAACGGACCAGGCGAGCTTAACTGGAGGACACCTGCGATGACACGGTCAAGACGGTTCACAGGTTTCACGATCGTTGATCTGTTGATCTTACTCGTTGTGGTCACGGTACTTATCTCCCTGGCCCTTCCGACGCTGGCCCGGGCCCGGGGTGACTCGAGGGTTCAGGAGTCGATGAACAATCTCGTCACGCTGAGCGTGGCCCATGTGCTGTACGCCGCGGATTGGAACGGCCGGCAGGTGACGTGGGCCGTCGATGACCTGGGCTTCTACGACAGCGTCCAAGACTATTGCGACGCCCACGGCTGCCGCTACTACGGCGATCCGGGCTGTCATCCCCCGGTCCTTGCGGGCTGGGGCTCCGGTGACCAAGGCAGCGGTCTCTGGGGCTTCTGGCCGTGCGTTGGCATTTCGCACGACTGGGCGGTCGAGCCCATCGGCTTTCCCGGCTGCTCGGACTGCGTCGAGGGTTTCGGCCACTTCCGCCTGGCGAACTCCAAGGCCTTCCACGACTACGTCAACGGCCGGTTCTACGACCCCACGTTCTACGCCCCAAACGACACCGTCCCGTACGACCTGGCGCTGCCGCTGTTTGGCGATCCCAACGAGTTCAACACTGAAGGCAATCCGCCAATTTGGGTCAGCTACGTCTTATCACCCGCGGCGATGTATCACCCAGACGTGATGCGATCGAACGCCGCGGGAGGATGGCAGAACCCTTGGGATTTGGATTACGGCTTCCAGTCCCCGGGTCTCTTCCAGGCTCAATACCCCGACCTGAAAACGCACATGATCGAGCACCAATGGGTGCAGAACCCACCGGCCGAGTGCAACCCGACTCCTCCCCCGCTCCCTGGTTACGGCGAGTGCGAGCCTTACTATTTCAACCACGGCATCGATTCGACGCCGGTCACCTTGTTCTACGACGGCCACGTGCGCCTGCTGCCCAACAGCGAGGTCTTCGACGCCGACCAACAGATTCTCAAACAGACCGGCGGGGTGGACGGACTTTGGCATCGCGGCACACCGTTCGGCGACGACGGCTATTACATTTCGTTCGGCTACGACGGGGCGCCTCTGTCTCACCACATTCTTACCACGGACGGCATCCTCGGCCGGGACACTTTGGGTGGGATGCCGTCGATGCCAGTTGATTGGCCACGACATTGGGCGCCAACGAAGCCTCACCCGGGTACGGCCACGGACCGGCCCGACGCCAGCCAAAGTTTCACGCTCACCCTAGACGAGGGGGACTAACCATGACCTGGTTTTTCAAGCAAACTCGGCGATCTATCGGGCATCGTGTGTCAGAGGTCTCGCAATTGCCGGGCCGCTTAGAACATCTCCACGGGCCCACGAACCGTACTTGGTAAGGAGTCAACCCATGAAAAGAACACCACGAGCTGCCGGCTTCAGCCTCATCGAGCTGCTGGTCGTCCTACTCATCGTCGCGGTGTTGGCGGCGATCGCCCTGCCCGCCATCGGCAAGGCCCGCCAAACCTCGGGCGTCGATCAGTCGCTTGCCAACCTGGTCACGCTGAGTGTGGCCCACGTGCTGTACGCCGCGGATTGGAACGGCCGGCAGGTCACCTGGGCCGTCGATGACGTGGCGGCCTTCGGCGACGATGTCAATGACTACTGCGACGCCCAGGGCGGCTGCTACCTCACCAACGATCCGGGCTGTCATCCGCCGCTCCTCGCGGGCTGGGGATGCGCCGCGGATTGCGGTCTCTGGGCCTACCACCCGTGCTTTGCCGGTGGTGGCAACAACTTTGCGGTCAACCCGATCATTTTCCCCGGCGGGCCGGACGACTCTGCGGCGGGCTTCGGCAACTTCCGCTTCCCGAACTTCAAGGCGCTCCACGATTACGTCAACGGCCGGTTTTACGACCCCACGTTCTACGCGCCCAACGACACGGTCCCCTATGAGCTCGCGGCGCCTTTCTTTGAATCGCCGTGGGAATACGACCCCCTGGGCAACCCGCCGATCTGGGTCAGCTACGCCTTATCACCCGCGGCGATGTACCACCCCGACGTGATGCGGTCCAACGCCGCGGGAGGATGGCAGAATCCTTGGGGTTTGGATTACGGCTTTCAGTCCCCGGGTCTCTTCCAGGCTCAGTACCCGGACCTCAAGACGCACATGATCGAGCACCACTGGGTGCAGAACCCACCGACCGAGTGCAACCCGACTCCTCCCCCGATCTTTGGTTACGGCGGCGAATGTGAGCCTTACTTCTTCAACCACGGCATCGATTCGACGCCGGCCACTCTGTTCTACGACGGCCACGTGCGGCTGCTGCCCAATACCGAAGTCTTCGACGCCGATCAACAGATTCTCAAACAGACCGGCGGTGTGGACGGACTTTGGCATCGCGGCACACCGTTCGGCGAAGACGGCTATTACATTTCGTACGGCTACGACGGGGTGCCCCTGAGCCACCACATCCTGACCACGGACGGCATCCTCGGCCGGGACATTTTGGGTGGGATGCCGCCGACGCCGGTTGATTGGCCACGACATTGGGCGCCCAAGAAGCCTCGCCCGTCCCGTTCAACGGGACCGGCCAACCATCAACTCAATATCACACTGACCATGGAGGGGAATCAGCCATGAGAAACAAGATCAACACCTTCGCCACCACCATCGTGTTCGGATCAATCGTCATGCTCGCGCCGCCGGTGACGGCTGACGGCCTGGAGCGGTTCTGGATCGGCCCCGAGTTCGGTCTCAGCGGCAACTTCGACGATCCGTTCAACTGGCTCGACGGCGAGAAGCTCGGCATTCCCGGCGAACAAGACACCGCGATCTTCGACCAGGCCGGCCTCTACACCGTGTCGTTCCTGAATGCTCAGAGTACCGATCGCATGCTTGTCAACAGCGGCATGGTTACCTTCGACTTTGACGGCGCCATCTACACCCTGCTCAACCCGCAGAGCAATACACCATCGATGGTCATCGGCGAGACGGAGGTGGACACCGCCGCCCTGGAGATCGTCGGCGGCACGCTGCACAGCCAGTTTACCGACATCGGCTTGGCGGAAGGCGCCTTTGGTCTGCTTACCGTCGCCGGCCCAACCACGCAACTGCTCAACGACTGGCAACTGCGGGTGGGCAACCAAGGCGCGGGATTACTTTCGATCAGCGACGGGGCAACGGTCACCAACACCAATGCTTTCGTCGCCGCTGGGGGCGGTTCGTTCGGCGACGTCCTCGTGTCCGGCGAGGGAACGATGTGGGACGGCTTGGGCACGCTCGCCGTCGGCAAAGGCGGCTTCGGCGCGTTGACCATTACCGACGGCGCGCAGGTCTCAAGCGACCTCGGCATCATCGCCCAGGAGCTTTCCGCGTTCGGCGAAGTCGTGGTCAGCGGCCCCACCTCTTCATGGACGATCTTCGGCACCCTGGACGTGGGCATGAGCGGCTTCGGCACGCTCATCATCGAAGACGGCGCGACGGTGACCAACGAGGTCTTCGCCACCCTCGGAACGTTCCTCAAGGGTGAGCCGGGCACCACCGAAGGCGGCGTGGGTGAAGTCATCGTCGCCGGCTCCGGCTCAACGTGGACCGTCAACGGTGATCTCTACCTCGGCCTTTTCGCCTGGGGCCGATGGACGCTTTCGGGCGGCGGGAAGGTGATTGTCGATGGCGATCTGATCCGCGGCGACTGGCTGCCCGACAGCGATCAGCCGCAAACGATTATCGAGTTGGCCAGTCGCGACGATTACGAGACCGCCGCCATCAGTGTGTCCGGACTCGCGGATGGATTCGAGCCTCGCGTTGATCTTGTTGACGGCTTTGTGCCCAAGGCCGGCGATACGTTCATGATCGCTCACGCAGACGTCGAATTGCTGCCGTTCACGTTCGACCTGCCCAAGCTCCCGCCGCCGCGGTTCTGGGAGGTCATTCAGGACGCGAACTCGGTGGCGCTTCACGTCGGCCCCGTTATCCCCGGCGACCTCGACGGCGATGGAATAGTCGGCGCGAGCGACCTGCTGATCCTCCTTGTCAGTTGGGGGCCGTGCGGTGATTGTGATAACTGTCCAGCCGATCTGAACGGCGACTGCTCCGTCGGCGCGGCTGATCTTCTCATTCTGCTGGTCAATTGGAGTTAGCTCAAGAAGGCATTGAAGCATCAAGGTATCGAGGGGCGTGAACGCCTGGACGCTCAAAGGCTCGCTCACGGGAGTCCGGTCTCTTGACACCCAAGTCATGGGGCGCAAGGGCCTTGGCCGGCCCGGCTGAGACCTTCCAGATCGGTCCCTCGGGGGGTGCAGAGGTCGGCGGTGAGCCCCTCGTGCCCGGCCGGAGAAAAAAAACTTCCCAAGTCGCGCAAGATCGGCGCGAAAACGGCATATCTACAGGTAGGCACCGGGGCGTATCTCGCTCGGTGCCTGGTGACGCACAGGCTCAGCCGCCGTCAATCGACCTCACCGAGCACCGCTGGAGGTGAAATTCCGTGCTTATATCCTTTTCTGACAGGCACTTGCGCTCGGCTTGCCCGTTCGCCGACGGTTCACATGCGGCCGGACGCGTGGCCGCCGCCGCGGCCCAGCGTCGCGCCGACCGCCCGCCGGTCGAATTTTTGAATTTTGCCCGACCGTTCGGCCTGGTGTGCTATAGTGCCCTTGATGGCACGTTAGTGTGCCGAGCTGACTGGACAGCCCAACGATTCATACGCTCAGTTCGCACTTATTCGCCGGGTACTCCGGCAGACCATTTCTTCTCGGGCCGTTCCGGTCGACAACCTGACCTGCGTGTTTCACAGGCCGATGGCGCTGCGGCGATGTTGTTCTTTCGCGACCGCATGCACCGGCAGATCTGTCGGCGGTGCATTCCGTTTCCTCACTTCAATGGAGGTTGTTATGTCTACGAGAATTCTGAGTCATTGCGTTTGTGTCGTCGGACTGCTCCTGCTCCCGACGGTCGCTTGGGCACAAACCACCTACTACGTCAATGGGAGCTGCGGAGAGAATGCCTGGACCGGGACCAGCCCCGTGTGTGCAGCGCCTGATGGTCCCAAGGCGACCATCCAAGCGGCGATCAATGCGACCTCAAACGGGGATGTCGTATTCGTTGCGGATGGCGTCTACACAGGCTTGGGCAACAAGAGTCTCAGCTACAGCGGGAGACTGATAACAGTCCGATCTGCCAACGGACCGGACAAATGCATCATCGACTGTCAGGGGAGCGGTCGCGCCTTCAGATTCGTAAATGGCGAGACCACCGAGTCTGTGATCCAGGGCTTCACCATTACCAATGGCTTCGCGGACTTCGGCGGAGGGTTCTTCTCAGAGAACGCCGGCGCGAGCGTCCTTGACTGTGTGTTCATTTCCAATTCCGCATGGATCATCGGTGGAGCGATCTACCATAATGAAGAGGGGGATTTGATACTCGACAACTGCACATTTATCGCGAATGTCGGGACGAGCGCCGTGGGTGGGGTGTTCTCGGTCGACAACAATGTGACACTTTCCGACTGCGTCTTTCTCGAAAACGTGGGAGGCTCCACTATCGGCGGATTAGCCGTCGGGTTCGGTGAGGCGAGTTTGACCAACTGCTCATTCTTTCAGAATGACGGGGCCTTCGTGGGTGGCGGGATTCTTAATGGCGGCGACATAACGCTCGTGAACTGCGCCTTCAGTGGGAACACGGCAACCAACGGCGGTGGACTTGAAACCGACGGCATCGCAACACTGATCAACTGCACCTTTGGTAACAATGCGGGCAACGGTGTCGAGATCGATGATGGTTCCGCGGTCCTGGCCAACTGTGTGCTCTGGGGCAATTTGCCGGCCCAACTCGAGGGGGGCTCGTTCACCGTCACCTACAGCGACATCCAGGACGGATGGCCCGGCACCGGCAACATCGACGCTGATCCCTTGTTCGCCCAGCCCGGGGCCGACGACCTGCGCCTCGGCTTCGGGTCACCCTGCATCGACGCTGGTGACAACGACGCCGTACCCGACGGCATCACCACCGATCTGGACGGCCTACCCCGCTTTGTTGACGATCCGGATGTTCCGGACACCGGCAACGGCACGCCGCCCATCGTGGACATGGGCGCGTACGAAGGCGGAAACCTGTTCAACGACCCCACAGACTCGGAGGACGACCTCGATCAGGGCCAGACGGTCATACTCATTCCCAACGGCGGTTCCTTTGATCCGTTCTTCAATTCCGCCGTCATCGTCACTAACACCTCCGGCCCGGATGATGCGATGTTCTCCGTCACCCAGATCGACTGGGACCTGCATCCCGGCGCCGCCGGCTTCAGCGAGCTGGGCTTCATCCTACGAACCGAGACGACGCTGAAGCCCGGCCAGTTCCTCATGCGGCTGTTCATTCCCTTCGAAGCCGAGCAGTTGCAGGGGAGGGACCATGCCCGGCTGGACGTGACGTCGTTCGACGACCCCAGCGGCAACTGGGTGCTCGGGGTGCTTCCCAACACGCAGGACAGCCCCGATCGCCACGGACCGATCGGCGACAAGTTCGTTGATGACAATCCGGGTGACGGCTGGGATATCACGCTTCAACTCGGCGACTGGGGCGTGGTGTACGACCCGGATCTCGAGCGCGGCTTCATGTGGGCCAATGTGGATTACAGCGACGACTTGGGGTTCGGCGTACCACTGTGTCCAGCCGACTGCTCACCGTTCGGTGGTGACGGGCTCGTGAGCAGCCTGGACCTGTTGGGTGTGCTCATCGGATGGGGGCTGACAGGGGCCAGCGGGCCGTGCGACCTGGATCGCGATGATGATGTGGACGCCGCCGACCTGACGTTCCTGCTGCAAAGCTGGGGTTCGTGCCCCGAGCTGGGATCCTACTCTCCGCCGACAATAGATCAAGCTGGCGTGATTGCGCATCGATCCGACCACTTCCGGGGGCGGTTATTCCGGGGGCGGGGTGATCTGGACGGCAATGGCACGGTCGATCGGCTTGACCTGCACCTGCTGCACGCCAACTGGGGGGCATGCGACAACTGCCTGAGCGACCTCGATGCCGACGGCGTCGTCGGCAGCCGCGACTTACTCATTCTCCTCGCGAATTGGGGGTACTCTGATCTTTAGTACCTGATCCTCTTTCTCCTCCTTGGCCAATGGCCGCGCGCACGGCCCCGGGCTCCTCCCCGGGGTCGTGTGTGCGCGCCGAATCCGAGCACACGCGGCACGTCGGTCGCCTTCTCCGACCGCGACTATCGAGGTGAACGATCTTCCGGCTTGAGGATGAGATTGAGACGGCGCTGAATCGAGGCGTTCATCTCCTTGCGCTCGAACTTCAATGCCGCAACTTCTTGACTCTCTTGGCCGTATTGGGAGTGGAAGTTAAGGCTAACTTGGCCGTCATCGATTCGGTAGTACGCGATATCGCGCGGATGCCGTTGCGTGGCGACGAGCCGATCGATGAGCGCCCTGTACTTTTGGCGGTATTCGCCGCGAAGTTCAGCGATTGCCTGCTGCTCATGCTCGCTCAGATTGGGTTTGTGCAATGCCGTTTCCAGCTTCTCGTGCATCGCTTGCGGATCTTCAATGATGTCCGGATAGGCAGCCTCGCGAAAACGATCTTGCAGCACTCGTGCAACGTCAAACGTGAGCAACTCCATCAGTTGCTTCGGCGTCGAGAGGTTCAGCTGATAATACTGCTCCTCAGCTGAGGCGAGTCGCTTACACGCCCCGTTGAACTGGCGCGCCAGATCGTTGTCACCGATCAAGCTGAACTCGTAGTATTCATCACCGTCGTGAAACGATTCAACCAGCATCTGGTCGGCCAACAGCTTGCAGTCATGCACGGCCGAGAAGCGCTGCTGCGCTAGGGTCGCTGAAGCCACATCGTATGCTGCGCAGAGCGTGTTGAATTGCTCGACGTTCTCGGCCGGCGGCTCGATGTCGTTGAGCAACGGCAGCAGATCGAGCTCGTACAGTTCGGATCTCCCGCCGATGTACGAGCCGAACACCCACAATCTCGAGCCGCTCCTACGAAGGTAGAGCGATCGTATCCGCGCGCGGCGGGCTGCGGCGAGCTTCGCCGCCAGGTCCGGTGAGACAACAGTGCGCCCCAGGTCGTCGAAGAAACGCGTATCGATCTGGCGAAGCGAGTCGATGATTCGCAGCTTCGCATCATGAAGTTCCTCGACCTCGTCAAGCGTCGGGGGCAGGAATGAGTCATCCTCGCCGCGGGCCCAGAGCATCTGTTCGCCGTTGATGATCTCCTGAGGCATAGCGTCGCGCTGCGTCATGAGATCTTTGACGTATTGCTCGTGCAATGTCAGCACGATATCGTGCTGCGACTCAGTCAGCTCAAGTTCGTCGGCAAGCTGCTGAATCCATTGCGTCTTGATCGGAGCGTACTGCTGGACCAAGAAGAGCGCCAGTACGGGTGATCCACCCGTCAGCGAGCCTGCCATCGAACCGCTGGCCAGTTGAATGCGCACGAATCGCGGCATGCGCTTTGGAAGACGCACGATTTCCCTGTGGCCGTATTGTTTATACGAAGCGCGCCGTATTGAAAGAAACAAACCGTCACCGAGGTATTCTGAGAGTGTTTGAACCGCTTCGCTGTTTAGTTTCTTACGGCGATCCATCAAGGCATGTACCTCATCAATCCCCTCCAGTTGCGCGGCGCGGTGCGATGCCACCGCCAGCCAGAACTCGGGCGAGAGGCGCATGTGATCCAACATCGCGATGATCCGTTCGGTAAGTCGGGCGTGTTGATCGATGTATACATCGCGTTGAGTGGTGATGGCCGTCTTCTGTTCATCGCCGAGTTGTGGCATCTCGAGCACAGCATCGAACTTGCGCCGCGCATTTTCGAGGTCGGGGTCAATGCCGTGGTAGACCTCTTTACGGTAGGTGTTTTGAAGCTTCGCCGCTGTCTGTGGCGGCAACACACTCGCCATTGTTGCCAGCCATGTTCGGTTTACGTTGAGGACGTCGATCCCGCGTTCGATCGTCTTGCGCCGTCTTTCTTGTTGCTCTTGCGGGGTTCCGTAAACGATCGCTCGCTCGACCGCTGCTGAGCCGTATCGACGAATGCTCGCAGTCAACGCCTCATCGTACCCTTGAGCAGCAGGCTCAAGCGCTGTGCGATCGGCCGCGGTCAAGTCGATCGTTCCAATGAGTCGCGTGAGGTCGATGGTTGGCTCATGGCGAACTTCACCGCTGGGCAGGAGGATTGATTGATAACGCTCGCGCTCGCGCAGTAGTCGCACATGCTGCATGTTCGCTTGTTGATCTTCGGGCATTTGAGAAGCAAGCTGTTCGAGGAACTGGTTGTCCAGCGCCGTAATGCGTGCGCGAATAGCCAAACATCGCCTGTGGAACTTCCGTTGAACACGAATGTCGAATTGCTTCTCCGGATCACGGAGCGCCGCTCTTCGATCCGTGTTGAACCTAGGGATATCATCCTGGCCCATGGCGCTACACGCTTGTTGGTATTCCTGGAAAGCGCCCTCGATAGCCTGGCTCTGCGCTCCTGTTAACGACAGAATAGCAGCGTATTCCTCAAGCTCCTCGCTCGTGATCGGCGTGGGGAACAGAGCGCTAAAACCCTGTCCTCGCGCATTCGATCCAAGACACAGTCCAACAACTAGCGAGATGCAAACCGACAACCGGTGCCGTGCGCCCATGAGCGGTCTCCTTCTCGGCGTGCGCGCATTGTACCTGAGGTTGGGCTGGAATCGGATGCTAACTTCTGAGAATGCTCAGTTTCCCGGTGATTGAGCGAGAATCTTCTCGATCAGCTCTGGATCGTTCGGCAGGAGCTCGGAGCGAACCAGCCGGGGTACGAGCTCGGCCCAGATCGGTTCGCGGGCAAAAACGCGCTTGAAGATCGGAAGTGATTTGTCCACCTCGCCGCTGCTGGCCAAGGTAACCGCGTGCCAGAACGGAATCTCGACGATGTCCGGGGCTAACGTCTCCGCCGAGGCGTATTCTCGACTGGCGGTCTCAAAATCAGCTTCTTCCATCGCCGCGTCACCGGCGTTCATGTGTAGATACGCGCGCTGCAACTGCACGAGGCGCTTCAACTCTTGTACGGGATGAGGATGGTCTTCGATGCGCAGATCGAACGTGCGATCAACCCACGGTTTGCCGGAGGATTGAGCGGCGACGATGACGATTGCGGCCGATTGTTTTCCGCGGATATCGCCGCCGACGCTTTGGGCCGCTTCCAGCGCTGCCAACATTCGGTCGGCAAGATCGCCTGTCGCTTCGCGATACGCTTCGGCCATGGCCGGCCAGACTTCTTCGCCGAGCATGAGATTGGCTTGCACGGAGAACTGGTTTTCCTCATCAGTGACGTGGCCCGCCGCGGCAATGCAGCGATCACCCGTGTGGGTGGCGACACGACCGGCGGCGTCGATCATCGCCACTTGGCGCACCGCTCGCCCCTCGTCACCGGCCAGCAGTGACCGCAGCGCTTCGGGGGCAGTGCGACCCGTGCGCATCAGCTCCAAGCCGAGCGGTCCATACGCGGGATCGACCAGCGACTGTGTGGCGACCGCGCCCACGCCCGCTTCGGCCCAGGGAACGATCGGCCCAACCGAGAACCAATGCGATTGCACGGCTACGCCCATCTCGCCCGTTTCCGGATCACGGGCCACGATCGAATACGTCGCGACCGGTCGTTGAAACTTCTGCGGGTTTGCCGGCGGGCCGGCCCGCGGCTCGTCCGTTGCCCCGGCGAATCCCAGAGGCATGACACAACCAACGAAGCCGATGATCATCTGACGGTACAGCATGGCCTGAACTCCTTCGCAGTTCTTCCCTTTCATGTTCTTCGCTCCTGACGATTCCTATGGTACTGAAAGAGGATCGCCGCGGTGGCACGCCGCGATTTGCGTGTTGGCAAGACCTGCAGGAAACGGGCGCATTGTCTCTTGCGAACGACCGGAGCCCAATGGTAAGGTGTACTGCCTCAGCCGGACCTCCTCAATCCCCCGGTGGTCCGGCTGCGAGCCCCAGCTTTCGCGAGGGACACGACGGGTTTCTTCGGCCCATCACAAGGAGCGTGATCGATGCGACGATTCAGATCCGACCGATCGGCAGCGACCCTCGCCATCTTGCTCACCTTCGACGTGATCGGATTGGGTGCGGCCGTACACGCCGGTAATCCACGCCCCCCTGAGGCGGCCTCGATCGCACAGTTTGCCGAAACGCAGGGAAGGGCGACGATCATCAATCTCGATCGCGAGGCGCTGCGCCAAGTGGCGGCGCTCAACGACGAGTTCATCATCGAACAGTTTCCGCTTGCTGCGGACTTGATGGTCGCTGCGCAGTTACAACGATTTGAGATCACAACTCCCGAGACACAATTCGTGATGGGGTCAGGTGATTCGGAGGCGCTTGACGGTTTTGATCCGGACGATATCACACTTCTTCGCGGCAATGTCGTCGACAAGCCGGGGTCGCACGTCTTCCTCGCTGTTTCTAAGAACAGTAGCGTCGGCCTGGTCGACCTCGGGCAAGGTCGCGGTCACTTCAATATCACTTCCAAGTCAGGCCGCGGTCTTGATCTTGAACCGGATCAATTGGCGATCTTCGAAACAACGGGCGGGATCGGGCCGCTCCTGGGCGTGCCGATCTGCGGCGTGGATAAGTTAGAGCAAGCCGAAGAATTCTTGTCGGGAACACCGACGTCGGGCGTGGGGATCTCGTCAACACGCGTGATCGAGATTGCGATTGAAACCGATTTCGAGCTGTATTCATTATTCAACGATGCTGAGGCGGCGGCCGAATACGTCATGCAGCTCTACGGCGCGGTAAGCGACATCTACCTGCGTGATGTCAACGTGCGCTTCGCGTTGACGTTTGTTCGCATCTGGGACACCGAAGACGATCTGTTTAACGAATCCGATCCGCTCGTTCCGTTTCGTGACTATTGGAACGCGAACATGGGCTTCGTTGAACGCGACGTTGCGCAGTTTCTTACGGGTCGGCGTGATCTGCCCTACGGCGGCGTGGCGTGGCTCTCGGTGCTCTGTAGTAGTTCAGCGTATTCAGTTGCAGGTTTTGCGCTGGGTCGGATCGCCAACCTGGAGATACCCAATACGGGAAATTGGGACGTCATCGTCACGGCGCACGAGTTGGGACATAACTGCGGCACCCTGCACACCCACAGCTACGGCATCGACAACTGCAACATTGGCGAGCTTCAACGCGGTACGATCATGAGCTATTGCCATATCGTGCCGGGCGGTAACGCCAATATCGATCTCCGTCTTCATACCGGGATACAGCCGTTCATTGAGAGTCACGTTCTCGAAGTGAATTGCCTTATAGAAGATTGCAACGGGAACGGCATCGACGACACCATCGACATCAACGAAGGTGACAGCGCCGATGCGAACAACAACGGCGTTCCGGACGAATGTGAAGACTGCAACGGCAACGGCGAATTGGATGATGCTGACATCGACTCCGGGTTCAGCAACGATCTGAACGGCAACGGCGTCCCGGATGAATGTGAGCCGGACTGCAACAAGAACGGCGTGCCTGATGATTGGGACATCTTCCTCGGAACGAGCCAGGATCTGTACGGCAACGGCGTGCCCGATGAATGTGAAGTGGATTGCAACAGCAACGGCATGACTGATTACAACGAGATTCAGGCGGACATGAGCCTGGACATTGATCGCAATGCCATCCTCGATTCCTGCCAGGATTGTGACGACGACGGCGAGGCTGATCACGAAGCGTTGGGCGGTGCGCACAACCTTTGGTTGGCCAGCCGAACGCAGAGCATGCTCAGTCAGTGCCACGTTGCGACAGGCGTCGTCGCTCGGACCTCGGATGCCGGCCAATTGAATCAGGCTCAGGATCTTGTCATCCGAGCGGATAGTCATGTGTTCGTGTCCAATGCCCCAACGCATCGCATCGTAGAGTTCGATGTCGATGGCAACTTTCTGGGCGTGTTCGTTCCGTCGGGGCTTGGCGGACTGAGTTGGCCGGCGGGGCTCGTCTTTGCGCCAAACGGCGACCTGCTTGTGGCCAGCTTCAATACGGACAGTGTGCTGGCATATGACGGGGCGACCGGGGAATTTCTCGGTGAGTTTGTTGCAGCCGGGGCCGGCGGTTTGGATGGACCCTTTGGATTGACCTTCGGTCCCAATGGAAATATCTTCGTCACCGCCAGCAGCAATCAGGTGTACGAGTTCGACGGCTCCAGCGGCGCGTTCGTTGGCGTCTTCGTTCCGACCGGTGACAACGGCGGATTGGCGACGCCCAAGGGACTGCTATTCAAGCCGGATGGCAATCTGCTCGTGGCCAGTTTCGCAACCGATGCCGTGCTGGAGTTCGACGGCGTCACCGGCTCGTTCGTGGATC
This sequence comes from Phycisphaerales bacterium, assembly GCA_036475395.1. Lineage (GTDB taxonomy): Bacteria > Planctomycetota > Phycisphaerae > Phycisphaerales > SM1A02 > JADFNO01. The sequence goes on from JAZFYE010000007.1 coordinate 21,861, forward strand.
AGTGGGACTTGGGCGGGCTCAATAATGGCTTCTGGGGGCTTGACGGCCCGTGGGGTCTGCGCCTGGGCCCCAACGGCAATGTCTATGTCGCATCACACGGCGGCAACGCGGCCGTCCACATGTACGACATCAAAAACGGCAACTTCATGCGGTCGTTCTATGTGCTCGTGGACGGTCCCGTCGCCAATCCGACCGGTTTGGACTTTGTCCCGGGCGGCGATGTCGATTGCAACCTCAACCTGATTCCCGACAGTTGCGACATCGCTTCCGGTACCAGCCAGGATGTAAATGGCAACGGCATCCCCGATGAATGTGAATCCCCCGGAATTCCCGGTGACATCGACGGCGACGGGTCCGTCGGCGCGAGTGACCTTCTGATTCTGCTCGTCAGTTGGGGGCCGTGCGCGGATTGCAGCGATTGTCCAGCCGATCTCGACGACAACTGCTCCGTCGGCGCGAGTGATCTGCTGATTCTGCTAGCCAATTGGGGGTAGGAAGAAGGCACTTGGCACGGGGCATTAGGCATGAGGAGCGAGTCGGGGCCGCCGCGGCGGATCGGCCCGGGTCACTTCCGCGACACCACCAGCACTCCTGGTACAACGACCCCGCTGAGCGGCGGGCCTCCGGTTCATATGACCCCCGAAAAACGACTCCCGACCCCTTTTATGGTAATGCGAGGTGAACGAGTGCTGCTTCGCCGCCCTGGATTGCGATGGCAATGTGGGCGCCGGTGATTTGCTCACTTTGCTGGCTACCTGGGGCCGTGCCCGTAGGAAGAAGGCATTTGGCATTAGGCACTAGCAAGAGGGAACCGTGCGCATTGGTTCGCCGGCAGCTGATGGCTACAAGTCAGGGCATCGCGGCATCGGGGGTGGGGTGCGACCCGGACCTTCCTCGGTCGCTGCGCTGCCTCGTCAGGTCCGGCTTGAAGCCGGATCTGACGACCAAAGGGAGGAAGATCCGGGTTTCTGCGTTACTTTGAGCGCTTAGCCGCCCAGCGATTGCACGAGGGTGCTGCGCCGTTACCGCCGGTCATCGCCCGGTTTACGGCGACGATCCGACCCAAGTCAGCCGCGGTCAGCGTAGCCGGATGACCCTGCCAGCGCACGATCCAGTCGCTGCTCATGACGATCGCGTGAGGGATGGCGGTGCTATTCAACTTCTTTTTCATCGTTGCGCTCGGATCAAGCGCGAGGTAGTAACGGAATGTGTCGAGGTTGATCCGCTTACTTGAGGCGAGCTTGTCCATACCTCGCCAGAACTTGCTGGGGGTTTCCTTACTGAGGCCGATGATCACGACATCATCACGGAACTTGTCAGCAAGGTCGTTCGTGTGCGGGATTGACGCGACGCACGGTCCGCACCATCTCGCCCAGAAATCAACGACCACGACGTTGCCCTGGGCGCTCGGCGTGCCGTTGAGCCATTGCGACACATACATCTCCGGCGCCCGCTTCCCACGGATATCCGTGGCATTCGAGACCTTCGTCGTAAAGAACGGAAACTCGGCGGAGGCGGTCGGCTCATTAGCAGGCTTGGAGATGAGCGTGGCAGATTCGTCCAACGGCTCAGCGATCAAGTTCGCCACGGCTCGTCGAACGCGCGCGGATTCAATCCCACATACCGCACCGTGCCGTTGCGATCGATGATGACATTGACCGGCCGCTTGTAGGCGCCGAGCGAGTCGCAGAACGTGCCGCTGGGATCAATCGCGGCCGAAACCTCCAACGGTCGGAGGTCAAGGTACCTCCGGGCGGTGTCTGCGCCTTGCCGCGTGTGCAGCGCAATGATCACGACCTGATCCCGATCAGCCTCATCGACGAGGCGACGGGCCCGCATGGCCCAATTGCGTCCCGCAGGAGTCTTGCTCGTCCAGGTTTGAATCACAACGACCTTGCCGCGCAAATCCTCCCAGCACAGCGGATCGTCACCTATCCACAACAGGTCATCGGCAAATGGAGGCGGCGCGTAGCCGATCAGTTCGTTTAAACATGCCCGATCGACGCCGTTCAGCCGGTCAAGCCAACGCGGATCGACATCGTCGCCACCCATCACATCGGCCGGCGGAGGCCCCGTAGCGCCTCCGATCGTTGCGATCATCGTTGCGATCACAAACATCGCCAGCACAGTCAAGTTCGCTCGCCTCATCATCGCCGATTCCCTTCGTGTTCCCAGCGAGGCGATCCACCGAGGATCGTACACCGAAGCGCTGTATCGTAGAGTGAACGGACGCCGGAAGCACGTTCTTTTGACCGAACGATCAAGTCATCCCGTCAGATCGTGCCTACGATCCGCCTTTGCCCGGTCCAGTGACGATGTCCAAGCGCTCAACCCCAATCGACTTACCTGACGGCCGTCTGCACGCACTGCGCGAAGTGTGGTTCATTGCTTGGCCGACCGTGCTGACCATGACCAGCTACACGGTCATGCAGTTCATGGACGGGCTGATGGTCGCCCAAGTCAATCCGTTGGCGGTGGCGGCACAGGGGAACGGCGGAATCTGGTCGTTCGCGCCGATCGCCTTCGCATTTGGGTTCCTTACGGTTGTCAATACCTATGTGAGTCAGAATCTCGGCGCGAAGACGCCCGAGAATGGCCCGAAGTACGCGTGGGCCTCGTTTTGGTTCAGCCTTGCGATCTGGCTTGTCGCGTTGCTGCCGTTTGGGTTATGCCTGCCGTGGCTCTTTGGGCAGATGCACGATCCGGCGATGATCGAGAACTACGAGGAACTGATTCGGCTGGAGACCGGTTATGCGCAGATCCTGATCCTCGGGGCCGTCATTTTGATGGCGGGCAAGGGTCTGCATCACTATTTCTTCGGCCTGCATCGACCGAAGGTGGTGACGATCTCCGCGCTGGTCGGCAACGCGGTAAACATCACCGCCAACTATGTGCTGATCTTCGGCGAAGCGGGTATCCCGGCGTGGGGTATTCCAGGTGTGCCCGGCGTACCGGCGCTCGGCCTCTTCGGCGCCGCGATCGGCACGGTGATCGGAACGCTTGTCGAGGTCGCCATTCCGGCAGCGATCTTCCTGGGCCCGAAGATGAACGCTGAGCTTCATTCGCGCAGCGCCTGGTGCCCAGCATGGAAGCCGATCAAGGATATCGTGAAGATTGGGTGGCCGGCCGCGCTTCAGTTCGGCAATGAGATCGTCTGCTGGTCGCTGTTCATGACGGTCCTCGTAGGCAAGTTTGGCGCTGATCACATGACCGCCGGCTGGGCCACGCTGAAGTTCATGCACCTGAGTTTCATGCCCGCGGTAGGTTTCTCGGTGGCCGTGACATCGTTGGTCGGGAAGTACATCGGGGCCGGGCAGCCGGAAGTAGCCTCGGCCCGCGCGCGACTCGGCGTGGGGATGGCGATGGTCTACATGACCGGCTGCGCCGTCGTCTTCTACGTCTTCCGCCGCGAGCTGATTGGTTGGTTTGTCGGCGGGGGCGACGTGACCGCCGAGCAGGCCCAGCGCATCGTCACGATCGGCGCCAAGCTGATGATCTGCGCGGCGATCTTCCAGACGGTCGATGCCTTCGGAATCGTCTACACCGGCGGGCTGCGCGGGGCCGGCGACACCGTCTGGCCGGGCGTCGTGACCATTATCTACAGCTGGACGTTTATCGTGGCCGGTGGGTGGGCGATGACGGTCCTGTGGCCTCAGTTGGAATCCGTCGGGCCGTGGATCGGGGCTTCGGTGTACATCATCATCTACGGCGTCACGATGTCCTGGCGGTTCGAGTCTGGGCGGTGGCGGTCGATCAAACTGCTGGATACGCCCCAGAAGGAGGCGATGGAGGTTGCGCCGATCGGTCCCGGTCTCCCGGCCGGCACTGCGGACGCCGCCGTGCGTGACATTGCCGAGTCGATGGCCGAGGCTGGGGAAGCCGCCGAGGGCTGATCGATCCGGGGCCGGGCCGGCTTGTTTGTCTGTCCGGGACCGGGTTGCTACGCTTGGGGATTCATCGCTACGCCGGGGCAAGCCATTTTTGGAGGTAGTCGTGGTGAGTCAGGATGTCCTTGACACGATGATCGGTTCCCGGGCCGTCGCCATCGATCCCCAAGCGGCCCAGGCCCACTATCAGGCCGCGATGCAAGCCGAGGCCGATGGAGACCGGGACACCACCGTGATCTTGCTTCGCAAGGCGGTCCAGGTTGGCGACAACGCCGAGTATGAGTTCAAGCTGGCCTACTTCCTCGATCTGCTGGGGGAAGAGGACGAGGCGGTCGCGATGTACGAGCAGTTGTGCCTGCGCGATCAGCCGTATGTCAACGCCCTGCTGAACCTTGCCGTGATCTACGAGGACCGAGGCGAGATTGCCGAAGCGGAGAAGTGCCTTCGGCAGATTCTCGAAACGAGCCCCAATCATCCCCGCGCGGTGCGGTACATGAAAGACGTGCAGGCGTCCAAGGACATGTACTACGACGAGGAGCATGCCCGCGATCTCGCCAAGCGCAACGCCCTGCTCGACACGCCCGTCACGGATTTCGAGCTTTCCGTCCGAGCCCGCAATTGCCTCAAGAAGATGCAGATTCGCACCCTCGGCGACTTGCTAAAGATTACCGAGGCGGAGCTGCTGAGCTACAAGAACTTCGGGGAGACCTCGCTCGTCGAGATAAAGACGATGTTGGCCTCCAAGGGGATTCGGCTCGGCCAGGGGCTCGAAGGCCAGTTCAGCCGGATTCGCAAGGAAATCTACGACCAGCTGCGCGGCAAAGCCTCCGAAGCCGTGCTCGGCAAGCCGATTTCGGTGCTGGACTTGTCCGTTCGGGCCCGCAAGGCCCTTCAGTTTCTCGGCATCCAGACGATCGGCGATCTCGCCACCCGCACCGAGGCGGAGCTGATGGGGGTCAAGAACTTCGGCCAGAC
>JAZFYE010000008.1:0-2517 GCA_036475395.1 Phycisphaerales bacterium
CGTCGTTGGCGGCGACGATCACGTCGGGCGGCTGGTCCAAGCCCGCCAGGCCGGCTTCCGTAACCGAGGCGCCCTTATCACGAGCGAACTGAGCAGTCTGCTCGAACACGAACTCGTACTTGTCGGAGAACTTGTCGAGCACGTTGTGAACGCCCTTGTTGCGGTCGATGGCCGGGCTGGAGCCGGGTTGACCCTGAAGGTTGAAAACGCGGGCACCATCCGGGAACAACTTCATGATCAAGCGACCCTGGGCCTCTCCGCCCTTAACGTTGTCGGCACCGACGTGGGCCAGAATACCCGGCACGCCTTGGACGCTGCGGTCGATGGTGATGACGGGGATCTTGGCGTCCACCGCCTGCTGGAGAACCGGCGCCATGGCCACGGCGTCGATCGGACTGATGATGATGCCGTCGACCTTCTGGATGATCGCCGCCTCGATATCCGCGGTCTGCTTGGGTGTGCTGTTTTGCCCGTCGGTGCGGATGAGTTTGATGTTTCCGAGGGCTTCCGCTTCGGCGTCCAATTGTTTTTGCATGTGTACGAAGAAGGGAAATCCGAGGCTCGGCAGCGAGGTCTCGATCGTCAGAGTCTGTGCCGCGGGCGAATTGCCAACTCCCGAGACGGCGATCGCCACCACCGCCATGGCGAGCCCAATCATCAATTTTCTCATTGCTCTCTCCCCCTCTTGATCGTTGTTTCGGGGCACCATCCTAGTCGCCATGGGGCGGGGTCACAAGCGACAATCCCGGCCTTGCGGTCGGCGAGTTCTTGATCTCGTCCGTGATCGTTCCCGCGGGCCCGGTCAGGCGGCCTCGATCGCGCCGGTGATCAGGCCGGTCACCTCTTCCGGGGAGGTCTGTTCGATCGGCTTGTCGGTGACCAGGCGCCCGCGTCGCATCACCGACACATGATCGCAGACCGCGAAGACGTCGGGCATGCGGTGGCTGATCAGGATGACCGCGATGCCCTGGTCCTTGAGCCGGCGAATCAGATCGAGCACCTCGGCCACCTGCCGCACGCTGATCGCCGCGGTCGGCTCGTCCATCAACACGACCTTGGGGTTCGACAGGCGCGTGCGCGCGATGGCCACCGCCTGACGCTGCCCGCCCGACATCACGCGCACCAGGTCGCGCGGCCGGGTCTCGGACTTGAGCTCGGCGAAGAGCCGGCCGGCGCGCTCGAACATGGCCCGATAGTCGATGATCCTGACGGGGCCGAAGCGCCGCTTGAGCTCGCGGCCCAGAAAGACGTTCTCGGCCGCGGTCAGGTTGTCGCACAAGGCCAGGTCCTGATAGACCACCTCGATGCCCTTGGCCCGCGCGTCGATGGGCCGGGAGAAGATGACCGGCTCGCCGTCCAGAAGAATCTCGCCTTCCGACGGCGGAAAGTTGCCGGCCATGACCTTGATCAGGGTCGACTTGCCGGCGCCGTTGTCACCCATCAGGCCGAGCGCCTCACCCCGGTCGAGTTTGAGGTCGACTTTGTCCACCGCCTGGATCGCGCCGAAGTTCTTGGAAATGCCCCTGGTCTCGAGGACGCTCATCCGTACCTCCCCCTACCCCCCCGTCGGCAACAAGACGCCTATGGCGCTTCCGGCGGGCGGTTGAATGCGTCCAGAAGCTCTAAAGACTGCCCGTGACTCTTGCCGGGCCAAAGGCACAGCAGGCCGACCAACAACCATGTCAATTTGTGTGTGATCACCGTCCCCGCCTCCCTCTCGTGGGCATGGGCGCTCAATCTGATAATACCAGATTGTGGGACCGCCGGGGCGCATGTCGTGGAGCAGCTTAGCAGGGCGGCGCTGCGGAGTGTGTGGCGAATGTCAGCTAGGCGTTCCACGTCTCCAACAGCCGCTAAGGGTCAGATTCGGCTGTACCGTTGACCGTGTGCCAAAGTCTGCCGTTGGGCGCAAAGCAGACATAATCCGCTGAAAAGCCGACATCCCGGGCGTTGTTTCGGCAGAACATCAAACTGAGACACTACCCGGGGCTGGCCCCGATCGCCTGGCCGCGCTAGGATCGGCGGCCCTGGTCGTTGCCGGGGTTTTGTACGCGTGCCTCCACCGGAACGGTCACATGATCGCGACTCTCGAGCGGGTCGCCGGGGGCCGGCCACTGGGCGAGATCACGGTCGAGCCTGATCCCGCCATCGAGGCGATCGTCGAGACCTGGCCGCTCGAGACCAGCTTCGAGCGCGCAACCGCCCTCGGCCTGCGGCGGGAGGAGTCGTTGGATGACATCGTCCGGGCTTATATCGAGGACTTCCTACCGGACTCACGGTGGGAAGGATGACCGCGGCGAAGCGAGACCGTTTGCTATCAGGATTTTCCAGATGCTTTGCTGCCGACGGATCTACAAGACAACTAATTGACCAATCCAAAGGAGAAACAGAATGTATGTGGTGACCGTCAACTTTGAAGTGGCTCCGTGCCTGCCCTTGATCTCGGTGGCGGGCATTTAGGAACGTGAATTGGAGGAGCGCGACTTGAGAAATGAGGGGAAAATCGCCGTCGTCACC
>JAZFYE010000009.1:0-8536 GCA_036475395.1 Phycisphaerales bacterium
TCACTTCGGCCGAGACCGGACCCGCCGATCCGGCTTCTTCGGATTTCGTCCCCCGTCCGGAGTGGTACTTCCTCTCGCACTACCAGATTCTCAAATCACTGCCCGGAAGTCTGAAGATCATCGGCACGTTCGTCCTGCCCAATCTTCTGTTCGGGGCGCTGTTTGTGTTGCCCTTCATCGACCGGTCGTCCAGGCGGGCGATTCGTCAGCGGCCGGTCGTGGTCACGGCCGGTCTCATCACGGGCATCGCGATCATCGGCCTGACGGTCTGGGGCGTCCTCACCCCGCCCCCAGCGCCCTCCCGAGCCGGCGCCGTCGCCACCAGCCTCGATCCCGTCGAGCACGGCCGGCTTCTCTTTGCCGAGGGGGAATGCATTCGCTGTCACACCATCGCCGGCCAAGGCGGCACCCAGGGGCCCAACCTTTCCCATGTGGCCGGCCGCATACGCCCCGATTACTTTCCCCTGTGGATTCGCAACCCCCGCCGCTTCAAGAGCGACACCGAAATGCCCGCGTTCGAGGGGACCGACGATGAACTGGCCGCGATCGTCGAATACTTGCTCACCCTCCAGTAGTTGTTTGCTTTAAGGAGATCCAACCATGAAAATGAGACTCGCCATTGTGCTCGTGACCACCATGCTCGCCGTGCCGCTGTTGGCTCTGACTCTTCGAGCCGACCCTGCCGAGCCCACCGGGAATCAGGATTCCGCTCCCAACTTCGGCGGGGCCAAGGACGTCGCCTTCGCCAAGAAGCTCTGGACGGCCATGGATGGCTATCAGGACTGGAAGCTCACCACCGAGGTCTACAAAGGCACCAGCCCCCACGGAAAGTGGCTGCGGCTCTTCTCCACCTGGGTTACGGTGGACGGCAAGCATTATCCCATCATCGTCAAGGACAACTACGGCGGCCGCGGCGTCACCAAGGAAGCCGTTGACGAAAACCCGGATCAGTGGCTCGCCGCTGTCACCATCATGCTCCAGCGCGAACAAGGCTACGACGACGACAACGACAACTGGTACTGGGTCAAGTACGGCAAGAATGGTGAGGTCCTCAAGAACCCCAAGGACATGCTCCTGGCCGGTCGTGTCGCCAAAGGAATGCCCGCTGGCTGCATCGCCTGCCACGGACACGCGGACGGAGGCGACTACCTCTTCTCGAACGACTGACACGATCCCAACGTCCTTCTCCGTTTCTTCGACACCCCCTCCCAAGATCAGCGATCGCCCCCACAGGGTCGCTGATCTCTTTTCTCATCCCCTCGACGCCATGATCCCATGATCCCATGATGCCACTCCCCGTCACTTCCTCACCTTCACCACCACCGTCGCCCGCGGCCAATCGCCCTGACCATCGATCGTAAACTCGATACTTCGTTTGCGCTTGCCTGGCCTCGCTCCCGCCGTCGCCGACACGCGCAGCCTGGCGCGCATCTTGTGCAGGCCGTGGCTCGTTTGCAGCACACTCATACGAACACCATCCGCTTCCCTCGGGCAACTTATCGAGCACCGTACCAGCAGATTGCTCTCCTTGGCAAAACTCTTGGACCGCCCGAACCGCTGCATCGGCACCTCGATCGTGATCGTCGTCGCTTCACCCGGCCCGATCGACACGCGATACACGTTCCGTTGTGCGTACGCATACCCCACCCCGCCGAGCAAAAGCACGACAACCGCCGCCACCACGATTCGCTGAACGATCGGCACTCCACCTGGCCGATTCGATGTGCCGCCGGTCATACAATCTTTTTCGACCCAATCCACCCCACACTGTAAAGCCTGTGCCGCCTGTAAAGCCGGCGTTTGTCTCGCCGGTCCTAAACCCCCCGCGCAAAGGCTCCCACCAACGCCGAAACGCCAAGCGGCCTGACAGGGCCACCAGGGCCGGATGCTGCCGTTTCCCAGACAGGGACTGTAGCTCAGTAACCAGGGTGTCCCTTAGTCAGGTGACAGCTAGTCAGGTGACAGCTAGCCAGGTGACAGCTGGTTAGGTGACAGCTCAATAGGCGTCTTGCGTCAACGTCAACGACAGATATCGTAAAAGTAGACGACTGGAACCTTGGATTCCGGGGGAGCGTTACACTCGTGCTCGGAAAGCTCGGCGGTGGAGCCGGGCGAAGGTCAAAGAGGCAATGTCAGTCCATACATCCTGTGGTCCTTGCGTCATGCGTGGACGTTACGAAAGGAGGACAGAAACTCAACGGCAATCAGATGCGTTCCCAGGCAAGAGGCGCGTTTGAGTCCCGCAACGCCATAAACGCTCAGACGCCCACAATCCACGAAAGGAGATTCGACGATGATTCCGTTACCTCGCAAATATGGACCATTTTGTATCTCGGGATTCCTTCTAATACCGGTGCTTCTGTTCAGCGCGCCGGCGAACAGCGCTATAATCTACGTTGACGGCACCGTTGGGCCATGCGGCGACGGCGTAGAATGGGATACTGCCTACAGGTACTTGCAAGATGCACTACTGGATGCAGACAGCGGAGACGAGATCTGGGTTGCCCGAGGTACGTATTACGTAGACCGGGACTGCGGTAACCCACTGGGTGTTTGCAACGACCCGCGCGATCTCACTGAGCGCGAGGCCACCTTCCAACTGAAGGATGACGTGGACCTCTACGGCGGTTTCCTTGGCACTGAGACAGCGCGCTCTCAGCGCGACCCTGCGGCCAATTTAACCATACTCAGCGGGATTCTCGGCGAGTGCCCCTCGAGCCGTGACCCTGACTGTCCAGGCACCGGGGATTGCTTCGACCCTGACGGCAACGGTACGCCCGGCTGCAAGAACTCCAGATGCTGTCAAATCGTCTGCAACATGGACCCGATTTGCTGCCTCGGGATTGGGTCCTGGGACGAACTGTGCGCTGCGACGGCGCGAGATCTCTGTGGAGAGGCATATCACGTGGTGAGAGCAGATGGAGACATCACCAGTGAAACGGTTATCGATGGCTTTACTATTCGAGATGGCGTCGCTAACGGCGATCTCGACGATGATGATTTCGGAGGTGGAATGATCGTCTATGGTGAACCGAACATCGTTCGCTGCACCTTCACCTACAACATGGCCGAAAACAAGGGTGGTGGCATGTACATCAGTGGCGTAAGTCAGTCGCCTGAATTGATCAACTGTATTTTCCAAGACAATCCAGGTGCCATGTCGTTCCTTGAGACCCCAGACGGCGGTGCACTGGCTAATTTCAATGCCGCCCCAAACCTCGTCAACTGTCTCTTCTCAAAGAACATCGTCTGGAATAATGGCGGAGCCATACACAACGAGACTGGAGTCTGCCTGGCAGGGGGATGCGGCGAGATGACGATAGTTAACTGCACCTTCGCCGACAACCAAGCCGATAGCGATGATAATATGTTCGGTACTGGTGGCGCCATCTACATAGGTGGGACCGTTGCCTCAATTGACGCAGATAGCTGCATCTTCTGGGGCAACACACCGGACCAAATTGATAATCCCGCTGGCGGACCAACCTCAGTTCAATACAGTGACGTGCAAGGCGGCTTTGGCACCTTCGCGGACATGAACCTCAACGTCGATCCCTTGTTCGTCAATCCCCCCCTCTGTGATTACCACCTCAAACGTCTTTCGCCGGTCATAGACAAGGGCAACCCAGACATAAGCGTAATTCCGTGTGACGAGTTCGATCTGGACAACGATGGAATCCTTTGCGGGGGTGGTGCGTTCTTTCTAGGGGAACCGACGCCGGATCTTGACCTCAGGAATCGAGTATTGAACGGCGACAGTACGCCGGGTGCCATAGTAGATATGGGGTCCTATGAAAGAGGCCCAGCGGTAGTACCTATCGGTGTAAAGTGATGATCGAACTGCGCTGAAGTGCCGCAACTCAGCAAGTGTTGCTTTCTGCTTTGCGTGGTGCTTCTTAGGCGGAAAAAGGCATAAAACGTCTCAGGATGAGTTTTTCGAACCCTTGCGGCCAAGGAAATCATCCCGACACCTTTTCATCCACCCCTTTGCTGGCATAACCTCATCAGGAACACGAACGCCGCTACCCAATCTCCTATCCAACTAGGAACGACTACGCGAGACCGAAAAGATCGTGACGGCTGTAACATGATGCAGACCACCTCGACCCTAGTCTCCCTGAAGGTCAAGCGCGAGCAGTGGCTCAACGTGCTCGCGGGCAAGGATCAGCACTCGATAATCAAACAACTCTCGCAACTGGCCTGGAATGCTGCGTCGTACCAAGTTGTGAATGAGGCACGTCGACTTGCCCCTTCTGATCCTGAAGGCGGCGTGCAACTCAATGGCCTGATGCATCGGCTCCTGGATCGCGGCTTCTTCATCGATCAAATCGTTGGTATCCGACGTCTGAACGACACATTCCCGCTCGAAGGTGAGAAGGGTGTCTTTTCACTGACTGGTCTGCTGGACGACCTCCTGAGGCATCGTCATCTGCTCAAGCGGAGAGACATCTTTGAGGCAGAAGGGCTGAAGTACGACTACGACGACGTCAAAGAAGCATCGCAGGAATACTCCAGTAAGAAGATCAAGGCAGGTGAAGGCCCGCACTACTTGCCACGCGACCTCGTCTGGCAGAGGTACGAATTGCGCCACGAATGCCTGGATCGACTTGCGGGCGTGCCGGCAGGTGACCGCAAACCGGATGACGTGATTCAAGAGAGCGCCCTGATCAATCTTCACAGCAAGGTGGCTTCGGCGTGCCGTGATGTGATCGGTGTTGCAACCAAGTTCATCGCTCATGCTGCAACGCCTGAAAGCCGTGCTGTCGTCAGCGCCGATGACGCTGGAGTCTCCTTGGATCAAATCCACGCGGCCCACCGTAGCCTATGCCAGATCACCGGCTTTCTGGCTATCTACGTGCTAGGGGACTCGTGCCCAGGCTTCCTGGCAACTCCACAGTTTGATCAGTTCGTGCACATCGAGAAACCACTCATTGACATGTCAGAGGTTCCTAGGCTGGAACGTCTATGGTGCCAGCTTGATAATGAGTACCGAGCGTGGAGCCACTGGGGAATTGATGCTTACGAAACCGAGTTCGGTGCGAAGACATGACCGATGATTGGGACATCCCGGATCAGGTCTCGATTCCGATCGAGGTAGACGGGAAGAAAACCGGACAGGGGCGTTTCTGCTCGTTTCCGCTACCAGGGTTCCCCCTAGCTGGGCGGGCGACGGGAGGCTTGAGGCCTGAGGTCTGGGTCGTTTCGACATTTCGACGTTTCCTCCCCCCTCTGCGTCCTCTGTGCCTCGGTGTTGAATCTCTTGAAGAAGGCACTAGGCACTAGGCACTAGGCACTAGGCATTGGGCATTCGGAAAGACTGCGGCCACGGTGGCGCGCAGATATGAGGCCCTGGATCGCTCACGTCCGCTCAGAATGTTGACAAAAAAATATCCGGCCTACTGACCCGCCAAGCCGCTTTCTGCCACCCAACTTACCGAATATACCTCCCCGGCGCGCGCAGATGCAACCGCTACTCCCTGTATAGAAGGAGCTGTTGTTCCATGCTCACATCGTCAGTATTGACCAGCCAATTTCCGGGGGCGCGGCGTCTGTGGCGCGCGCAAACTAATCCCTATGACGCCCGAAAACTCGTGCGCGCCGATCACGCCGGCAACTCGAACGATGTTTGTACACGTCCGGCGATGAAGATTGGCAGCCGATCAGACCGGCAGCGCTTCGAAGGTCAGATCGTGGGCTTGGGCGACGGGCTTGTTGGTCAGCGTGCCGCGGCTGGTGTTCACAGCATTGGCGAAGTTGTGGTCCATGCAGGCCAGTTCGTCCGGGCCGTGCTCGGCGAGCTTCAGCACCCAGGGCAAGGTGGCGTTGGTCAGGGCTTGGGTCGCGGTGCGGGCGACGGCGCCGGGCATGTTGCCCACGCAGTAGTGAATGACGTTTTCAAAGGTGTACACGGGGTCGGTGTGCGTCGTCATGCGGGCGGTCTCGACGCAGCCGCCTTGGTCGATGGCGACATCCACGATGACGGAGCCGGCCTTCATGCGCTTCAGATCGTCGCGCGAGATCAGATGCGGCGCCTTGGCCCCGGGGATGAGCACCGCTCCCACCACGAGGTCGGCTTGGGGCAAATACTCGCGGATGGCGTGGGGGTCTGAGTAGACGGTATCGACGTTGGTGGGCATCGACTCGTCGAGGTGGCGCAGTCGATCGAGGTCGATGTCGAGGATGATGACGTTGGCGCCCATGCCGGCGGCGATCCGAGCCGCCCAGGTGCCGACGACGCCCCCGCCCAGCACGAGCACGCACCCCGGCTCGACGCCGGGCACGCCCCCCAGGAGCACGCCTCGCCCGCCGTGCGGATTCTCCAGATAGTCAGCCCCCTCCTGGATTGACAGCTTGCCCGCGATCTCGCTCATGGGGGTCAGCAGGGGCAGCCGGCCTTCGTCATCGGTCAGCGTCTCGTAGGCCACGGCGATGCACTGATGATCCAAGCACCCCAGGGTGAGCTTTTTGTCCGAGGCGAAGTGAAAGTAGGTGAAGATGACCTGCCCCGGGCGGATGAGGTCGACCTCGCCCGGCTGAGGCTCCTTGACCTTGACGATCATGTCCGCCTGGGCCCAAAGGTCATGGGCTGAGGGAACGATCTGGGCGCCCGCAGCGTCATACTCCTGGTCGGGAAATCCGGCCTCGACGCCGGCTCCAGCCTGGATGAGGACGCGATGGCCCTGTCGGGTCAACAGTTCCGAGCCGACGGGTCGAAGTCCGACGCGGTACTCATCAGCCTTTACTTCGGTGGGAACGCCGACGATCATCGGCATCGCTCTCCTTCCTGGCAAGGGCGGCGCACAGGGCCGAGGGAACCGGGGGATGGTATCGTCGATGCCCTTGGGCTGCTGTGGCGAGGCCAGACCGAGCGGTGGAGGGCTGACTGGCGGCCCTAGAGCGTGTACGATGCTGAGTTCGAGGCAACAGACCGGGACTCAACGAACAAGGACGGACTGCATGAACCGTTTTCGAGTGGGCGCGATCTCGTGGATTGGTCTTGGGCTCGGCTTGGCGATGGCTCTGCCCGTCGCCGGCCAGCACCAATCCGTCATCCAACAACTCAACGACCACGACACGATCCGGGGAAGCGAGGCGATCAAGAGTTATCGCGTGCTCTTCGACGCGTATCTCACGCTCGATCCGCCGCCCTTTGAGGTCGGCGACGACTTCAACCTCTACACCATCCATCCCGGGATGAGCGAATGGTCTCAGGTCAACGGCTGGGCGGAGTCGAACCCGGGGATGGCCCAAGCCATCCTCGAATGCAAAGACCGGAACATGATCGGTCTGCCCTACGGCGTTGACGAAGTGGACTCGGCCTACCGACAGGCAGGGATCGTCGCCCAGATCGCGGTCGATGGAAGTCTCCGAAGGAGTGAGTTCCCTTACTTACAAGCGGTGGACACGATCGCGGCCTATGCGACGGCTGAGGTGTATCGCTTGCTCGAAGCCGGCCAGACGCAGCAAGGCCTTGACCTGGCGGTGGCGCATATCTTCGTCCTTCGCCAGTTCTGCGATCGCCAATTCCTTATTGAAAAGCTGTACAGCATTCAACTGCTCGTCGATGCGTTGGCGAACCTGCGTGACGTATTCTACAGCTACTTTGACGACATCACGCCTCAACAATACCGGGACATTGCGAAGTTTGAGTTGCCGTTCCTGCGGCCGGATCGCCAGTACCTGGCCATCCCCGAGGGCGACAGGATCATCTCCGAAGCGCTGCTGGAGAATGTATTTGACAATCGGCAACAGGCCGATCCGGATAAGTTCGCGGCAACGTTCGGGGGCGTTCAGTCCAAGAACGCGCCGCTGGAGCGGTTCGGGGCGGCGCGGCGATGGCGGATGATCGCGCCTGTTCACAGCAGCCTCACCGCGTCCAAGGATCGTCTGACACTCGTTTACGATGACTGGTGGCGGCGCTGGCGGGTCCAGCAATACGATCCGATCCTGGACAGTGAAACCCAGTTCGAGCGAACAAACCCCGTGCGCTACGCTGCCGTCATTTACTCGATGCAGAACATCGAGATTGTGTTCGGCGTGAGGAATCAGTTGGTGGCCGGCGTGAGTGGAACGATCCTTTCCGCGGGGCTTTGCGCCTACCGCAAGGAACTGGGAACCTACCCCGACAACCAAGAGAAACTGTACGGGCAATACGTGCGGAAGATCTCGGACATTGATCCGTACGACAAAGACTACGGCCACCTTCGTTTCCGCCGACTGAAGGCGAGGACGGCGCTGGACTCACCGGTCGCCCGGCTGTGGCTCAACCCGGATGATTGCGTGCTGTATGCCCGAGGTGAGGATCACGAAGACGGCAGGGCCCGCCAACACTCTGACGACGGTCTCGACGGCGACCTCGTGCTCTGGCCCCCCATCAAAGCACTCTCCCGCCAATAGGGCTTGATTCTCAGCCACAAACAAAAACCGGTCGGGAATACGGCCGCGCTCGATCGAGTTGTTTTCTCCTCATGGCCGAAGTCGAAAAGTTGATCATCATCGGCAGCGGACCGGCCGGCTGGACGGCCGCAATCTATGC
>JAZFYE010000010.1:0-6827 GCA_036475395.1 Phycisphaerales bacterium
CCGTCCGCGGCTACTACGGGGAAGGGTCCGAGTCGGCTGGGGACTTCTACCAGATCAGCAATCAAGTCACCCTGGGGCGAAGCGAACAGGAGATTCTCCAGGAGTTCCTGGAGCGAATCCTTCCGCAGATCATCGAATACGAGCACGAGGCCCGGCGAATGCTGGTGGAACGCAACGCCACGCTGCTGGATGATCGTGTGCACCGCTCCCTGGCTGTCCTGCGTAACGCCCGACTGCTGGGGGCGGAGGAAGCGATGAAGCTGCTGAGCCGAGTTCGCCTCGGCGTGCATCTGCGCCGGATCGACGAGCTGAACATCGATTTGATCAATCGGCTGCTGCTGCAAATCCAGCCGGCCCATCTCCAGCTACACGTCGGCGCGGACCTCGCCGCCGACCGACTCCGCGAAGTTCGCGCGACGGTCGTTCGCAAGGCGCTGGCGTAGGTCGTACCGAGTGAACCGTACAGAAGCGGCCGAGGTAAGCTCGGCGACTACACTATTGGGCCGGTGGCGTCTACCCGGACCTTCCCGCCACGGGCGGATCGTCGACCTCACTCGCTTCGCTCGTTCGTCAGGTCCGGCTTCATCCCTCGACTCCCAAACCCCTAACCCCTAACTCCTAACTCCTGCCTCGGCCATCATGCTCTTACTGATCGACAACTACGATTCGTTCACCTACAACCTCGTGCAGCGGATCGGCGAGCTCGATCCGACGATCAAGCTGCGCATCGTGCGCAACGACAAGATCACGGTGCATGAAGCTGCGGCGCTGGACCCGACGCATTTGTTGCTGTCGCCCGGGCCGTGCACGCCGAAGGAGACCGGTATCTGTCCGGAGTTGATCCAGCATTTCCGCGGGCGGATTCCGATCCTCGGCGTGTGCCTGGGTCATCAAGCGATCGCAGACGTTCACGGTATGGTTGTCCGTCGTCACGATGTGCTCATGCACGGCAAGACGTCTGAGATACACCATGATGGACAGGGTATCTTCGAAGGCTTGCCCAACCCGTTTAACGCCACGAGATACCATTCATTGATCGTGGATCGAGCGAGCGTCGGCGAGGGGTTCCAGATCAGTGCATGGACGGCGGCTTACGAGGTTATGGGGCTGCGCTGGGTTGGGCGGCAAGGCGATCAAGCACCGATGGATGGCGTACAATTTCACCCCGAGAGTTTCCTGACAAACGAAGGTCCGGCGCTGCTGGCGAACTTTCTTGGGCTGAGGCGACCGGAGCCGGTGGTGACGGATGGTTAGTCGGCGCCGAAGTCGTGTACGGCGGGGTGCGCAGGTATCATCAATGCGTCATGTCGGTGCGGCCATCTTGATCGTTGTGGTTGGATGGTTCAATCCGCCGGTCGTAGGGCAGCAACCCGAGTCGGGGCCGGGGCCGCACGTTCCCGATTCGATCGTACTTCTGCGCGACGTCGTGTACTCGCACGCGCCCGGTGCAAACGGCCGAATGATCGAGCTGAAACTCGATGCGGCGTCGCCCAAGCAATCGCAGGACAAACTGTTGCCGGCGGTGATCTTCGTACACGGCGGCGGCTTTCGAGACGGGTCGAAGGACGCAGGGATTCCGCTCGTCATCGCGTTCGCACAAGGCGGATACCTTGCGGTGACAATTGACTACCGGCTTTCGGGCGTGGCGGGGTTTCCTGCGGCCGTGCATGATTGCAAGGCGGCCGTCCGCTTTCTGCGCGCCAATGCAAAGGAACTTGGCATCGATCCCTGGCGGATCGGGATTGTCGGTCCTTCAGCCGGTGGGCACCTCAGCGCTTTGATTGGAACATCGGGGAACGACGGTGCGCTGGAAGGCGAGCTTGAGCCGAGCGGAGTAAGCTCGACGGTGCAATGCGTGGTTGATATCTCAGGTCCGATCGACTTCACGCGCTTTGATGATGGGGTGCGTCGTGAGTACCTGACTTTGTGGTTGGGAGATGATTTGCAGGAGTATAAACAGCGCGCGAAGGAGGCGAGTCCGCTGACCTATATTGATGATGCCGATCCACCGTTCCTACTCATTCATGGAACCGCCGACGAGATTGTTCCTCTGGAACAGGCTCAGCTATTCAATGCGGCCCTGATTGACGCCGGCATCGAGACGGAATACTTGGCCGTGGAAGGCGCTGGACACGCGCTTCGCGAGCCTGAGCTGCTCGTCGAAATGGGTGCATTCTTTGATCGTCATCTTGGCGGTCGGGCGGCGGCAGCCTTCCGCAAACGCC
This sequence comes from Phycisphaerales bacterium, assembly GCA_036475395.1. Lineage (GTDB taxonomy): Bacteria > Planctomycetota > Phycisphaerae > Phycisphaerales > SM1A02 > JADFNO01. Next base: position 2,226 of record JAZFYE010000010.1, read on the forward strand.
TCGATCGACAAGCCAAACCCAGGGATGCAGCGACACCTGCGATGAACGGTGAACGTTAGATCGTTGGTGCTATCATCGAGATCGGCCGGTTCAAGTCATACGAAGTCCGGTCGTGTTAAGTAAGGACAGAACGACGTGACAACGAACGTTGAAACTGATGGAATCGCCCGAGGCGTGCTCGAGGAACTTGGTGATGAGCATCTCGTGCTTGCCGTGCCGGGTACGGAGTACCGTCTGCGTCTTGCCACCACAGCCGACGGAAGCAAGATGGCCTCGCACCTGGGTAAACGGATCAAGGGACGTATCCATGCCACCGCGCTTCGGATGCATGCGGCGCAAGCCGGTGGTCGATTTGTCGAGCCGGTGTGGGGCGCGCCGCGCATCGTGTCAGGTGCTGTCCTAATGGTTGACGAAGCGAAGAACCGGCTGTTGGTTGACGTTGCGGTGCCGATGTGGGTCACGGTGGCGGATGGACAACAAGCGACAGACTTTGCTGAGGGACAGATGGTGAACTTTTATGTGACCAGTGGCACGAGCTTTGAGCCGGTAGGAGATTGAACGCATCAAACCCACGGATTGGTATCCGCGGGCGTCCGGTGTTGAGCGAAGATATGACAGACCTCGCCACCCAGACCAAGCAGCCTTTGATCATCAGCCCCGATACGTTGCGAGGCCGGGGCGATCCGGCGGCGCGCATTCCACCGGGACAGGCATTGACCAAGAAGTGGCCGGTGCTGCACTTTGGAGCGATACCCGCGATCCAGCGCGAGACGTGGGCGCTTCACGTGTGGGGGCTGTGCGAGAATCCTTTCACGTTGAGTTGGGATGGGCTTTTGCAACTCCCGCAGGTCGAGGTGCGGTGCGACATCCATTGCGTTACGCACTGGTCACGTTTGGATAACACGTTTACCGGCGTTCAGACGAAACTGCTGATCCAGCTTGCCCAGCCGAAGCCCGAGGCGAAATTCGTGATGCAACATGCAGCGTCGGAGCCGAGCGGCGACTTCACCGTGAACGTTCCGCTGGATGAATTCAGGCATGATGATTGTCTGCTCACGCATCTGCATGATGGCCAACCGTTAGCGCCGGAGCACGGATATCCGGTCCGGGCCGTGGTGCCGCAGCTGTACTTTTGGAAAGGCGCGAAGTGGATCACCGGCATCGAGCTGCGCGCGACCGATGCCCCGGGATTCTGGGAGCTTAACGGCTACCACATGCACGGCGACCCGTGGATGGAAGAACGCTTCGGCTGGTAGGGCTGAACTGGTCGGTTACTCAGCCAGCAGGGCGTCGATCACGTTCTCTACGTGATCAGGCTTCAAACCGGCTGCACGGACTCTCCCGTGCTTGTCGATCACGAAGTACGTTGGCCAGAACCGAACATTCCAGGCGATCGTTGACACGCCGCTGCTACTTTGCGGATCTTCGCCTTCGGCGCTCATGTCAAGAGCAACGGGATAGTTGATGTTCTTCGTATCGACGGTCTCGGCCGCCTTGTCCCAACCGTGTCGAGCATCATGAACGCCGATGAGCACCACGCCCTCATCCGCATATTGCTTGACGATCTCGACATTGTGAGGAATGGCTCGCATGCAGGGTCCGCACCATGTGGCCCAGAAATCCACGACAACGACATTGCCTCGAAGTGAGGCCAGATCCTGAGCCTGGCCAATCCACTGTGCCGTGGCAAGTTTCGGCGCGGCGTTCCCCTCCATGGCTCGCAGTTGAGCGGGTCGCTCGGCTTCGTAAAAGAACCACTCATCGGGGAAGGAACTGATCAATGCTGCAGAGGCGCCGGGAGAGATCTCGACCTGAGAACCCGCACGGGTACAACCAGCGATAATCAAGGCGGCAACGATGAGGCTGATTCGCAATGCAATGTGTTTTGGGGTCATGGGACTGTTCCTTTGTAGCGCCGAGCGGTAACTCGACAAGACGGCTATGTGAGGTCGCGGGCGTGCCGACGACGACATATCGTATCAGGTCGGTGTCTTGCGCAGTCCTCGAATCATTGCCATGAAATCTTCGCGGTTCGCTTCGACCGTTGCCGTTTGCCCAGCAAGCCGAATGAAGACCTTGCCGACCGGCGCTTCGACGATCGCCATGAGGAAAACTTGATCCGGCGTGAACGAAGCGCTGCCCATTTCCTGCCATGCACCGGTGAGTTCGACGAGCGTGATCGCCATGGAGCCCACGTCAAAGCGATCGATCTTCGGTTCGAGCAAGTCGCCGTTTTCATCTAGTTGGAACTGCGAGCGCCATCGGTTGATGTTGTCATCGATCGTGCCTCCTTGGGTGGGTCCAAAGTAGAACACGACGATGTGGGCCGCTTCGTTTCCGTCGCGCCCGGGGACGGTGTAGTTGGCGGCGCGCATCGAGCCGGTTGGCGGGTGCTCGATCCAGGTGACGGGCTTCGGAGCCGTCAGACCCACGAAGCTGGCCGTCCTCGGATCATCCACCTTGGGTGGCGGCGGCGTGGATGAGGCCGTCTCTTGGGGAACGGTGTTCTGGTTACATCCAGTGAGAAGCACCGCCAGCACAATGAGAGAAGAGTCTCGTTGGAGTCGCATGGTTCACCTCGTGGACTGGATTGTATCATCCCGCCGGCGCTGAGCCTTCCCACTCAATGGATCAGACGTAGCATACGATTCATGGTGGTGTATGCTCCCCCTCAATCGTTTCTGTGACTCTTGAAATGTCCGATGAACTGACCCATCTTGATGAGCAAGGTCGCGCGTCGATGGTTGATGTCGGGGATAAGCCACCGATGCGGCGCGAGGCCACGGCCGAGGGGTTCTTTTGCGCCGCGGCCACGACGCTCGATAAGGTCGAAGCGGGGGACGTGCCCAAAGGCGAAGCAATAGCCGTAGCGCGTGTGGCGGGAATTCAAGCCGCCAAGCGCTGTGATGATCTGATTCCGCTGTGTCATCCGTTGCCGCTCGATTCGGTGCGGGTTGACTTTCAGCGCATTGAGCCGCAGCGATTGCGCGTTGAAGCGACGGTATCGACGACGTCCAAGACCGGCGTAGAGATGGAAGCGCTCACAGCGGTGAGCATCGCCGCGCTGACCCTTTGGGACATGACCAAGGCAGTGGACAAGAATCTGCGGATCGAGGGGATTCGGCTGGTGAGCAAGTCCAAGACAGCGGTTTGACGGTCAAGAGCAGGCCCGCTTGACGCGCGGGTCGGAGATCCGCCGCTACACGATCGCATCGGCTCGCGCTACCGCGTCACAAAAGTCGCGGATCAACTTGGGATCCTTGATGCCCGGCGCCGACTCGACGGCACTTGAAACATCGACGCCAAATGGATGCACCGTTTGAATCGCTGCCCCGACGTTGTCGGCGTTCAATCCGCCGGCGAGGATGATCGGCTTCTCGATCACGGGCATCATGTCAGCCAGTTTCTGGTGATCGAACGCCGCACCTTCGCCGCCGGGCGATCCGTCGACGAGCAACACGTCGACATGTGGGTCAGCGTTCCATCGCCGCACCTGCTGGGGGTCGAAGCGGAACCCTTTGATGACGTGCTTGGTCTTGGCGAACTGAGCGACGAGCTTCTCGTCTTCGTCGCCGTGCAATTGCACCCAGGTGCCGGGCAAGTGTTCAACCAACTCAGGCCCGGCGTCCTGCAGCACGACGACCGTCATCGCGTGCGGCGGCAGGGTCTTGGCGATCGCATTGGCTTGTTCCACACTCAGACAACGCGGCGACTGGGGTACGTCGACGACAAGCCCAATCGCGTCCGCTCCGGAGTCCGTGGCGACCTGTGCCATCTCGACCGAAGTGATCCCGCAAATCTTGATGCGGGTTGAACTCATCCGTCGAGTTCCGCAAGCAGTTGATCCGCCAACGCGGATTGACGCTCATCGCGGAGCTTGGATTTGGCCTGCTCGATAAGCGCCTTGGCCTGCGTTGGTTTGTCCAGTCGTCGCGCATAGATCAGGCCGAGGATCAGGCGCACTTCATTGGCCTTGTGTGACGACGCGTACTTTTCGAGGAATAGTTCATACGCGCTGGCGGCAGTCGTGTGCTCGCTGTCGGCGTAAAGCTGATTGGCGACATCGAGTTGATGCGGCTCGGCGAGCACGGCCTGCGGCGCCTCGTCGAGCAACTGCTTGTACGCCTTGGTCGCCCCAGGAAGGTCGTGAGCGGCGATAAGTCTGGAGATTTCAGCTCGTTTCTCAAAGTGCTGTTGCTCGCGTTCGGTGATCGGTTCAGCCTTGGCTGCGTTCTTGGCGAGCCGCTTGGACGTATCCGCTTGGGCTGAAGACCACATACCCGCAGGCCCCGATTTGCTAGCGGCGCGGAAGGCGGCCCGCCGCCTCGCTTGGGTGAACAGGAAGAACACGTCGAACTCTTCGCGCTTGAGGATGTTCAGCGCCAGCAGCGCGAAGCCCACGCCGAAGCCATACACGTAACCGGCCAGGTGGGCCATGTACGCCACGTTGCTTTCCCCGGGCGCGAGTTGGCGCAACAGATCGATGACAAAGTAGAACCCGATGAACCACAGGCTTGGAATGTTGTAAATACCAATCAAGAAAAAGAAGACCAGGATCTTGATGCGGCTGCGGGGAAAGAGTGCGAGGAATGCGCCGGTGAC
>JAZFYE010000011.1:0-5072 GCA_036475395.1 Phycisphaerales bacterium
GTTCGGGTCAGGGGCGAAGAAAACCGACACCGGAATCGGCGATATTCCGCTGCTCGTCAAGTACCGGTTTTTCCAGGAGGACGAGCTTGGCAAGACGACGCGCTGGGCTGCGATTGGCGGTCTTGAAATACCCAGTTTCGACAACAATTTTTCGAGCGAGAGCTTCGATCCAATCATCGGGATAGTCTGGACGCACCAGGAACGTGATTGGTGGGTCGACGCGGACCTCCTTTACAAGTTCAACACGGCCAGCGGTGTTGCCGGCGATGATGAGCTGCGCGCCGACGTGGCCTACTCTCATCTGCTTTTGGGTGGGGAGAGCGACGCCACCGGTCCGTGGGGTCTCTACGCGATTGGCGAGGTCAATGCGAAGTACATCACCGACGGCAGCATCCAGGTGTTTGGCTCACCCGGCATTCAGTACATCACGCCGAACTTCATTCTTGAGGCCGGAGTTCAGCTTCCGATCCTCCAGGACCTCGCGTCCCCTCGCCTCGAAACGGACTTCACGGTCGTGCTAAGTTTGCGAATTCAGTTCTGACCGTGACAATCCGGATAGCGCAGGAGGACAACGATCAATGAAGACACTCATTTGCCCTACATGCGGCTGTTCTCTCGTGCGGTTGGGGATCACCAAAGAGAAGTCGGCCACAGATCGCCACCACGGGAAAGAGCATCGCTTCTGTTGCCAAGGCTGCGCGGATCTGTTTTCCACTGATCCGGAGAAATACCTTCGGCAAACGACGGATCTTGTTGTATGCCCGACCTGTTTGGCTGAGAAACCGATCGAATCGGTGGTCACGATGAACGTCGGCGGACACGAAGTCCACTTTTGCGGGTGCCCGTACTGCGCGGAATTGTTCCTCAAGAGCCCGGATTTCTATATTCAACGTCTGGAAGGCGCCATACCGCACGAGGGTGTGCTTGGTCATGAGGGATGTTGTGTTCGGCCGGATTAGACAGCTTTGCCCAACTGAAGCCAAAGGCCATATCAACGAGAGGAGCCAACAATGTCTCAATGTTGCGTCATGCCGCATACCGGTGACCCACCAACTTGCCCAATGAGCGGCAGACGCACCCGGCCTGTTGGGAGGAAGACGGTCGAAAATCTGATCAAGCCCCAGTTCCAAGCGGCGCTGACTCCGCAGCCGTATTTCTTCTGCGACGCGCCGGACTGCGACACCGTATACGTTTCCGCACTCGGCGATCACATCATCAACAAGGACATGCTCACGGTCCGTGTGGGGATCAAAGAGACCGACGACCCAATTCCGCTCTGCTACTGCTTTGGGTATGACCGCAAGGCGGTGCGCGAAGACATCCGGCGACAGAACGATACGGACATCCTGAGCGTTATTACGGACCGCGTGAGGGCCGGAGAATGTCGGTGCGAAGAGACCAATCCAAGCGGAGGTTGTTGCCTGGGAAGTGTCGCCAAGGCCATCAAGCACGCACGCGCGCTCAACGAGCAGGGCCTTCTTTGAGCGAGAAGACGGTCCGACGTCTGATCGGTTTTCCGACAAAACCAAAGTAGCAGCGCTTTACTCAATACGAAGTACGTCAACGATGCAGGTGATGAACTCCTCGGCTCACCAGGTCTCCCGTACATCCATCACGCCGAGCTTCATTATCGAGGCGGGCATTCAGCTTTCACCTACGGAGGATCTGAAGTGGCCCCGTCTGAAGACTGACGACACGGTGGGGCTGAGTGTGAGCATTCAGTTCTGATTCGAACTGCGGATGTGCGATGACGCTCATTCGCATCCTCTAATTTCAAGGCTGACCACACGATCTGCCCGTCGTCAACATGCCGTGGCCTGGATAGCCCCCGGTCGCCCTGTGTGTGATACCATACGTGCCATGCCCATCAAAGCCACTGAAATCAAACGCGGCCAGGCCCTGATGTACGAAGGCCAGCTCCACGTCGTGCTCGACACCGACCATGTCAAGCCCGGCAAGGGCCCGGCGTACGTGCAGGCCAAGATGAAGAACGTCCAGACCGGCACCATCAAGACCAATCGACTCAACTCATCTGACCGGATCGAGGACGTGAGTATCGATCGCCGGCCGATGCAGTTCCTTTACGACGCCGGCGGGCGCGGCGACGGACCGTTCGTCTTCATGGATATGGAGAGCTACGAGCAGATCGAGATTGGCAATGACGTGATCCCGGCTGAGCAAAGCCAATGGCTCAAGGAAAACCTCGAGTGCACGATGATGATTTTCGACGGGAAGCCGCTTGGCCTGGATCTGCCGGCTGCGATTGAGCTGACGGTGACGGAGACGATACCGCAAGTCAAAGGCGCGACCGCGACGAACCAACTCAAAGAGGCAATAGTGGAGACCGGCGCTCGTGTGCGCGTTCCGCCTTTCATCGAGAACGGCCAGAAGATCAAAGTCAATTCGCAATCGGGCGAGTATCTCGGCAAGGCGTAGGTAAATGAGCGACGCAGAGGCCGAGAGACCAGGTAAGGAACGAGGCTAGGGTCCGCTGGCGCAGGCTCGTCGCGATGCAAACGCTTTCGGAAATCCGCTCGATCCTGGCTGAACGCGGACTGCGCCCGAAGCGCCGGCTCGGGCAACACTTCCTGCACGATAAGAACATCCTTACGAAGCTGGTTGAGGCGGCGGAGCTTCAACCCGGCGATTCGGTACTGGAGATTGGCCCGGGAACCGGAACACTCACGGAAGCGCTCATAGAAGCCGGCGCCGAAGTTGTGACGTGTGAAATCGACGCGGATCTCGCCTCGATCACTGAAGATCGCTTCACCCATCGCGTGTGGCTGATTCGAAGCGACTGCCTTGATGCGCATCGTCGGCTGAATCCTCAAATCGTGGACGCGCTGGGAGATCAGCCCTTCAAGCTTGTGGCCAATCTGCCGTACCAAATCGCCAGCCCGCTTATCTGCACGATGCTGATCCATCACCCCACCTGTGCGGGGCAGTACGTGACGATCCAGAAGGAAGTGGCGGATCGGTTGCTCGCTGAACCGGGAACCAAGGAATACGGGCCGCTGTCGATCATTGTGGGGGCGCTCGCGGACGTGAAGCGCATCTGCACGGTCAAGCCGTCGTGCTTCTGGCCACAGCCCAAAGTCGATAGCGCCATGGTTCGCATTCTCCCGGCTCCCCTTGGGAGAGGGGTTAGGGGTGAGGGTTCTTCAGTACTGGACACTACCCAGCAGCGCCAAGACTTTGCGCGCTTCGTCACCCAACTCTTCACAAAGCGCCGCAAGCAACTGGGTTCGATTCTTGGCCGTGATTGCGAATGGCCCACCGGCGTCACCGCTGACCTCCGCCCCGAAGCCCTTCGGGTCGAGCGAATCGTCACGCTTTGGCAGCGGTTCGGTACCATGCTCTGATGAGCGTTGATCTACGCATCGGCATCATCGGCGGAACCGGGCTCGGCGAAGCGCTCGCCAACGGTATGGACGCCGATGAACTGCAAACTCATGACTTGGTTACACCATTTGGCAAGCCAAGCGCACCGATCGTAACCGGCTGCTTCTGTGACGTGGCAATTGCTGTGCTGCCACGTCATGGTGAAGGCCACCTCTTGAATCCGAAGGCAATTCCCGCGCGCGCAAATATTTTTGCGCTAAAATCGCTCGGTTGCACACACATTATCGCGTCCGGTGCGACTGGTAGTTTGCGCGAAGAAATATCGCCCGGCGATTTAGTGATTTGCGATCAACTGATTGACAAGACCGACGGCCGTCCTCGGACGTTTTACGAACACGCAGCCGTTCACGTGGAATTTGCCGAGCCGTTTTGCCCTGTTTTGCGGCAATGGTTGCTGCACGCGGCGAAGAAGTGCAACGACACCACGGTTCACGAGCGCGGCACGTACGTGTGCATGGAAGGTCCCAGCTTCTCGACGAAGGCTGAGTCCAACCTGCATCGGCAGTGGGGGGGTGATCTGATCGGAATGACGGCGCTGCCCGAGGCGCGCCTGGCCCGCGAGGCCGAGATCGCCTATGCACTCATCGCCTTGCCGACCGATTACGACGCCTGGCGGCCAAGGGAGGCGACCACCGATCAAGCCTCATTGCTGGACGAGATCATCGCCAACCTCAATCGCGCGACACAGGCCTCGGTCGAACTAATCCAGGCCGCGCTGAGCGACGTCTCGATCTTGCGCGAGCAGCCGAGCCCAGCGCACGGCGCCCTGCGCTTGGCGATCTGGTCGGACAAATCCCAGATCGATCCCGCGGAGATTAGGAGACTGGCCGTTCTTTGGGGTCGATACTTCGACGGTTGAATTCGCCAGACGATGCGTCAGAACTCCGCAAGATCCATGGAGGCGGCGAACGTCGTGTCGTCGCGGATCTCGTCGTGCCTGATCTGGATTGTGAAATCGAAGTCGGGGAAGCTGCGCGTCACGCCGAGCCGAACTGCGCGGAACTTATCTTCGCGCAAATCCCATTGCGGCCGCAGCGTCACACGATACTTGGGTGTGAGCCGGTAGTCCCATCCGATCCCCAGCAGTTCGTTGTCGCTGATGTCGATGTAGCGAAATTCGATATAGGTTGAGAGCAGCGGATTGTGGCGAAGCTCGGCGCCGATGGAGCCGCGGGCGACCGTGCTTTCGTCCAGGTCGTACGTCGCTTCGCCGACGAACGAGAGGTGGTCGCTGGGCAACCACTGGAAGGATGTGAACACGTGGTCGCCGAATTGTGAGTACTCCGGCCGATAGTCGAAGAACTGCGGCGTGGGCGACTCCCGGTCGCCGTCGCCGGAGCCGAGGACCAACGCCGCGTCGACGGTTAGCACGTCCACTGACCGCCACCGTCCCGGTCCGCCGCGCTGCGTCTGCCACGTGTTGCGCAACGCCAGCTCGACGATCGAGCCCGTTCCCAGCGACTCGACCGCCAAGTCGTACAGCGGCAGGTCGGATTGATCGACGTCGCTGTAGCCGTACCACAGGGTAAGGCTGGGCTCGATGAGGTGACGCAGGCGGTGCAGATCGAACAGCCGGCTCTCGACGCTGTTGTCGATCCGTTGGATCTGCGTGTTAAAGCGAATGCCGGCTGCGCCAAACAGCCTCACGGAGTCAGCATCGGAGGAGAAAT
>JAZFYE010000012.1:0-6363 GCA_036475395.1 Phycisphaerales bacterium
AGCAACTCGGTCCTGTCCGTTGGCGGCCAACCATTGCTTGGCGAGCCGAGCGGCCACGCCCATCCCCACAATGCCCGCGACGTTCTCCGTTCCGGCGCGACGCCCTCGCTCCTGGCCGCCGCCGATCATTTGCGGCTCGATCCTCAGAGTGCGCTTGACGAACAACCCTCCGACGCACTTGGGGCCGTGGAACTTGTGACCGGCGAACGTCAGCAAATCGATCGGCAGCGACGCGAGATCCGTGGGCATCTTCCCCACCCACTGCGTGGCATCCGTATAGAAAGGCACGCCTTGTTCTCGACACAGCGTGCCGATCTCGCGGACCGGTTGAATCACGCCCGTCTCGTTGTTCGCCCACATAATGGAGACGAGGGCAATATCGTCGGCGCGGCGCGTCAACAAGTCGCGCAGCAAATCGACGTCCACCAGACCGTTGTGATCGTTGGCCAGCCAGATCACTTCGTTGCCGCGCTCTTTAAGTGATTCGGCCAACTCGCGGACGGCGCTGTGCTCCAGACGGCTGGTGACGAGGACGTTGCGGTTCGATCGCGTTGCGAGCGTTCCGAGGATCGCCAGATTCGCCGCTTCAGTGCCGCTGGAGGAGAAGATCAGCTCGCGATCCTCACAGCCGATAAGACCGCAGACCGATTCGCGGGCGAGTTCGACATGACGGCGGGCAGCCTGACCCGCACGGTGGATACTGGAGGGGTTGGCCCAGGCCAACTGCGCGACTTCCGACATCGCCGCCAGCACCTGGGACGCGGGCTTGGTCGTGGCGTTGTTGTCGAGATAGATCGATTGCATCGCGCGGTAGTCTAGGCGACGCCAAAGCGGATCACCATCCCCCTTCACACTCGCAAGATGCTCTAAGTAAGCGATCAAGCAGGGTGTGTGGGAGACAAGACGGTGTGCCGCAGTTTGACGAGAAAGAACGCAGCGCCGACCAACATCAGCGCGGCGCTGACGAGAAAGATTCGCTGGGGAGCGTCGATGAACAACGGCTTGATGATCCAGTACAAAAGCGAGGCAACCGCAAGAAACGAGAACGAGATGGCGTTAGCCGTGCCGAGGAACCGCCCACGCTCATCGTCCGGCGACAATTTCTGCAACATCGCTTGAAGAGGAATAATATAGAAACCGGCAAAGACGCCGGCCCCGAAGATGAACCCGCCAACACTGCTGAACGCGACTCTGAGCTTTGGCGCAAGCGCCGGAAGCGAGGGTTCAACGGTGCCGAGCAGAACAAAGAAGACGGTGATCCCCAGCGCACCAATGGGTATCAAGCGGGGCTCAATTCGGTGACCCGAGATCAAACCCGCCGTGACGCTGCCGAGACCGATGGCAACGCCGAGAATGCCCAACAGCACGCTGGCCTCGGCACGATCGACGTTGTACGACTTCAGCACGATCGTGTATTCGGGAATGATGAGCAGGGCCAAGCCGGCTAGCAGGTAGAAGTACCCCCAAGCCAACATCACCATCAGCAGCGGCGACTTTGACATTTCACGGATCGTGCTGATGTAGGTCGCCAGAGGATTCAGGTTGTACTTCAGGTTCTTGTCGCCCGGCTCTAGGCGGACGAGGAACAACACCGCGATCAATCCCGCCGCCGCCACCGCAAGCATAAGGGCGCCCGGCAGCCACAGTATCGCAGGCGCTGTTGAACAATCTGAGGCCGGGAGCGGGTCGTAACGGTCGGCAACTTCCCCGGCCAGGAGCGTGCCCAGAATCACCGCGATATTGGTCATCATGTTGATCGTGCCGTTGGCTCGGCTCAGGTCCCGATCATCGACAAGCTCAGGGATCATGCCGTACTTCGCCGGTCCGAAGAACGCACTCTGGCAAGTCAACGCCACCAGCGCCGCCAAGGTGATCCACAGGCTGCCGAACCAGAAACCGAGCATTGCCATGGCCGCGATCGGGATCTCGACCACTTTGACCAGAACGCTCACATACCGTTTGCTGTTGCGGTCGGCGAACTGCCCGGCGTAACCCGAGAGTACGACGAACGGGATCGTAAAACACAGGGCGACGAGGCCTTGCCCCCCGGCGCCCAGTCGCCCGCTCCACACGCCATCGATCACCATGAACGTCAACACCCCCTTGAGCAGGTTGTCATTGGCAGCGCCGAAGAACTGGGTGAAGATCAACGAGAGGAAGCCACGTTTAACCAGATTGCTCTTCAAGGACGCCTCTGGGCACTGCCCTGGGTGGTAATACGAGTGCAGTCCTCACAAGGCCGATATCCCCCTGCCTCGGCCCCGCACGCTGCAGGTATTGACCGCGTTACTCCCGATCGTGCACGGATGCTACCGCATTTTCGTGAAACGCTCGATGATGTTGAAGTGGTTGCCTGCCCTATCAAAACGACAAACCGCCCCGTTCATCCGGGACGGTCAATGCGGCTGAGAGGATTCGAACCTCCACGGGATATTACTCCCACTAGAACCTGAGTCTAGCGCGTCTGCCAGTTCCGCCACAGCCGCAGCATCAGAAACGCAGTATTGGCATCGTAAGCGATGATGTCAATTGCCACCAGTAGACAATCGATGCCATGAAAAGACAATGCTTGCGCAAGCATGGCGCAAGCATTTTGGAATTACTCCAAAGAACAACCCGCCGGTCAGCCGACGGGTCGTCTGCACGATGGATCAGCGGGTGAGTCACGCCCCGACTGAGAGACGCGGGAGAGCGTCCAGAGCAGCCGTCTGCCCGTCCTGGCCGAGACGCGTATACACGTTCATGGTCAGCGTGATGCTGCTGTGCCTCATCCTCGCTTGCATCACGGCCGGGTGAGCGCCACCTCGGGCAAGGTTGCTGGCGCATTGGTATCGCAGGCTGTGGAAGTCGAACACCTCGTTGGAGTCGGGATCGCGGTAAGGGACGCCCGCTCGTCCGAGGTCGGCCTTGAGCATGTCGGCCGTGCGCCCCGGGATTGTGAACGCGGCCGCGCTCGGCAGCTTCTTGGCAAGGTGCGTTCGGAGTTGAGCGGCCAAGTCATCGGTCAGCGAGAGCGTGTCCCGCCGGCGCCGTTTGCTGTACGCAGCGGCGACCACGACGGTTGGTGGTGTTGCGGCCAGGTCGAAACTGCTGGCGGTGAGGGAACGGATCTCCGAAGCTCTGAGGCCCGTCTCTGCGGCCGTCCAGTAGACCAACGACCGCTCAGGCCCGGTCGTCTGTCCGCGTGTCGGTCCGTGCCGAGTCACGTTAGCAGCTTGAGCAGATCGTCCAGGCTCAACGCCCGGCGCAACCGGCGTCGATCGGTCTGGACGTTGAGCATCTTGAGACCGACTACGGGCGATTCGCTTGCTCGTCGCTGGGCGACCATCCAGCGCGAAAACTGTTTGATCGCGCGAACGTGAGAGTTGCGGGTCTCGATGCCGAATCCTCGTCTCCGATCACCATTGCCTGATTCGCGCTCCAGCTTGTCCTGCTGCTGCCGTTGGGCGAGGTATTGCTTGATGGTCTCGGGGTCGATGTCGCTGAACCGCGAGAACCCGCAGGCGTTCACGATTCGATCGACGTGCGTTCGCACCACCTTGGCATGATCCTCGACTCGACCGTCCGCGAGGATCGAGGCGTGCCAGTCCTCGATATGTCCCTGCAACGGGCGAGAAGCCATCGAAGCCCGCTGATCCAGGATGCTCCAAGCGATCAGCTTCACTCGCACGTCATCGGTCAGACCATCGACCCATCGGGCGAGATCCCCGCGCGGTGATTCGCCCACGGCCCGGAGATCGTCAAGCTCCCGAACCCTGCGGCCGAAGCTCACCGAGGCCGAGTAGTCCGTGAACGCTGGGAGCCGGCGCCGGACGCCGTTGTGATCCTTGAAGGCAACGTGATGCCGCGGCGATCGGCGCTTCTTCCCGCTGTGATCGGTGTACTCAGGTTGGAACACCCGGAAGCCTTCGCTGTTGCGTCGTCTGGTCATCGTTGTTCCTTTCGATTGTGTTGGGAACCCCGGCCGACGGGTCGACGCCGACCGGGGTGCGGGCAACGCCGCGTTACTTCGCTCGTCTGCCCCGGCGCACCGTAGATGTCCGGCTGCGGATCGTTGAGGTCCTGCCCGGTCTCGCCGGGCGCAGGTTGGGCGTTGGGGGTCATGTCACAGATTCCTTCCGCGCAGTGCCGCCCGGACCGGCGCGGAACCTGTGACAGAATACGCCAGCACCCGGACGGCACAGCTCGGTGATTGTTTGTCGGTGAATGTCACAGGTTCCGACCACGGCAATGTACCTCATCTCCCCCCGGCGTCAAGGGCCTCTGCTGCGGAATCCCGGGACAGCTCGACCGCCGTAGCGCCGCCCTGACGGCTCGGTTTTCCAATGACCCCAGGGGCAGGTCGAGCCCTCGAAGTGCCGCACGGCCAAGCTGACGCGGCCAGTTCACGGCGAACCCTCCGCTGGATCGACCCTGGGGCCGAAAACATCCGCCTCCAGTGGAGGCCGCGGCGCCCTGGGCCCGTCCGCAATCTGTCCGCATCGAAAGCGGATGTGCGTCCGACCCGAAGCCGGGAGCGCCCCGCAACCTTCGAGCCATGAAGCGCGTGGCGATGCTGCTCGGGGCGATCATGCGGCCCCCCAGTTCTGCGCAAACTCCCGAAGCGACTCCTTCTCCAATTCCTCGATGCGCTTGGTCTCCGCCAGCGCATGAGGGTCGATGTGCTGTTCAATGCAATCGTGGACGAGTTGCCGCAGGTCGGCTGGCGGGATCGCATCAACCTCGACGCTTTCGCCCTCAAAGTTCCTACTTCGAGAGTCCGTCTTTTTTGTCGGTCGGGTCGGCAAGTCCAACGCGACGATTTGCTCTGGTATGACAGCCACGCACTCGAAGTGAATCTCAGTATCGGGCGCAAACTCGCGCAGATCAGCCTCGACCTTCCGAGGGATATCAACACCGCTCGGATCATGGTCGCCAAAGTAGTACAGGAATACCGGCTTGTCTTCGTATTCAATGGCTTCGGCTGCACCATGTATGAAGCTGAGGCTTGGGTAGCCGCGTGTGACCATTAGGGGCACGTCCCAAATCCCGGTTTCTTTGTAGAGCACGCCGGCGAGCGCTTCCTTCTCCAGCCAAATCTCCACGTATTCGTCCTGATCGTCCCATACTGACCGGCGGTAGGTCCGGGCGGTGTCCTGCAACAGAGATTCCATCGAGGAGAATGTGTCGGGTTTTCGCATCCAACGAGTGCTGTCGGCGATCCAACCGAAGGGAATCTCGTGCTCGCGGCGCATGAGTCCGAGTAGGCGCACGACCGTGCCCTTGTACTCGGCCTCGTTCTTATCAATGACGCCTTGGGAAACGAGTTGATAGAAGACCTGCCGAACGGTCATCGGGGGATCGGTGGCGATGGTGTCGTAGATCGCTTCCCGAATGACCGTGATATCGGCCTGGGACCGGCGACGGCGGCGTATCGGTCTAGACTTATAAACCGGAGCAGCGGTCATATCGCCATCCCCAATGCCGTACCGTCCACCACGTCGCTATTCACCCTCATGCCGCCGTCCCCTGGCCCGCTGTGGCCGTTGCTGTCGCGCTTGGCCCCTCGATGCCGTATCGCCGTAGGCGGGCCGTATCTCGCTGGAATCTGTGACACGATCCGTGACAGATTGACGACGCGCACGTTGCCGGCAGCGATCGGAGCAATGCTGCGCGTGCGCTCGGCTTGTGGGGAATGAATCACCGCAGACGATGCACGTCCGCGACCAACTGCCGCGGAGCCGATCGCGCTCGTTGAGCAGTTGCAGAATCTCCCGCGCCGTCTGTCGTGGCTCAAGCGCGGGGCTGAGCGTTCGCAGTCCACGCTCGACTTCGGCCAGGCGTCGATCGTTTCCGGCCCTCGGCGCGCAAGGCCCGCGCAAGCATCGACCAGAATCCGCTCTCTCGGGTGCGTCAGGGGTGATGTTCACTGGACTGCCTGTCTGCTGAGCCTCGATTCCTGCCAACGTGCCCGGGTCGGGCTCCCCGCTTCCCACCACTGCAACAACTCTGCCGTGCTCCATCGAACGCAGCCCAACACGCGATGCGGCATCGGGCACAACCCAGCCGCGTGCCAACGGCTCCAGGTTCGCGGGCTGACGGAGAACATCGCCGCCGCCCCTTTGCTGTCTACCGCGATGGGAGCCGGCGGCGTCATCCCGCGTTGCCCTCAGACCCGCCCCTTTTTTTCGTCGCGAGGCGTGGCGTGTGGAGCTTGGCCAACAGTTCCAGGTTGAGCGCAGCGGCGAATTGGCGGAAGTTGAACCCGCGATCGCGTTGCTTGGTTTTCCTCGCGCGCGCACGCGCACGCGGGGGGACGTTGGCGGTGTCTGGCGGTGTCGGCTGACGTATGTAAAAAACCGTGTCCGCCACGAGACCGCCATT
>JAZFYE010000013.1:0-4349 GCA_036475395.1 Phycisphaerales bacterium
CCGGGCCCCGGTGCCGGCGGACCGGCACATCGATCCACGTTTGCCCGGCTCGAACTCGATGCAGTGGACCGTCAACCCTGTGGGAATGTGCTTCAACGGCATGCAGTTGCCCGGCTTGGGCTCGATCGGGCCGCGAGAACTGAGCACCGACTCTCCATCGGTGACACCCCGTGGAGCAAGGATGTATCGCTTCGTGCCATCTTCGTACCGCAGCAGCGCGATGTGACACGACCGGTTCGGATCGTACTCGATGCCCACCACCGTCGCCGCAATGTCATCCAGATTCCGACGAAAGTCGATGAGCCGATACCGCCGCTTGTGACCGCCGCCCCGGCCGTGCACCGTGATCTTGCCCTGGTTGTTCCGGCCGCCAGTTCTATTGAGCGGGCGCAAGAGTGACTTCTCCGGCACGGTCTTCGTGACCTCCGCGTGGAGGTTCACGGAGGCGCCTCGCCGGGCGTTGGTGGTCGGTTTGTAGATGCGAACGGTCATAATTGCGTATCCGTTTCGATCAAGCCGCGGTGCTTCACGAAGCGACTAGAACAGCTCGATGCGATCCTCCGCGTGAATCTTAACGACGGCCTGTTTCATTTTCTTCGCTCGCCACTGGCCGAACTTGTTGCGTCGCAGCTGGCCCTTGCGATTCTGGGTGGCAACGCTAAGTACCCGCACCCCGTACAGATCCTCGACGGCCCGTCTGATCTGGGGCTTGGTCGCCCGCGAGTCGACTTCGAAGGCATAGCGATTGAGCTCGCTGGAGGCGAACGTGGACTTCTCGGTCACCAACGGCCTGCGGATGATCGTCGTCGATTCCATCAGGCGTCCTCCTGCTTCTTGCCGGCGGTCCCGTCAAGGAACGCTTGCAGCGACGCCTTCTCTACGACAACAAACCGATGGTTCAGCAGCTCGAAGACGTTGAGCTGCTCGATTCGTGTCGTGTCCACGTTCGGAAGGTTGCGAGCGGCGAGGGCCGCATTGCGATTCGCCGCGTCAAGGGCGATCAGGCACGTGCGGTTCACGCCGACCGCTTCGAGGATCGCCTTGAATTGGCTCGTCTTGGGCTGCTTGAACTGCAGCTGGTCGAAACACTTCACTTCGTTGTCCACGAGCTTGGCCAGGAGGGCGTTGCGGTTGGCCAGACGCCTCATTTTCTTGGGCATTCGCTGGCGGAACTCGGCTCGGGTGCGAGTCTTGGCAAAGGTCACGCCGCCGCCGCGACGGATGCCGGTCCGTCGGGTCCCCATTCGAGCGTTGCCCGTGCCTTTTTGGCGAAAGATCTTGCGCGTAGACCCATCGACCATTCCGCGGCTGCGCGTCCTGGCTGAACCCTGGCGTCGGTTGGCGTGGAACATGACGTAGGCCTGCTTGAGCAGGTGCGGGCGCACCTCGGCGCCCAGCAGCGCCTCGTCGATGGCAAGCGTTTCCACCTGCTTGCCGGTCGTGTTGTACACGGGCAGTTTAATCATCGTTTCGTACCTGACGGGCCGTCCCGTCTGTCTCGCCTCACCCTCCGCGGGAGGCCGCAAGCGGCTCACACCGGGCAGGGTTTCGACTCGGCTTCTCCGACCTCGGTCTGTCGCGATCGTGCGGTTCCGGTCCACCGCGCTGCGGGGGGAGTCCGGTGATGTCCGGCCTGCACGATCCCCAGCTCTCAGTCGCCGGTGTTTGCGAGCTTGGCTTTACTCCTGTACAACCGTTTGGCCTCTCGAATAAACAGCAGACCGCGCACCGGTCCGGGGACCGGGCCTTTGACCAACAATAGATTTCGCTCGGGATCGATGGCAATGACGTCCAGGTTGCGAACGGTAACTCGATCGCCTCCCATTCGCCCCGCCATTTTCTTGCCTTTCTTGAGCTTCGGACCCGTGCCGAGGTCCGTCGCATGCCCGCCGATCGAGCCCCCGGAGCGGTGCTTGCGCTGGGTGCCGTGCGACGCACAATGGCCCTGGAAGTGGTGGCGCTTCATCACGCCCTGGAATCCCTTGCCTTTGCTCACCCCCGTGACATCGACGTACTTGACGTTCTGGAAAGCGCTGACGTCGATGCGCTGGCCCAGCTCGTATTCGCTGGCCGCCTCATCGCCATCGAGCCGCAACTCCTGATGCCAACGTTTCGGCGAGACGCCGGCCTTGTGGTCGTGTGCAATCAACGGCTGGGAACTCCGGCGCGGCTTGACGTCGTCAAACGCCAACTGCACCGCCGCGTATTCATCGGACTCGGTGGTCTTCACCTGGGTGACAGCGCACGGCCCCGCCTCAATCACGGTCACCGGAAGGTTGGTTCCGTTTTCCGTGAAGTAACGGGTCATTCCGAGTTTTCGCCCAAGCAACGCGGGAGGCATCACTGTTTCCGTTTCGTCAGGTGTCCGGGCAGTCGGCCCGTTCGATACGCTTGACTCAAGCAAACGAGCGGCGGCACTTGGCCAACCGCTCAACATCATTCTTCTTAGGCTTTGATCTTGACAAAGACGCCGGCCGGAACCACCAGCCGGTTCAGCGCCTCCACCGTCCGAGCGTTCGGCTCGGAGATGTCGATGATGCGCTTATGGGTTCTGATCTCAAACTGTTCACGGGACTTCTTATCAATGAATGGACTGCGATTCACCGTGTAGATTTCGCGCCGGGTCGGCAGCGGTATGGGACCGGCCACCCTGGCTCCGGTGCGCTTGGCGTGATCGGCGATTTCGCGCGCCGAGGCATCCAACGCCTGATGGTCGTAGGCCTCCATTCGGATTCTGATACGGTTGTCACTCATCGAAGAGGAGGGTCCAACAAAAAAGCCGCCCGATCGGCGTCCACCGGCCGCGGTCGCGCTGAAACCAATCACGCTTGATTGGCGAAACTGCTGATCTTACGTCGCCTCTATGGCCTGTCAACCGAGACAGCCATGCCTTGATGCCCTCGCCCGCCCCATGTCGATCAACTCCTCACCGGTTCGACCATGCAAGTCGTCGCTGAGCCCGGCGACGGCCTGAAATCAGCCGGCTACAGTCACCCGTCGGCCGCTGGTCGGCCGCTCGAGCCCAGCCTCGATCTCGTCTCGCCGCCCTGATCTGGAGATCCGCGATGCCCCGAACCCGGCTGTTGACCCCCATGGTGCTCGGCGTTGCGCTTCTAAGCGGCCCCGCCGGCGCTCAATCGACGCCGGCCCAACCCTTCGATCCGGTCGAGCAGGGGCTGGACAGGACGCCGCTCGTGGCCTCGAACTTCGGGCTGCGGATGCACCTGCCCGCGGGATCGGTCGTGACCTCAGATCTCCGCAACAGCCAGCTGAGTTACTTAATAACCGAAGGCGGGGAAGTGCCGACATGGACGATGCGGATCCAACCCCTGACACCCGCGCTGGCTGCGCCGACGGCGGCCACGCTCGTCGAGCAGTACCTCAAGACCGTCCGCGCCCGCAGCCCGAAGGTGCGGGTCATCGCCAACGATCCTGTGGCTGTGGCCGGCGCGACCGGTCAACGGCTCTATATCGAGCGTCCGGCGGGGGACACCGGCCAGGCCGTGACCGGGTGGCTTGTGCTGGCCACCAGCGAACACGACTTCCTCGTCTTTTCGCTGGCCACCACCGCCCAGGACTTTGTGCGGCTGCGGCCGGTCTTCGACGCAAGCTTCGGCACGATTCAAATCCAGCCGCAGGACGAGGTGCAGGCCACTCGGATGGCCCGGCTGGCCCGCGGACGAGCGATCATCAGCTCCTTTACCCCCCAGAAGCTCCGCTCGGTGATCGGGAGAATCGGCAGAAAGGCCGTGTATCGCATCTACACGCCCTCGGCTTCAGGTCGGCGCATGGACGACACCGAAATCGGCTACCTGACTATAGAGGGTCGGGAGGGAATGCGGGGCGAACTCAACGCCAACCGGGCTCGCGACGCCTACAGCGAGATGGAGGTCGAGGTCGGCCTCCTGGTGCTCATCGAGGCGCGGGGGCTCGGCGGCGATCAGCCCAACCATTTCCTGGACGTGCAGAGCCGCTTTTGGATGGCGTGGGATCGATCCAAAGAGGCCTGGTCAACCCACCGCACCGAGCGGCTCGGCAATCGGGTGCTCAATACAACGGGCGAGACCGGCGTGCGCGACTTCGGGCTGCTCAACGTCATTATCAGCTCCAAGGAGAAGATGTCGCGTGAGTCGAAACAGTGGAGCCTGCCCGATCGCGCGTATCTGTGTCAGCCGGAGGTGTTCTTCCTCGGCAGCCTGCTGCCCCGGGACGGCTCGGTCGACGAGGAGCTGGCGTTCTACTACTACGACTCACACCGGCAGCGCATGCCGCTTCGCGTTGATCGCTGGCAGCCCACCGGTGACGGCTCCGGGCATTGGGCCCTCGTCTCCAAACTGGCGCTGGACGCC
>JAZFYE010000014.1:0-2228 GCA_036475395.1 Phycisphaerales bacterium
AGCGTACCGGGCTCGAACCGGTAACCTCTGCCTTGCAAAGGCAGCGCTCTCCCAATTGAGCTAACGCCCCGAGCGGTGGTGAGTATAGGCCTCAGCCCGCTCAGCGCGGTCCCAGCATGTCGATGCGACGCGGCGTCAGCACGTTCAGCCGAAGCCCGCCGTCGTAGGACTTCTCGCCCACGATCCCGATGAGTTGGCCAAGCATCTCCGGCAACTTCACCTTTGGGCTCGGTCGCAGGTACCCGACGGTCCGGCCCGTGCCGGCGTCGCGCAGGCGGAACAGCTTGGGCAGGCGCTTGCCGTCATAAATGGTCGAGGCATCGAGTCGGCCGACGGCCACGTAGTCCCCGCTGCGTTCAAGCGCCGCGGCGACAGCGTCGACCTGCTGCCGCGTGGCTTTGGCCCGATCCCGCAGCCGGTTCAGCTCGACCACCTTCTGCTGGAGCTCGCTCCAGATCTGAAGCTGCTCCACGCGCGTGCCGAGATGGTTCGCCACGATGGCGCTTCCCGAATGTTCCCGCGCGAAGGCGGCGTAGAGTCGCCGCAACGGGACGACCTCCGCCGTCTCCAACGGCTCCCGTAGCAGACGAGCGTACGCCTCTTCCAGGTCGTCCAGCGTCAGGTCGCTGATGTCAATCTCGATCTGCGCGCTCGACTCGTCCGTCGGCGTCGGCGCGGGTTGCGTCTCCTCCACGCTCGGTGCGCCCTTCTTGTCGTCCGTGGCTTGGCCGGTCGGGGTGAAAGGCGGTAGATCGTGCGCGAGCACCTGGTTCGGTTCATTGAGCAGCGTCGGGGTCGGCGTTGTCGGCTTTGGCGTCTCGTCGGTCGGTGGCTCGGCGGCCACGGTCACTTGATCTGTGTCCTCGGTGGTGACGGGCGCGGTTGCCATGAGCTCGGTCTGCTGAGGCGGCTGAGTCGTGGTCGGTTCGGGCGCCGGCGTTTGGGCCGCGACCGTCTCCGGCTGCGGTGCAGGCGCCGGCTTGATCTCGTTCATCGCGTTTTCCCACGCGGCGATCTGCTCCAGCGATGCCCGACGCAGATGCGCCATGTTGATCCAACCTTCAGCCGACGTGGGAAGTTCCACCTTGTACACCACATGCAGATCGCTTGTGTAGGTCTCGAGGATCGTCAACGTGGTCTGGGCGGGAAGTTTCGCGATCGGTTTCCAACTGCGGGCGGGCTCGGCCTTCTCATCGAGGTTGGGCGCAAAGACACTCGTTGATCCGAGCGTGAGGCCTTCGGTTCCCTCGCGATCGAGCCGGAACCGTGTAGCTTCCGTTTTGGGGAACTTCAGATAGCCGAAGAAATCTTCGAAGGCGGGTCCGACGGCGCGGACGCGCGCCCAAGCAGCTTTCTGCGCGACGACCTGCACAAGATCGTTCTTGTGTACCGAGCCGAAGGGGTAGTACCGGCTGTCAGCGCCGGCTCTGACTAGTGTCTGCTCGGCGGTCACCGCGGCGAGGTATGGGAACTTTTGAGATGTTTGGGCGGCGGCCGTTCTTGACAGGACCAGGGCGAATCCGACGGCAACCAGAACGATCGCGAGACGACGCATCATTGCGAACATGGCAAACCTCCTTGTTTGGCGCCACGAGGCTACATCGTGGCGGCTCATTGGGCAAATCCCGCCCGAAGGGTTCCAGAGGCGATCGGGCCCGCTTCGGCGACTTTTTGCTTCACCTGGCTTTGGTGATAGGCTGCCGGCCCATGCGTCATCGACGAGTCCCAACCGCTCTTGTCTACTTGGCTTCGGTGACGCTGTTAGGTTGCGCCTCACCCCTGGAAAACCACGACAGCGACCTCCTGCTGCTCCAACACGTCGAGCGGGCGATTGCGAGGGAATTGGACTCGCTGCCGGACGATCAACGCCGACTCGAACCCATCCAGCCGGCCCCGCAGGTCGAGGAGGCGCTGGCCGATCGTCTCGACGAGCTGGCGGCCCTGGGCCCGCGCCTGCCGTTTGATCGACCCCAGCTGGATCTCGGTCGGGACCTGACCGGGGCCGAGCAGACCGATGTTACGATCAATCTCCAATCCGCCCTCACCACCGCGGTTCGCAACAACCTGGCCATCCAGTTCGCACGGTTACAGCCGGCGATCAACGAAGCGGACGTCATTGCCGCCCAAGCCGTCTTCGATGCGCTGTTTGTGAGCAACATCGATCTGACCAAGACCGACGAGCCGACCACCGTCCCCGTGCTTCGCGGGATCCGGCTCGGTACGCCGTT
>JAZFYE010000015.1:0-8456 GCA_036475395.1 Phycisphaerales bacterium
CGAAGCGTATAGGCGCCGGGAATCTTCGCGATCTCGCGCATGAATGCAGCGTCCTCATAGTAATAGTCTCGAAACGGCCCACTGGTTTCGCCGACGTCCTGTACGTTCATCCCACATTCAGTCATGAGTTGGATGCTGCGGGGAACGTCGGCCATACTCGATTGAACAAACACCAGCTCTCCGCCGGGACGAACAAGTTTGTGCGCATCAAGGATCAACGTGTCGATGAAATATCGACGATAGCGCTTCCCTGATTTGGCGAACGGCGGGTTGGAAACGACGCAATCCCACGGTGCCCCGCTATCGTGAGATGCGCCCGGCACCGCAGTCCAGTCGGCGACAACAAACTCGGTCGGCGTATCGATGCCGTTCTTGGCAAGATTGTGCCGGGCGTTCTCGTTGATCGCAGGATCGATCTCAGTCAAGGTCATCCCGGCCGCGCCTTGGTGGGCGAGCAGGATCGCGTGGATCCCGCAGCCGGTCCCGAGCTCGAGCACGTGCTTGCCCGTGAAGTCGATTCTCAGCAGCATCTCGCCCAGATGGATGCCGTGCGGCGTGGGGTTCCATACGCCCTCGGGCACATCCAGGGTGAGCTCCAAGTCGCCGAACTTCTGGCTGAACCTCACGGGATAGAGATTGCTGCCGTGCCGTTGCTGCGGCCTTTCTGTTGCTGACGTCCCCGAGCTTGCTGTCATAACCACAACCCCTCGCTGATGAAGTCACATCATCAAGCGGCATAAAAACGCGGCTCGATACGAACAGCATACAGACAGCGATGAAATCGTCTAGCGAACGAGGCGACACCGCCACGACCGCCGCCGAGCCCAAGTCATTCCCCGTTGTCGGCTAAGCGGTCCAGCTCCCCGCATATACTGTGGAATACTCGTCGCCATCACGCTGTGTCATCTGAAACAGACGTTTGGCAATTTGCCGCAGATGAAGTGCATCATGCGCCGCCCATGACGCCAGAAGATCGCCCGCGGAAATCTTGCCCTTGGGATGGACGAACGTATTCGACCACTTAGGGTCGCTCAAACCGCGCAGCCAGTCGATGGATTCGCCACGAAGCGACACGAACCGTTGGACTTGCTCGGAAAGATCACCTTCGTTGTAACGGCGTTCGACGGCCCAGCCTTCCGGATCGATCGGCGACCATTTCTGACTCGGGTCGGCGAGCGTACTCTTGAGCCTGGCCGGAAAATCCTCGACCTCTTCATCTGCCATGTGCGTGACAATTTCGAGGATCGACCACGCGCCCTCGCCAGGCCGCCAACGCGCATCGTCAACAGATATGCCATTCACGACCGCAGGCAAGATATCCGTAAAGCGTTGAAGCGAATCAATGAGAGATTGATTATTCATGTGCAAGTCTACGCTCTATCAAAACCGTGGGCTCCCGCCCGCGGCTATCACATGAACTAGCTCTCCATCATCAATAGCCCTCGGCGGCAGCCGAGGGTTTCTTCACCGCGGGTTCGCCAGGCGGATCGTCCGCTTCACGCCACTTCAACCCGCTATGCCGTGGCAGATACTCATTCATCAGATAGAGCAGGTGCTCCCGATCACGAACACGCTTTCGTGATCCCGACTTGGCGAACCACCTTGTCTGCGGCTGGAGCTTTCGTCCAAGCATGAGGGACGCGATGTTCTTGATGCGCGTGGAAACCTGATCCCACGGCTCGCTTCCTCGCCAACTCACAAGATCGTGAACGTGTGTCGGCTCGGTCGCCGTGAAGTGCAACCGCCAGCCACGACGAGCGCAAACATCAAATCCGACCCAAATCAGAATTCGCTGTTGCTCGCGTCTAAAGATCATTGGCGCCGCGCCGGCTACAGCGTTATACGCACGAGCCAGATTGTGGTTCGGCGGCTGGATTCCCTTCCCGCGCTGAACGAAGCCACGAGGATTGTCGGCGTTCCAAGATCGGTACGCGTGAAATGTGAACAGGTAAGCCGGCATTGCGATGTATTGTACATGGTACAAAGAAACCGAGGGCTTCCGCCCGCGGCTATTGGCCTCACCGCTCAGTAACGCAACTAGCCCTCCGCGGCAGCCGAGGGTTTCTTCTCCCGCCCCCCTCGCCATCTTGCGCAGCACGGTGTGCAGGATTCCGCCGTTGCGGTAGTAGTCGACCTCGATCGGTGTGTCGATGCGACAGGTCGTGGTGAAGTCAATGACTGAACCATCGGTCTTTGTCGCTTTCACGGCAATATCCTGGCGCGGCTGAACATTGTCCAACACTTCGATGTCGAATGTCTCAGTGCCATCCAGGCCCAGTGATTCGGCGCTCTGTCCGTCCTTGAACGTCAACGGCAGGACGCCCATGCCCACGAGATTGGATCGGTGGATGCGCTCATAGCTCTGGGCGATCACAGCCTTGACACCCAACAAGAGCGTTCCCTTGGCCGCCCAGTCGCGCGATGAACCCATGCCGTAGTCCTTGCCGGCAAGAACGACCAGTGGTGTCCCGTTGGCTTTGTAGTTCATCGCCGCTTCGTAAATGCTCGCAACATCACCCGTAGTGAAATCCGTGGTAACTCCCCCTTCAGTTCCGGGGGCGAGCTGATTGCGCATGCGCACGTTGGCGAACGTCCCGCGGGTCATCACCCGATCATTGCCGCGGCGCGAGCCGTAACTGTTAAACATGCTCACCGGCACGCCGCGCTCGATGAGATATTCACCGGCGGGGCTCTTCGCCCCAATCGAACCGGCTGGACTGATGTGATCGGTCGTGACTGAGTCGCCAACCTTCACCAGACAGCGCGCGCCGGTGATCGGCGCAATCAGAGCCGGCTCGGACGGCATGTCGACAAAGAACGGCGGCTCCTGGATGTAGGTGCTGTCATCCGACCAGTCGAACTGCTCGCCGCCGGACGTCTTGATCGCCTTCCACTCATCCGAGCCGTCGAAGACGTTGGCGTACTGTTCGATGAACTGGTCCTTATCGACGCACTCGGCGATCAAGTTCTGGATTTCTATCTGACTCGGCCAAATGTCGCGCAGATAGATGTCGTTGCCTTGCTCATCGCGCCCGATCGGCTCGGTCACCAGATCAATATCGACGGTGCCGGCAATGGCGTAGGCGACGACAAGCCCCGGGGAGGCGAGATAGTTCGCCTTGACTTCGGAGTGGATACGACCCTCGAAGTTTCGGTTGCCCGACAGTACGGAGGCCACGACGAGATCGTGCTCGTTGATCGCGTTGCTGATCGGCTCGGGCAGCGGGCCGGAGTTTCCGATGCACGTCGTGCAGCCATACCCGACGAGATAGAAGCCGAGCGCTTCGAGGTCCTCCATGAGCCCCGCCCGTTCGAGGTAATCGGTGACGACCTTGGAGCCGGGGGCAAGCGACGTCTTGACCCAAGGCTTGCGCTTCAGGGCGAGCTTGTTGGCCTTGGCCGCCAGAATTCCTGCGCCGATCATGACACTGGGATTGGACGTGTTCGTGCAACTGGTGATGGCGGCAATAACGACGTCGCCGTGTTTGAGTCGAAACTGCGCGCCGTCATCTTCGACTACCGCGGTGCGCTGTTCGGGGGCGAGCGTAGCCACGGCGGCAGGCTCGGGATCGCGTCCACCCTCATTCGACCAGGAATCGACGCGAACCGCCTCGGAAGCTGGGGCCTTGTTGAAGTTATCAGCCAGCGTACGGTGCCACTCAACTTTCATCTCGTGCAACGGCACACGATCCTGCGGGCGCTTCGGTCCGGCCAGCGCCGGCTCGATCGTGTTCAGATCGAGCTCGAGCGTGGCTGAATAGGCGATGGGGTACGAGTCGTCGCGCCACAATCGCTGCGCCTTGCAGTACTGCTCAATCGTCTTGACCAGCTCATGCGGGCGACCGGTCAGCCGCAGGTAGGCCAGCGTCTGCTCATCGACGGGAAAGAACCCGACGGTCGCACCATATTCGGGGGCCATATTGGCGATGGTGGCGCGGTTGGCCAGGGGCATCTCGTCCAGACCGGGTCCAAAGAATTCCGTAAATTTCCCGACGACACCGTGTTCGCGCAGCATCTGCGTAACGCGCAGCACAAGATCGGTCGCGGTGCAGCCTTCGGGCAGCCGGCCGGTGAGGCGAAAACCAACGACTTCGGGCATGAGCATATATATAGGTTGGCCGAGCATGACCGCCTCGGCTTCGATGCCGCCGACGCCCCAGCCGAGCACGCCCAATCCGTTGATCATCGTCGTATGGGAGTCCGTGCCGACCAACGAATCCGGATAGAGCACGCCATCGTCGTCCCACACAACCTTGGCCAGGTATTCGAGATTGACCTGGTGAACAATACCGGTGCCCGGCGGAACCACCCGGAAGTTGTCAAAGGCACGCTGCCCCCACTTGAGGAACTCGTAGCGCTCGCGATTGCGCTCGAACTCCTTTTCGTTGTTGATCGTCAGCGCCACGCCGGAGTTGAACGCATCGACCTGCACGGAGTGATCGATGACGAGATCACACGGAACGAGTGGATTCACCTTCCGGGGGTCACCGCCCATGCGGACCATGGCGCTGCGCATGGCGGCGAGATCGACCATGGCGGGGACGCCGGTGAAATCCTGGAGGACGACTCGGCCAGGCCTGAATGGGATCTCCGCCTGGCCCACGCCGCTGGCGTCGTAGGCGGCGAGCGTCTTGACGTGTTCTTCGGTGACCACGTGGCCGTCGAGGCTGCGCAGGCACGCTTCAAGCAGGATCTTGATGGTGTAGGGCAGACGATCGATGTCGCCGAGGCTGCTCAACGCATCGAGGCGATAGATCGTTCGTTGCCCCAACGCGGTGGAGAGCGACTGCTTGACGCTGAAGGGATCGCTGTATGAGTCGGGCATGGCATCGGATTATAGCGAAGGCGGCGAGAGCCCAGGCGATGCGGGGAGAATTTAGGTCACCACGGCGCCGCCGTGGCGGCGGGGGTCGGCGACGGCGATCAGCTCCCCTTGGCTCGTGCGCTGTGTTGCCTGCACGCCGCCGAAGTACATGTGTCGATCATCAAAGCCGCGCATGGCGAACGGCACGGCGCTGGTGTCGACGCCCGGCTCGTGGGCAAGAACTGGCTGACCATCGCGCCACTCCACATGGCAGCGCGGGTGTGAGATCGACTCCTCCAACGGCATCTCAAGGCTCACGACGTTCACCCACACTTGCGCCAAAGCGGAGGTGATGCGATCGGCACCGCCGGTACCGAACGAGACGATATCGTCGGCGGCCGAGCGCAGAATACTCGGGGCCATGTTGGATCGCATTCGCGCGCCAGGATCAAGCGCGTGCAGTCCGGCGGGATTCAGCTCGATCTCCCCAAGCATGTTGTTCAGCAGCACGCCTGTGCCAGGCACGACAATGCCCGCGCTATAGCCCGTCGATGTGGTGACGGCGCAGCCAAGGCCATCGGCATCGATCGCCGAGGTGTGACTCGTGGAAGGTGAAGCCAGTCCGCGGCGTTGTCCATCGACTGCGTCGAGAAACTCGTCATCGCTCATTCGTTCGAGTTGACCATTGCGTAACCAATCGTTTCGATCGGTAAAGGCTCGCTCCATCGCCCGGGCAAACAGCGCGACATCATCAGCGGACCATCGGCCTCGTGGAGGCTCACCCAACAGCGAAACGAGCTCGACAAGAACGGCCCCTCCGACGGCCGGAGCGGGATTCGTCGCCATACGCCAGCCGCGCCGCTCACTCATGAGGCACGGTCGGATAACGGCGGTGTATTGGGCCAGATCGTCGATCCCCAATAGCCCACCGTGCTCATCGACCCAGGCGGCGATGGTGCGCCCCAGTTCGCCGTGATACAGCGCGTCGGCGCCCTCATCGGCGATGCGTTGCAAGGAGTCCGCCAGCTCGGGAATCTGGAGCGTATCTCCCACATCGCGCGGCTGACCGTCGTCGCGCACGGCTAGGCGTCGCGCACCAGGCGTGTACGAGAAGACCGCGTCGTAGCTCTCGGTGAAGTAGAGCTTGGATTGCGACGGCAAGGGGAAGCCGTTGCGCGCGGCGTCGATCGCCGGCTCGATGAGTCGGGGCCAGGGTAAGCTGCCCCACCGTTTCCACAGAAGCTCGATCGCCGCTAATGCGCCGGGGGTGGCGATGGAGCCGGGACCGATGAAGGTGTCAACACCGCCGCCGTAGGGCATCGACACTCGATCACCCTGACCGAAGCGGCGCTTGTCGGCGGATCGGCCGGGCATCTCAACGAATCCGTCGATGCTGAGGGGCGAATCGTCAGGCGGCCAGACACTGCAGAAGCCGCCGCCGCCGAGCGAGGTCATGCCCGGTTCGCAGACCCAGGTCATGAAGGTCGCGGCAATCGCCGCATCAACGGCATTGCCGCCTTCGTCCGCGATCGCGGCCGCCGTCTGGGCAGCGAACGGTGTCCCAGCCGCGATCGCGAGGTGACTCATAAGGATGTCAGTGTAGCGGCGGAGCGAACTTCGCCGCCGCCGTGGGCAATCAAGCGGACAGGGTGGGATTCGAACCCACGTCACCCCGAAGGGTGAACTGGTTTTCGAGACCAGCGCGTTCAACCGCTCCGCCACCTGTCCGAAGCGACGCAGCATTGTTCGAGCACGGAGCATCCAGGTCAACGCGCGATTGCGTGCTTACAACGCCCTCAGTCGATGATGGGCGTAGACTCATCGGCGGTCATGTCCCGACTCCTGGCCAGAATCATGTTGGCCCTGCTTATGCTGCCCTTGGCCGCCACGGTCTACGCGGTGGTGATTGTGGTGTTGATGGAGGGTATCTTTGGATACAGCAACGACCTCGCGGCGTTCATGGTGACCAACCTGATCACAGCTGCCTTTGTCGGGATCTATTGGACGATGTTGTGGCACCGAACCGTGCGGTGGTCCACCAGGCGCATCACATTGACCATCACCTCGGTGATCGGCGCTTCTGTTATCAGCGCCGGAATCGGAGCGAGCGTCTCGTTTGTGGATGACTCGTTCGCGGCATTCGTGGGCGGTGTAAGTGCCATACTCCTTTGGCTGACGGCGACCGTATTCATTTGGCGCGAGACGACGGACGAACGAGCAAAGCGTCTTCGATCCGCTGGTACTGAGGCGATCGTGTGTCCAAGCTGCGGGTATAACCTCACCGGCGTTCGGCAGACCGCCTGTCCGGAATGTGGCGCGAGCTACACGATTGACGAACTGGTTGCGTCCCAGCCCAGCCGGGAACCGGCCGAGATCGACCAATGATCTTCGCGGCATCCGCGCCGCGTTCATCCGGGGATCAAGCCTGATGCCCTTTGCGGGATCATACGCTGAGCCGCCGTGATCTGCGAACCTCTATCAGCCGTCGGGCCGTAGAATCAACCTGTGAAGCGCCGCTTGTTCAAGCTCGTCGTATTCCTCCTCCTCGGCGCGGTCGTCAACGTCGCTGTGGCATGGGGGTGTGCAACGTGGATTCAACCCGGGTCCTATCAGCTGCGACGTCGACGCCGTCTGCTCACAAGGCCTGCCGCGCCGAGCATCGCGAGCGTGGCCGGAGTCGGAATCTTGAAGGTCGCGCGGAACGCCATCTCGAAATCCGTGTCCGGGCCGAACTTCCAAGGATCGAAGATCGACCCGTCGGTGTATGTGTTGTAGCCCTCGTCGTATTGGTCGGCGAAGGAGAAGGCCACGCCGCTTGAGATCCCTCGATTGTTCCAAGCGACGATGATGGCGTAGGACTCGCCAGCAGCCAGCGCGACACCGATCTCGAACTCGATAAACGTGAGCGCACCCGGCGCAGCCAACAGACCCGAGTCGTACAGCGCGTTGCCAACGGCGTGATCGCCGATCGGGTCCCAAGCGTGGAGAAGCAGGTTGTAGCTTTCGCCATCCAGGGACCTGATGCCCAACTCGAACGTGTTGAGCACGATGTCGCCTTCGGGCACGGTGAACGACTGTGCAATGTTGGTCCAACCGTGCGAGACGTTGCCGTCCCAGTCGGGAATGGTGTCGATGACAGTGTCAGCTGACGTGGTGCCGGCCACGAGGCCAACAACGCTCGCCGCCGCGAGCGACTTCACACCAGTGATCATCTTTATCTACCTCCTTGTTCTCCTCGGACGTTGAACGGTCACAGTGTACCGGGCCGGTGGGCAGCGCCGCAAGTTCCGGTGCCCGCAATATGGTGTGGAGGTGTCCTGATGTCCAACACCGTCGCCTGCCTAACCCCCAAACCACGGACGTGGCAGCGGGCCGATACGACAACAGAATGAGCCGTCCAGTCAGGAAACAACAACACCGCGGGGCGATTCCCGCGGTGTGGTTGGTGTCGGCGAGGACTCTTGGTGGTCAGGCCCGACGTCGACGACGGGGGCTGACAAGGCCCGCTACGCCAATCAGCGCCAGCGCGCCCGGGCTGGGAATCTTTAGCAGGGTGATGGTCAGGTTGTTGTACTCCACGCCGCCATCCCACGTCTCGGCGAACATGAAGTTCCAGTCCCCGCCCTTGGGGATCGGATTGTCATGCCACGGG
>JAZFYE010000016.1:0-6076 GCA_036475395.1 Phycisphaerales bacterium
CTGATCTTTCTTCAACACTCTTCGCAGTTGGCGCCCTGCGCTTGGCCGGCGTATGGGTGGATGACCCAGCGATTGAAAAAGCGCTCGTGTTCGTCAAGCGCTGCCAGAACTTCTCCCAGACCGATGATGAGGCAGATCCGATGTTCGACGACGGCGGATTCTTCTTCACGCCCACCAACGACATGCAGAACAAGGCAGGTATTGCCGGCACCGATAGCCACGGCCAAGCGCGCTACCACTCCTACGGAAGTCCAACGGCCGATGGTCTGCGCGCCCTGTTGCGATGTGGGCTTTCTCCCGACGATCCGCGCGTGGTCGCTGCACGGCAGTGGCTGGAGCGACACTTCTCGGTAACCACAGTTCCCGGTGAATTCGAGCCCATGCGCGAGCACGATCGCGATGCAGCATATTACTATTACTGTTGGTCGGTCTCACACGCGTTCCGCCAGCTTACGATCACGACGGTTCCCCAGGATGGGCGCACTGTGAATTGGGCGGAGGATCTTGCGGAAGAGCTCCTGCGTCGTCAGCGCGAAGATGGCAGCTGGGCCAATCACCATTCGTTCGTCAAGGAAGACGATCCGCTGATCGCGACGATGCTCGCCGCCGCGGTGCTTGCCAACTGCCGGCAAGCCATGTGGCCGGAGGACGAGTAGCCGCTGCGTTGCGGGTTTCTCTTGCCCAACGTGCGGGCATGGCAGGCAGCCGGTGTCGCGCTGATTCTCGGCCGAACCTCCTGTGGATCGCTTGCTCTATTGGTGGGAGCCTGCGAGACTACGCGAATTAGACTCGGCGAGATGGTGGAAGGAGAATGCCATGCCTGACTCGCGATCGACACACTCTGTTTATCCGGGCGCCGCGCTCCTCCTAGGTTGGATAATCGGTCCGTCGGCGCTGGCCCAGCCGGCCGATTTGATTCTCCATAACGGCGTTATTTGGACCGTCGACGAAGCGAAACCGCAGGTAACGGCCGTGGCTGTGCGCGACGATCGCATTGTCGCTACAGGCTCTAATCAAGAGATACTCGCGCTTGGCAAATCAAGCACAAAGATCATTGATCTCGACGGCCGCTTTGTCCTGCCGGGTTTCAACGACAATCACGTGCATTTCGGCTCGGCGGCGGCGTTCCTCGAGTTCAACATCATGCGCGTTTCGACGCAGGGACAGTTTGTTGATCGTGTGCGTGAAGTCGTCAGGGCTCTAGACGAAGGCGAGTGGATCCTCGGCGGATACTGGGGAGCGTATGACGCTTGGGCGCCGGGAAGCGCCGGAACTCAAAGCCGTAAGCCGTTCATGCCCAATATGCGCCTCATCGAGGATCTGACGCGCGATCACCCAATGTTCATTCGCAAGTTTGACAATTCGGAGTGTGCAGCCAACACCGCCGCGCTTCGTGCGGTCGGGCTCGATCCTGCCAACCTCCAATTCAAGGGTGTCGATTTTGTCTACGACGCAGATGACGAATTCACAGGGATCATGCGCGGATCAGGCGTGTTGCCGCTCTTCTCGTCGGAAATCCCACAATCATTCTCACACGCGAGGCGTATCCGGCAGACGCAGCGAGCGCTCGCCCGGATTCGTGAGTTTGGCGTGACAAATGTTAGTGACATGTCCGACGACGAGCAACTGGCGATCTATCGAGAGTTGCACGACAAAGGCGAGCTGACGTGTCGCATTCACGTCCGCTACCCGCTTGATCGCTGGAGCGAGTTGGCCGAGCGAGGGATTAAGATCGGTTCGGGCGATAAATGGATTCGCCTTGGATCACTGAAGGGACATATCGACGGCATCATGGGAACCAGCTCCGCCCGCTTCCTCGAGCCGTATTCAAACGATCCAACAAACCGCGGTCGATGGAGGCGGCTGATGATTGACGATGACGGCGAATTCGTCGAAGGCAAGTTCCTCAAGTACATGCTCGATGCGGACGCAGCTGGACTGCAATTGACAGTGCACGCCATTGGCGATGAAGCCAACCGCTTGCTGCTGGATTATCTTGACGAACTCAACCGCACCAACGGTCGGCGTGATCGGCGGTTTCGGCTGGTCCACGCTCAGGTGATCGCGCCGTCGGACTTCTCGCGACTCGGTGAGCTTGGTGTCGTCGCGGAGATTCAACCGTTTCATCTGAGTGACGACATGCGTTGGATGGAGCAACGAATCGGCTATGAGCGCTGCAGAGGTGCCTACGCCTTTCGTTCCATTGTCGACAGTGGGGCGGTGCTGTGCTTCGGCACCGATTGGCCGGGCACATCCGCTTCGGAGTATCCGATCAATCCGATGCTGGGGATTTACGCAGCGGTCTCGCGTCAAACGATCACTGGAGAGCCGGCTGACGGATGGTTCCCACAGCAGCGCATCAGCATCGAGGAAGCGATCAAGGCCTACACTTGGGGGACCGCCTACGCAAACTTCGAGGAAGATATCAAGGGTTCGATCACCGTCGGCAAGCTCGCAGATATGGTTGTGCTCTCGCAGAACGTGCTGGAGGTCGGTCCCGCCGGCTTGCTCGATACGAAAGTGATGTACACGATCGTGGGCGGGGAAGTGGTGTACAAACGATCGATTCAGTAGGACAGCCAACTGCGAGTCTCCGATCGCGGCAAAGCGCCCCGCTTTCTCAATTCGTTCGCACAACGACCCCCGGTATCGATTGGGGCGATGAAGGAGGATGTCGCGTCCTGATTGGAGGGGACAATGCTACCGGGGCGCATAGCGTGAGCACCGCCCCAAACCGAATCGAGCGTGTCGCGAAGCACTCGGCGCCGGCTTGACCGTCGCTGCATTGGGCGATAGGGTCGCGGTCGACCGCGGCCTAAGGCGAAGACGTGTCGTTGACATACGCAACATATCTCAAACTTGATGAGTTATTGACGCTTCAGCAGCCGCTGTCGGACGGCCCGGAGCACGACGAAACGCTCTTCATCGTGATTCATCAGGTCTACGAGCTGTGGTTCAAGGTGATGATTCACGAACTGGACCGGCTCAAACAATGCCTGGAATCGAATAATCACCCCGATGCGACGGCGACACTGAAGCGGATTCTGACGATTCTCAAGACGCTTGTCGCACAGATCGACGTGTTGGAAACGATGACGCCGGTCTCGTTTGGCTCCTTCCGCGATCGTCTCGAAGCGGGAAGCGGCTTCCAATCGGTACAATTCCGCGAGTTCGAGTTTCTCTGCGGCAACAAGCAGCGCCAGCAGATCGAACTCCAGGCGTCCGGAAGCGATGCCCGTCGAAGGCTCGAGCAACGACTCAATGAGCCGACGATCTATGATGCGTTCCTGCGGTACGTTGCCGCCAACGGCTACGACGTTCCGGCCGAGGCGCTACAACGAGACGTCACCAAGCTGCCGCAGGAGTGGCCGAGCTTCCAGCCGGTGTTGATCGAGATCTACCGAAAGAATCCGATGGTTCGTCAGGTGTGCGAGCTGCTCGTCGATTTCGATGAAGGATTGCAAGAGTGGCGGTATCGTCATGTGAAGATGGTCGAGCGAACGATCGGCATGAAACAAGGGACCGGCGGCTCATCGGGAGCCGAGTATTTGCGAACGACACTGTTTCGGCCGCTGTTTCCCGATCTGTGGTCGATTCGAACATCGCTCTAGGTTTGGCAAGGCGCTCACGCGGTCGATGGGTTCAAGCGGGCGAGACACGAAGAGAAAGGACGAAGCGTGCCGCGAGCAATCGTGCTTGGCGCGGGAATGGTTGGGTCGGTCATTGCCGCTGACCTCGCGGACGATGCCCAGTTCGAGGTGACGATCGCGGATGTGCGGGCGGATGCGCTTCGTGTGGCAGAGGTGCGGGCCAAAGGCAGGATCGGAACCATCCGGGCTGATCTTGCCGATCCGAAGACGATTGCGAAAACCGTTGGCGACTTCGACATCGTGCTCGGAGCATTAGCCAGTTCGATCGGCTTCCAAACACTTCGCGCCGTGATCGAGGCGGGAAAGAACTTTTGTGATATCTGCTTCATGGGCGAGGATGCGCTTGAGCTTGACGAATTGGCCAAGCAGCGTGGCGTGATCGCGGTGGTGGACTGTGGTGTCGCGCCGGGACTGAGCAACATGCTTGCCGGCTACGGCGCGACGCTGCTCGATCGCTGCGAGAAGATCGACATCTATGTCGGGGGTTTGCCGCGCGATCCTCGCCCTCCGTTCTTCTACAAAGCCGCATTCTCGCCGCACGATGTCATCGAAGAGTACACCCGACCGGCCCGGCTTGTTGAAGACGGCAAGATCGTTGTTCGCGAGGCGCTGAGCGATGTCGAGCCGATCGAGCTGCCGGGTGTGGGGAATCTGGAAGCGTTCAATACGGACGGGCTTCGCAGTCTCATCCACACGATGGACGTCCCGTCGATGACGGAAAAGACGCTGCGCTATCCCGGGCATGTGCAGATCATGCAGGCGTTGCGCGATGCGGGGTTATTCGGTCGTGAAGCGGTCACCATCGGTGATACAAAGGTTCGGCCGCTTGATGTTACGAGCGCGTTGCTGTTTCCAAAGTGGATGTACGCCGAGGGAGAAGAGGATCTGACGGTGATGCGCATCGTCGTTGAGGGTCGCAAGAACGGCATCGCGTGCCGGCATATCTGGGATCTCTTGGATTACTACGATCGCCAGACGAACACGACGAGCATGTCGCGCACCACCGCTTTCCCATGCGCCATCGTGGCGCGGCTCATCGCCAACGGACAGATCAATCAGACAGGCGTGATTCCTCCGGAACTACTCGGCCGCCGACCCGATTTCGTGACAAGCGTTCTCGATGAATTGGCGCGTCGCGGTGTGAAGTTCAACCAGACGTTCGAGAAGCTCTGAGCATCGAGGTGCTGATTTCAACAGAAGATCCGCGAAGCGATCAAATCAACGGCGGTCGTCATGCCCGGGCCAAAGCGGGTGACCGGATTCGAACCGGCGACGTTCAGCTTGGGAAGCTGACATTCTACCACTGAATTACACCCGCATTACACGTCAAGTCTGCGCCGTCGAGCGGCGCATGTCAAGCACGGGCTAAAGCCCGGCGGCGATCGGCCGGCGGCGACGGTGTGCGAACCGATCGACACACAGGGGCGTGAGATCGATCGACGGCGCGCCGTCCAGGATCGACTCGGCGACGAGCTTGCCTGTTAGGGGCCCAAGGGTGAATCCCATCCGAGCATGCCCGGTGGCGATGAACACGCCTTGGAGGTTCGGCGCCCACCCCACGACGGGAAGGCCGTCAGCGGTGCAGGGTCGAAGGCCGCACCATTCCGAGAGTGTTTGCGACTGATCAATGCCTTCTAAAAACACATTCGCCGCGTCGCTGAGCATGCTCAGCCGCCTGGTCACGAGCCGATGGTTCATCCCGGAAAACTCCACCGTTCCGGAGAGGCGCAGGAAGCCGGACATGGGCGTGACCGCGACATATCGTTCGGCCAAGACGCAGGCGGTGCTCAGGCAGGTCTCGGGCCGCGTGATATTGCGGTGATATCCCTTGCCCGGCTGCATGGGTATGTCCAGGCCGATGGATGCCGCCAGCTTCGTGGTCCACGGGCCGGCAGCGAGCACGATCGTATCCGCGTCGATTCGGTCGGTATCTCGGGTACAGACGCCAACGAATCGGCCGTTGCTCAGAACGATCCGCCGAAGCTCCGTGTTGACGAGCAGTCGTGCACCGTGCCGCTGGGCCTGTTCGGCTAGTTTGACAAGGAACTGATGCGGATCAGCGATTGCGCTCTGGACATAGTGCAACGCTCCCACCACGCCGGGCTTGAGCATCGGCTCGCGGTCGCGCACTTCGTCGCCGCTCAGGACATCGACGTCGAAGTTGTAGCGGCGCAGCAGTTGGGCGTCGCGCTCGCCTCGTCGTCGTCCTTCTTCGGACCGGAAGACCTCCAGCCAGCCGCACGGCCGAAAGTCACAGGGAATGTCTGCCTCGCTCACGATCGTCTCGAAGCAGGCGCCCGCTTGAGCACCCAGATTGCCGAGGAACTCCATGCAATAGTCTTCGTGTTTGTGCGTGCATGCGCGGCCGAATTTCCACAGCCATCGCCACAGTTCCAGGTCGAGTCGGGGCGGAACATACAACGGAC
>JAZFYE010000017.1:0-34950 GCA_036475395.1 Phycisphaerales bacterium
CTGGGTCCAGGCCCGCCGTCCTCGGCCGATCGGCGTGGCGTCGTCAATACCACGGACGTGGTATCCCATGACTCGCGCCGCCGCGGCCAGTGCAAGCGCGGCCAGACCCGGCGCTGGGCCGCGGAAACCGGCCAAGTGGACACGCCATTGTGATTGCTGCCCGTGCACCGGTGTTGGCAACGGGAAGTTCGAGCCCGGCGATTCCCCCCGCCGGTGGACCGGCGGTTGGCTCCGGACGACTTCGACCTGCTCCGAGAGCGGGCGAATACGAATCCGCCACGCTCGACCGACGCGCCGAGCGAGTTGGCTGACGGTGAACCCGCTGTCCAATCGAGGCGCCGGATCGTCCGTCGTCCCCGGAATGTCGTGCGAATCAGTCTTGACGCGAATCGAGCAGGCATCGTCCGCGGACCGGATCGCTCGTTGTAGCCGTTCGTAACCGAGATGATCCGTCTCGGCGAATGAGTGCTCGATTGCCGCCACGTCGAAGTGCGCCGGCGGACCATCGTTGGCGACGATCACCGTGGACCGGGTATTCATCACGGCTTTGCGGAGCACTTCGCGGAACTCGACTCGATTGTTGAAATCGGTGGACTCGACCCCCACACGGTCGGCGTGTTCACTGGGAATCGCCCCCGCCACGAGTCGCGCCACGTCCCGCACATCGGGGCAACCGACGGAGCAGATCACGATGAGCGACGGCTGGTCGTCACCGGCGATCTGCTGCAGCGCAGAGACGCCCTGTCTGCGGAAGTGCTCGGCGTCCCACGTTTCTACACGACGGATCGGTCCACCGGGATTCCCCGGCTCGACCCCGTCGATCGCCAAGGCCGCAGGTTCACCTAGGCCACTGTCCAGGTTTGTGCGATCGTGCAACCACTGATCCACATCGGCGAGCATGCGGCGGATCGCGGCCAACGCTTCTGCGGCGCCGCTCTCACTCCCACGCGGCGATGGACGGGCCGGCAGTTCCGGCGGATCCGGCACCAGCGCTGACGCGAGCTGTAAGCCGGGCCGAACCGTGTGCAGCAGATGCACGATCTTTCTCGCTAACCGGGAAGGATGGACAGCCTCATCGGGGCCAAGCCAAAAGACGTGATCGTCGGCATCGCGGCCCAGCGCCTGCCCCAGGACTGCGGCCGGACGCTCCCCCCTGACGCGCATGGTTTCAGCGATTCCCAGCACGCTCGGCTCAATCGAGCCAGGCCGGGGCTCGAGCACCACCACCTGCTCGCATCGGTCCAGGATCCTTCGGACGGCCGAGGCGTCTAGTGGATTGACCAGGCCAAGCTGCAACACGGGGATCCGCCCGTGCAGGCGAAGAACGTACACCAGATGTGACAAGGCGACGTCGGTTGGCCCGACGGTAATGAATCCCACCGGAGCCCGTTCACCAGGATTGGGCGTGTTGCGGCCACGATTCAACTGAAGACGCCGGGCCATTCGCACCGCTCCGCCCGCTTCAGCCCAGCGTGGATGCCCCGGCCGACGCGGTCGCGCCAGGATCGCGTCAACCGGATCCATGACTCGATTCGGATGCATCTGGAGCGTCTCGGCCGACTGGAGAACTGACCGATGTACGACCATGATCGCCGGTCCCGATTCGGCCCGGCTCACGCGCAACCCATGTTGAACCGCCGCTCGCAACTGTGCCACGTCAGTCGGCTCTAGGACGGGCAGTTCCAGGTGCCGCGCGACCTGACGGGGACATAACCCCGGGCATTTCGTTGGGTCATCCTCGAGAATAATGCACAACGCACTGGAAGGACTCAGCGGCGACCCGCCTCGACGAGCGATGGCCAAGACCACTGACGCGAGCTCGACGTTCGGCACGAACGCCAAGGCCCGGCGGCCCGATCGTGCGGCCTGCTCGGCCAAGGTCAGGCCCCGCCCGGCGTCCGGCGTCTGGACCACCGACGTCCCGTGCGCGTGCAGCAGTTGCTGCACCGCGTCGGTACCGGCGGCCTCGAACACCCGGGCAAAGCCCGCTATGCCCGGACCACAGATCAAGCCGACCGGGCTCTCCGCCTCAAGCGTGCTCTTGAGGATCGCCTCCGCCGCGGTCAGCAAGCACCAACCGTCGTGTCGGGCGAGGCTCAGCGGAAGTTGGGTCGGAACGGCGGGACTCACAACTTCCGGATTGTACGAAGAGCCGGCCGCAAGCTCCGATCACCGGCCTTGCGCCCGTCTGTATCCAATGCTCGGC
This sequence comes from Phycisphaerales bacterium, assembly GCA_036475395.1. Lineage (GTDB taxonomy): Bacteria > Planctomycetota > Phycisphaerae > Phycisphaerales > SM1A02 > JADFNO01. The sequence continues at coordinate 2,207 of JAZFYE010000017.1, forward strand.
CGTATCCCCGACTGGCTCCGCCAAGGGGTGGCGCGAGTGCTGTCGTGGCTGTGCGCCGGTACGTCCCCCCGTCAGAGTGAGGGGGCTAAATCGCCCCCCTCCAGCGGCGGATGCAGGGGTTGCTACGGACACGGCCCCCAGTTGGCGAGGAGGGCGAGGACACCGTCGACTGCTCTCGGCCAGAAACAGACGGACACGACCTGGAAGCGAAGATCAGACCGGCTGGAAGAGCTCTACGACATTACCCGACGGATCTAGGCAGAGAATCTGTGTGCCACCGGGACCTGCCAAAATGTCGTTCTTGAACCGCACACCATCCTGTTTCAGTCGGGAAACAAAGTCTTCTAGATCATCCACGATAAGTACGAATCGAGACCATCCACCTGGGGCCGGTTTGGAACCGTCGGGCATCGGCTTTGACGCGGAGGCCTTCGGGCCAGCGACCCAGAGTGTTAGGTCACGTCTTTCCAAGATCGCCATCGCCGGCCCAAATTGCTGCTCCAGCCGAAAGCCTAGATTCGATACGTAAAACTCAATTGCCGTGTTGACGTCGTCGACGATGTACCGTACTGCTGCCATACCAAGATCCTCTCTCAACCCGACATTTCCCGTTTGACCTTCGCCTGGCTCCCACGCCGAGCTCGCCGAACACGAGTGTAACGCCACCCTGAAACACAAGTCCCAATCGCTTGCTATCGACCGGACTCGACGGTGCCAGGCCGGCCCAGAAAAAGACTCCCGTCCTGCTCTGTTGAGAACCCTTCCCAGGCGGCCTGTGCAAACGGCTTCGCCGGTGGTACGGTCTTGAAATCCCCAGGGTTTTCACCGGCAAGCTCCGAAGATCGCGCCTGCCCATAGCACGCTCGGAGAGGTCTTCAACAGAGCAGGACAGGCTACTTTAGTGGGGACGAAACAGGGGCCGGGAGTCTTTTCTGAATCGAGACTTCACGCCGCCGCGCATTCAGCCGGTGTCCTTGTGAATCTTGAACGAGGCCAAGATCGGCAGGTGGTCCGAGACGGTATCGCGAAACTTCTCGCGTCCGATGTCCATGCTCCAGTGCATGGGAAACACGCGGAGGCTGCCGCGGATGTACTCTTTGCTGAATTTCCGGGTGATCGCGAATCCGTCCAACAGATTCGCGCGCCCTTTGGGCAGGATGTGGGAATAGCGGTCCTGGAGGTCCCACGACGACACGAAATCCATGATGTCGTCGCCGCCGAGATGGTGGAAATTGCTGACGTCCTGGCCGGGGATCATGTTGAAGTCGCCGGCAAGGAGGATGTCCTCTTGGTCCTGATTCCGACGGTCCGTGATGAATTTCCCGATGACCTTCGCCTGCTTGTCGCGGGTCTTCTGGTCGACTAAGCGGCGACTCGACTTCAGATGCACGATGATGAGCACGAAGTCGAATTTGCCGATCTTCATGTCGATCACGAAAGCCTGCCGCAGTTCGGGGTTGCCGAGATCGGAGCCGGCGATGAAACGGGGGTTGTTCGCGGTGACGCCTTTCTTGAACAGCACGCCGATGTTGAGCTTGTTGTTTTGGGCAAGGATGCGGGACCTGTACTCGACCTTGAAATCTTTCTTGAGATTCTTTTTCAGGGTGTCGATCGCGGTGATCGGATTGACCTCCACGAGCGCGATGACCTCTGCATCGAGCAGGGCGAGTCCTTTGGCCTGACGTCTGAGTCGCCCGGCACGGAGTGACTTGAAGCCGGCGAGATTCCAGGCCGCGATTTTTCCGGTGGAGTGACCGAAGTCAGCCATGATATGTACTCCCAAAAAGTCCCGAATCACGATTGTCGCAGAAGCCGCCGAAATTGAAATCGTGCAACAGCGTGTCGGGTTGATCCCGGCCGTCCCCTGGCCCAGTGTGTCCTGTCCATGAACAGGGGAAAGATAACATAATTCGCGATTCTCGGTCGGCGTCCGCGATCTGAGAAACGACGGCTTCAGGACACGCTGAGGTCGGTCCAGGAAGACGAGACCGGCTCGATGATCGGCGGGGCGATGGTGGAGCGGTAGTCAATGTGCTGCTCGACTGAAACCGGAATCCCAAGTTGCAGTCGCGTGCTTCTGACCGGAATCGACGGTGACAGGGTCCGGGGGTGACAGGCCGAGTCCTGCCCCAAGACGGCGGCCTGGAGACCCTGTCGGGCCGCTTGGGCAGGGGTGGGGGCCGATTGACATCGAGGCACGGTCGCGTGGACGCGGCAGCTCGTAGCTGATGACTCGCTGCCTTCTTCTTACGGACACGGCCCTCGTCGGCGGGTTTCATGGGGGCTGAGAGACACCGCCGATGTCAGTGACAGTGATCAGGCTACCGCGGCAATACCACATCGAGTTCTTCCAGGAGCACCTGGCGGACCTACCCCTTGCCGGCAAACGCGTCCTGGAGATTGGGGCCGGGATTGGCGAACTGCTCCGCCTGCTGCAGGATCACGAGCCGGCGATTGATGAGCTGGTGGGGATCAACAACATTGACTACGGAGCGGTCGATGTCGGCAGGCGGGCTCGGCTTGTCAAGGCCGATGTCTGCGCCATGGCTTTTCCGGAACACGAGTTCGACCTGGTCTTCTCGCTGGCCACCTTCGAGCATGTTCACGACCTTCAGCGCGCGGTTGAGCAGATCCATCGTGTCCTTCGTCCGGGCGGGTTGCTGATTGCCAAATGGAGCCCCATTTGGAACGGCTTCGACGGGCACCACTACGGCGCGACGGTGCAGAAGATGCAAGCAATCGAGCTCCCGTGGGCTCACCTGATCTTCGACCGCACGACCTTGCCCGCGTACCTTGTTGACGGCGAAGGGTTTGACCGTAACCAAGCCAGACAGGCGACCGAGAAGATCTATGAATCCGACTGGCTCAACCGCCAATCATTGCGGGCATACCGCGCGGCATTCGCCCATCCTGGCTTCGAAGTGCAACGATTCGACGAGATTCAATGTAACTTCGGACCGCTGACGGCCCGCGTGGCGGCTGCGGTGGATCAAGGGTCCGTCCCACGATGGCGCGTCGCGGAGTTCTTCCGTCGGGCCCGGCCGGAGGAAATCCTGACGTACAAGCTGATCGTTCATCTGAGACGGCGAGAAGAGCGGCCCCCCGCTCAGAACGCCCGCCCCGTCTCGACTGTCAACTAATAAACGATCCTTTTGATGGGAATCGAGGGTGACAGGCCAGCCCCGAAAAAGACTCCGGTCCTCTTTTCTTGACCGCGCATCGGTTCGAACCCTGGTGGTAAGCGTTGGCCCCCCGGATTGAATCAGTTCCAGGGCCAGCCAACTCTGCACCACGTTCCGGCGCTCGCCGCGGGAAGCCCTCCGGAGCCGAACCAGAGCTCCCCCGTCTCCGGACAAGCCACGTTTGAATACAACGTATCCGACGCCTCGACGCCCGGGTCGGCCACGACGCGGATGAGGTCCCCCGGCGGGTCGGTCATGGGCGCGGCCAGAAGCTCCCTCAGACGCGCGATACGCTCGCGTGTGTTGCTGCCGAAGATCAGAGCGTCGGGGAGCACGGCTTCGTCGTCCTGCACCTCGCGGATGCTCAGGTCACGCGAGCAGGACACCACCGTTTTCGACTTGACGGGGTCTCTCCTGATGTACGTGCCGAACCCGCACTCGATGACCGCTACCTCGCCTGTCTTGCCGTCGACGGCATAGATGGCCGTCCCCGCGTCCCGGTCGCACTCCCGCAGGAGGTCCTCCACGTCCCCGATAGACCGGCAGGTCTCGAGCGCCTCGCGGATCACCAGCGGGTAGGGAATGACTGGGGTGTGAGGCCGGTGCTCGTCGTTCGCGAAGAAGCCGTTCATGTTGAGCCAGAGCCGCTCCCGGTTGACCCCGACGACCGCCGTGACATCGCCCTGCAAACCGAAGACCAGGTTGGGAATCCTCCCCTCGACGTGACGAACGATCGCCGACGTCCAGCGATGCGAACCGAAGTCGTGCCAGTCGTTGTTGTGCGCGATCCACGTCCGGCCCGCTATCGAGGCGATGACGCTCGTGCAGCCGCCTGAGATCGTGCCCGGGGCACCCATGACGTCGCCGCCGGTGACCGCGTAGCAGGAGCCGTACAGCCACTCGATCATCTTGGAAGGCGGGATCCCCGCGCCCCGCGCGATGCCATCGAGCTCCTCGCGGTACCGCGGCGCGACGGTCGCGAACCACGGCATGGCCTCGCGACGCATCTGCGCGGTGTCCAGCAACCCGGCACGGGCCATGCCGCCGATGTATTCCTCGTTGTTGCCGCGCAGCGTGTCCTTGACGGCGAGCCCCTGGGCGTATCCCACGTCCCACGGGCTGCCCTCGAAACACATTACGTTGCACGCGCCGGCGCTCATCGGGTTTCCCCGTTTCTTGATTGCCGCTACCTTGAGCCGACATTTCCCATTTGACTTTCGCCCGGCTCCACCGCCGAACTTTCCGTGCACGAGTGTAACGCCCCGCCCCCGGAAACCCAAGTTCCAATTGGTGAACGATTACTTTTTTCGAAACGCGTTCCCCTTGAACTCGCCCGGCACGTTTCCAGAGGCGTCCTTCATAGTTCCCGTGAACTCATATCGGTCGTTGCCGATGAAGCGAGTCGTCGCCTGCAACGTGATTCCGTTTCCCAAATCTCCGTTTCCCGTAAGAGTCTTCTTCGACTCGTTCCACCGGTACGTAAAAAGAAAGGGTTTTGGTGAGTTCGGGTAGAAGGCCCACGCTTGGTAGACGCCAACATCCGAATCGTAGGTCATGAGGTTGAGAGCCACCTGTTTGCCGTCCGAATCAGTTACTCGAGACTCGATGTACTGACCTTGCAGTGACCACTTCGTGACCGTGGTCGCCGTGGATTTTTTCTCGTCCCCGTTGGCCTGCCCTTCAACTACCTCGTAACGCCACGAGCCCACCAAATGATCCAAGACCTTCAGTTCCGGGGATTTCGGGGGTTTCGGCGCTTGGGTTTCCACTGACATACCCGCGAAAATCAAAACTGCCACGACCGTGCCGATGATTGCTCTGCTCATGATTCGCCTCCCAATGTTTTTGATCTTCGCCCGGCTCCACCGCCGAACTCTCCGAGCACAAGTGTAACGCTCCCCGGAAACCCAAGTTGCAGTCGCTTGCGTTTGTCCGGAATCGACGGTGACAGGCCGAGACTTGCCCCAAGACGGCTGCCTGGAGACCCTGTCGGGCCGCTTGGGCAGAGGTGAGGACAGATTGACATCGCAGACCCGTTCGCCGGGACGCGGCGGTTCGCACCTGTCATTTCGGCGCTGTCCACGGCGACAGCGCGGCGAACGGTCCTATCCGCTCAACGGGGATTGGCCTGGCGGGCGAGATCGTCGCGGAGATTGGTCTGGCGCAAGAAAAAACCCCCGACCCCTTATCTTCCAAACGTACCTGTCCCGTTTTCTTTCCGGGTGGATTTCGTTCTCAGCCTTCGTCCGCTGAGGACGAAGCGAGGAAGACGCGGATCAGCTCCTGATCGTCTTCGTCCTCGATGCGGGTGAAAAGCTTCGTCCCCAGGTCGTGAACGGTCTGCGGCTGATCGAAGGGGAGGCTCGCGTACATCGTTCCACCTTCGAAATGGCACGGCATGCATTGCGCTTCGAGAATCGGCCGGATCTGGCTGGCGAAGTCGACCGCGGGGGGTTCGGGGGCGGAAACGTCAACCGCCGGCGCGCTTTCCTCCGAGACCACTGCCAGATGAGATGGCTCGTGGTGGCGGGAGCGAGCGCACGCGCCCGCGGCGATGAGGGCAGCGGCGAAAAGGAGACCAATCGGCCGTCGGCACACGGGCCACCTCCCTGACGCTAATCTTATTCTTACCAAACCGACATTTCCCATTTGACCTTCGCCCGGCTGCACCGCCGAGCTTTCCGATCACGAGTGTAACGCCCCGCCCCGGAAACCCAAGTTCCAGTCGCTTGCTTTGGCCCGGAATCGACGGTGACAAGCCGAGTCCGAAAAAAACTCCCGTCCCGTTTTCTTGTCGTTTTCTGCGCGTTCTCTTCGACATACAATGATATGCATTCATGCCAATTCTGATCTCAACCCAAAAGCAGATGCTGGACATGCGGCGATCCGTCAACGAGTGCTATATCTGCGGCACGAACCTTCCAGCTAAAGGTCAGGGATGGCGTTCGCAAGTTATTTCGGAGCATGTGGTACCACGCACTTTACTCGGCAAGGTGCCTACAAATCCGGCGGCGGCCTGGTCTGTTATTCTCTACGTCCACAAGGAATGCGAGAAGAATCACAAACATCATCGCGACCAACTCATGAAAATACTCCAAGCGCTCGGAAACCAATCTACGGATGATTGGAGTAACGAGGATATCGGATTATTGCTAAGTGAATTTGATGTCGATACGCAAACACTCGACGGGAGCAAACCTATCCACTCGATCTCCGGCGTTGGTAGCGCTATGCTTGCGCCGGTACTTTGGGCTCGAGGTATGCATGCAGCAATCTATGGTAAGGCACTCCCAGAGGGAATGTCATTTATCACACAGCCACCGGTTCCCATTTGGAATCACACAGACGAGGATGTCGCTGAGGGGCTTGCTGCTTATGAGGTTCGCCGGAATGATTTGCTCGGACTTCTTCGAGTCGCCATTCATACTCATAATGTAGCTGAAATTCGGGCTTGGGGAGGCAAGCTCCAGTACCAATGTGCATGGCGAAGAGAGTTACTAGGCAGTAGCGGTGGATGGGGCTGCACGTGGGCGCTTGAATTCCCGGGTGTGCACGAATGGGCGATGACGGCGCGCAACGTCGATTCTCCATGGCACGGGTACTACGAGATCGATGACCTTCCGCCCAATGCCGCTGTGGTCGGACAGCCTGAGATCGATCAATTCAACTGTTACGTCAAGGCCTCCCGTAAGGGGCCGCGAGGTTAGTTCTAGCTGAGCGAGGACGGTTACGAGAAGGGGAAGAAAACGGGCGGAGCGGAGACGCTGCGCCTCACCTGCTGAACAGGGATCGCCTACTGATCGTTGGATACCGGCGGCGGCGGGGACTCTTTGCGAAGCTCGGCTGGGGAAACGGTGAGCTTATCGTTTTCGCCGCGCAACTCTTGTAGCGGACGACGCGTCACGATCGCCTCCTCAACGCGTCTCATGATGAAGATGCGGATCCACTCGTTATCGATACGCTCCCAGTCCAAGAGAATCGGATCGAGTTCGGCCTGAACGAACGGGGCTTGGCGGTATGCCTCGAAGTGCTCATCGGCGGTTTGTACGCCAAGGGGGATCGGCGCCTGACCCGGAAGGATGGCCAAGACGGCTACGATGACGAGGACCGCCGCCCAACCGCTGAAGGCCAGCGCCCAGGCAACGCGGCGGCGGGCAAGGTCTATTGGGACCGTGTGGTTAGCGAGTCCAGACAGGTCCGGCGGGTGCTTTGGCCTTGACGATGCGGTATCCTGGCATTGATGACTAGCCCATGCGAGTCAGGGTCGTGAGCCGTAGCGCGGCCGGCCCCGTTTCGAGTGGTACCCACGGTTTGGCGGCGGGCCTGGCCGATCAGCTGGCCGAGGCGTGCGACGGGCGGCTCAGTGAGATCACGTGGTTCAAGGCGGACTGGCAGCGAGGCGGGGCGGCGACGGGCACGGCTCGTTTCCGGCTCGACGATGACCAGGAGGTTCCGGTCGTCGTCAAGCTGCCGGTGGTGCAGCGTGAGCGGCTGTGGACGAGCCGGCTCCAGCGCGATGATGAGTATGCCGTGGCGCCGAAGCTGTACGCCGCCGGTGAAACGCTCGGCGGATACGATCTGGCGTGGATTGTGATCGAGCACTTTCCGCACGGACCGCTAGGGCTTCACTGGCACGATCAGCATATCCAGCGGATGGCTGACGCCGCGGCGCGATTCTACGCGGCGGCGTCCGCGTATCCGGTTGATGAACCGCCCAAGATCGAGGCGTGGGACGAGTTGCTTCGCGATGCACAGCAAAGCGTCAGGATCAACGACATCGCCCATTCGCGGCGGTGGAAGTCGGCGATGAAAACGTTGCGAGGCAGGCTGACGGACCTCGTCAGCGAATGGCAGGCGCGACCGGCAGGCGACTGGCTGCATGGCGATCTGCATTTGGCCAATGCGATGAGCCGCGATTCGCTTGATGCCGGAGCGGTGTATCTGATCGATCTGGCGGAGGTGCGTGCCGGTCATTGGGTGGAGGACGCGATCTACCTTGAGCGTCAGTTGTGGGCTCGGCCGCAGCGGCTGCGCGCGGTCAAGCCGGTCAAGGCGATCGCCGACGCACGTCGAAGGCGGGGATTGGCGGTGGAGGCTGGATACCCGCGGCTGGCGATGATCCGCCGAGCGCTGCTGGCCGCCACCGCGCCGCGGTTTCTCAAGACCGAGGGACATCCCAAGCATCTGGAGGCGTGCCTCGATTGGCTCGAGCGGGCGGTGGTGGAGTTGAAGTAGCTGCGCCTGAGGGGAGTCTGATCCGTGCCGGGGCAGTCTCAGCTGGCCGGAGGGGCATTGCCTGCGTCGATAGCGGCGGGTAGGATGAGCGCTTCTGCTGAATCACCCCTTTCCCCGAGCTGTGGATCATGGATCGCAACCGGCTAAAAGAGATTCACCAGACCGATCTCACCGAGAGCAAGATCAACGAGGACTTCGTTGACTGGCTTAAGACGAAGGGCCCGACGTGGCTGTTGGTGATTCTCATCGGGCTGGCGGCGTGGCTGCTGATTGTGCGCTTCAAGCAGCAGAAGCAGGATCATCTCAATGCAGGCTGGTCGGCGTTCCTTTCGGCCCAACTGCCCGGCAGTCTCGAGGACGTGGCGGCCCAATATGCCGACATCCACGGACTTTCGCTATTGGCCAACTTGCGCGCCGCGGACGTGTACCTTCAAGCCGTCATCGCCCAGGCGCCGCTCGGCGCCGATCTGAGCACAGCTACGGTTGAGCCATTGTCAGACGAGGATCGAGACACCTACCTGACTCGAGCCGAGCGCATCTATCAGGCCGTGATCGATGCGGACGATAAATCGCCCGGGACCGCGCTGTACACGATTGCCGCAATGAACGGACGGGCGGCGGTTGCCGAGTCGCGCGGCGATTCCGAGCAGGCGCGGCACTGGTACGAACAGGCCGCCGATCGCGCAGGTACGGATTTCCCTCGGCTCGTAAAGCGGTCCCAGGACTTGGCGGAATCGGTCGAGGAGTTCTCACGACCGATCTCGTTGCCGGCCGACGACGATCTGCCTTCACAAGCCGCGTCCTCGCCGCTAGAGCCGGCGACCATCGACAGCGCGCTGCGCGATCTCCTTCAATTCGACGAGCCTGCCGATGCCCTCGTGTTCCCGCCCTCGGCCCCTTGAAGACCGGCCGGAGCTGATCGCCCCGGGCGGTAAGGTCGATCGTGAGAAGCTGTTCGCGGTGTATGAAGCAGAACGGGGCGATGATGAATCGCCCATCTGTGTCCGGTTCAAGCTCAGCCGTGACCTGAACAAGCGCGTGGATCGGTATCTCGTCGATCGGATTCCGTTCCTGAGCCGAACGTCGTTGCAACACATCATCAAGGAGCAAGCGGTCACCGTCAACGGACGAGCGCCCAAGCCCTCGACGCGGCTGCACGCCGGCGACGAGGTCGTGGTCGTTCTTCCGCCCCCACCGAGTACCGAAATCCCCGCCGAGGACATCCCGCTGAACGTCCTCTATGAGGACGATGCGTTGATCGTGATTGACAAGCGTGACGATATCATCGTGCATCCGGCCCGCGGCAATCGCTCGGGCACGCTCATCAACGCCCTGGCCTATCACTTTCAGCACCGCTCCCGTGGCGAGCTTTCCAACGTCGGAGAAGAGTTCGCGCGTCCCGGCGTAGTGCATCGGGTTGATCGGCATACCAGCGGCGCGCTGCTGTTCGCGAAGTCCGAAACTGCGCATTGGCGGCTGGCCAAGCAATTCGAACAGCGACAAGTCAACAAACGGTACCTGGCCGTCGTGCACGGTCAGGTCGAACCGTTGGCAGATGTGATCGACATCCCGTTGGGTAAACATCCCACGGCCAAGCACAAGTACGCCGTGCGCTGGGATGACACGGGCAAGCCGTCGGTCACGATTTACCGCGTACGTGAGGTGTATAAGGACTTCAGCCTGGTGGAGTTGGAGCTGAAGACGGGACGAACGCATCAGATTCGCGTGCACATGTTGCATCTTGGGTATCCGCTCGTCGGCGATGACATGTATGGAGGCCGGCACCTGACGGTCGGCGACGTGACGGGTCCCGCCGGTCATGGCGATCGGTCGCCGCGCGATTCGTTGATGCCTCGCCAGGCGCTGCATGCGGCGCTGCTCGGCTTCACGCATCCGATGACGAACGAGCCGATGACGTTCGAAGCGCCGCTGCCGGATGATCTGCGCGATCTGGTCACGTTGCTTCGGAACCATCGTTTCATCGAGGCGCCCAATGTGGCCGGGTCGATGCTCGATCTCGATCAGGTGATCCCGTGACGATCGGTGTTCAACGCTGCTCCCCGCGCTCGTCCTTGAGCGACCTCGCCGTTCGGGCGCACCACCGGCGATTACCGCGTTATGTTAAACTCGCGATACACGAGCGGGCCGTTGCCATTCTCACCGCAACTTGATCGAGACCAACGCGATCATCGCGAAGACGACGGCGAGTACCCAGAACCGCGTCACCACCTGCGGCTCGGACCATCCGCCCAGATGAAAGTGATGGTGCACAGGCGAGCAGCGGAACATGCGCTTCCCGCCCGTCCATTTGAAATAGCCGACCTGGAGGATAACGCTGGCCATCTCCATGAAGAACACGCCGCCGATCACCAGCAACAGGATTTCCTGGCGAATGGCGACGGCGATGAAGGCCATCAGGCCGCCCAGCGGCAGCGCGCCGGTATCGCCCATGAAGACTTGCGCCGGTGCGCAGTTGAACCACAGGAACCCCAGACATGCGCCGGCCATGGCCCCGGTAACGATCATCAACTCCTTGGAGCCGTCGATGTGGGGAAACATCAGGAACCGAGCGGTTTCGAAGCTGCCGGCGATGAAGCACAGGACCATCAGCGCAAACGACGCCACCGCCAGCGTGCCGGCAGCCAGACCGTCCATTCCGTCCGTGAGGTTGACCGCGTTGGAGGTTCCGGCGATCAGAATCGTCGCGATGAGTACGAACGCAACGCCGCTGAGCACGATCACGGAGTTCTCGAGTTGGGTCGTGCCGGGTTGATACGTGCGCTGGAAGGGCAGCGTCAGTACGTGGTGGGTTTCTCTACCCATGCCGTGGCGATACAGGAAGTACCCGGCCACGGCGCCGATCCCGATCTGAAAGAGCAGCTTCTCCCAGGCATGCAGCCCCTCGCGCGACCCCGGCGCACGCCGAGCGGATGTGAGTTTCAGCCAATCGTCGAAACCGCCCAGGACGGCCAGCCACGCCAGCACGATCAGCGCGAGCATCACAAACCGATTCGTCAGGTCGGCGAACAGGAGGATCGTCAGCAGCATCGACCCGCAAATCAGGATGCCCCCCATGGTCGGCGTCGCGGCCTTGCGGGCCATGATCTCGTTGAGGTCGGCGTGGTAGAACTCCGGCGCATCCCCGATCTTCTGTTTGATCAGCCAGCGGATCGTCTTGCGCCCGAACATCAGAACGACCAGGAAGCTGCACACGACGGCGACGAACGCGCGGACCTCGAGTTGATAAAAGACCTGCAACAGCGAGTAGAGCCCAATCTCATCGAGCCGGTCGCTGGTCTTCGTGAGCAGGTAGTACAGCATGAGGTTTCACCAGCCGTCAGGGGGTCGCCGCGACGACAGTCTTGGCGACCGTCTGCGCGACAGTCAGGGCGTCGAGCATTCGCTCCAGCCCCATGCTGCGGGAGCCTTTCAATAACACCCGGCCGCCCGGCTGAACGTGCCGCGCGGCCAGGGCGGCGGTCTGCGCGTTGAGCTCGTCCAGGTGCGTCACACGGTCAGCGCCCCACGCCGTGGTGAGCACGCGTGCGGCGGCACAGGACAACGACCCGATCAGCACGGCGTGCGCGATCGGCAGCCTGCGGTCCAGGTCGATCACATAGCGCCCGATCTCGGCATGGAGCGCCTCCGCCTGGGCCCCGAGCTCCAGCATGTCGCCGAGAATGACGACGCGCCGGTCAGCATCAATCGTTAGTTCGGCGAAGGTGTCCAGGGCTGCGATCATCGAGTCGGGGTTGGCGTTGTAGGCGTCGTTGTAGATCGTCATTTCGCCGAGTTTGTGGCACGTCATCCGCATGGCGACCGGCCCGCAATGGGCGAGTCCTTGATCGATCTGCTGATTGGAAAGCCCCAGCCGCCGCCCCACCGCCACCGCGGCCAGGGCATTGACGGCGTTGTGCGCCCCGGGTAGTCCAAGCTGGAAGCGATCTTGTCCGTTGGCTTCAAACCACCAATGTTCATCGCACGCACCGCGATCCGTGAGGCGCAGGTCGGCGTCCTGGGCCTGGCCGAACCAGACGATCGACTGCCCCTGGCCGCGGTAGTCGCGCAACGGGGGCGCATCGGCGTTGAGGATGCCCAGACCGTTTGACTGGAGATGATCCAGCAGCGACGCCTTTTCCTTTGCGACGTTCTCGACCGATCCGAATCCCTCGAGGTGCGCGCGGCCGACGGTGGTGATAACGGCGACGTCGGGCCGGGCGATGGCCGCCAGCGCATCAACTTCGCCGAGCCGGCTCGCTCCGATTTCGACGATGAGGTACGCGTCATCAACGTGAGCGTTGAGGATGGTGAGCGGTAGGCCAATATCGTTGTTGAAGGATTTTGGGGCAGCCGTGCCGCGCAACGTTGTCGAGAGCACGGCATCGATCAGGTGCTTGGTGGTGGTCTTGCCGGCCGAGCCGGTGATCGCGATGACGGTTGTATCGGCCATAGTCCGGCGATAAGCCGAAGCCAGGCGCGCCAAGGCTATCCGAGTGTCGTCCACGAGCAAGATAGCGGGCCCCGACGAGAGCGTGTCGTGACTCGGTTGTCGATCAACGATCAACAGTCGCGCGCCGGCACGGGTCGCCTCGGCAAGGTAGTCGTGTCCATCATGATGCTCACCGTGAATCGCAACGAAAGCCTTGCCGGTCAGATTCACGCGCGAATCGATCCCGACTCCGTCAACGTCCAGAGGCGCTATTAGTGGCCGCACCCAGCGTCCCTTGCTCGTACGGCGCAGATTCTTGGCGTAAAAGAACGTCACGACGCGCCCACTTTTGCCGTGCGGGAGGCGATGGCTTCAGCCGCGACACGCCGATCGTCAAAGGGTCGCTTCTGCTTGCCGATGATTTGGTACGGTTCGTGTCCCTTGCCGGCAATCAACACGACATCATCGGGACCGCACCGCTCGATGGCGTACTCGATCGCCGTGCGACGGTCCACGAGGGTGATGGTGTCGGCGCGGCGCGGCGCCGGAACGCCGACGAAGATTTCGTCGATGATCGTCCGCGGATCTTCAGTCCGCGGATTGTCGGACGTGATGATCAGTTCGTCGACGTAGCGAGCGGCGACGTTTGCCATGCGCGGCCGTTTGGTCCGATCGCGGTCGCCACCACATCCGAACACCACGCGGAGCCGGCCGGCCTCCGGTACGAGCGGCCGCAGCGCTTGCAGCACATTGTCCAGTGCATCATCGGTGTGGGCATAATCCACGAAGACGGTGAAGTCGTCGTTGGGCGTCGTGACCGGCTCCAGCCGGCCCGGCGGCGCGCTGCACGAGTTCAGACCCGTGCGCAGCGCGTCTCGCTTCAGTCCCATGGCCCAGCACGCTGCCGCGGCTTGCAGTGCATTGGCAACGTTATGTTTCCCCACCAGCCCTAAGCGCACGTCAAACTGACCCCACGGCCCCCGAAACTGGGTCTGAACGTGGTCGATCGTTTGGTGGTGGCACGTCGCGTAGCACTCGGCGGCGGGATCGATCAGGCTCGTCGCCAACGCATGCGCCGAACAATCGCGGATCATCTGCGCCGCCGCGGGATCGTCGATGTTCACCACTGCCCACGCCTCGGCTGACAGCGATCGAAACAAGCGCGCCTTGGCCTGAGCGTACGCATCCATCGAGCAGTGGTAGTCCAGGTGGTCGCCGGTGAGATTCGTGAACACGGCGACATCGAACGGCAACGCGGCCACGCGATCCTGGTCCAATGCGTGGCTGGAGACCTCGATCGTGGCGGCGGTGCAATGGTTGTTCACCATCGTTTTCAAGAGTCGGCTGACGTCGATCGCCGACGGTGTGGTGAGCGAGGCGGGCGAGGTCTCGGCCCCGTCGTCGCTCTGCACCGTACCGATGAGACCGCACGTCACATTTGCCTGGTTGAGCACGTGATGAACCAGATGGGTGGTCGTCGTCTTGCCGTTGGTGCCGGTGATGCCGACGATTCGCAAGGTGGTTGCGGGATGGCCGTTGAACCGCTCGGCCAGATGTGCGGCGGCTCGGGCCGGGCTGTCGGTGATGAGGGCGACGACCCCCGGTGGAGTATCGACGGCGTTCGAGGCCAACACGGCGACGGCCCCCTTTGATACAGCCTCTTCGATGAACGCTGAGCCGTCGGATTCCGCCCCCGCCCTGGCCACGAACAAGCAGCCCGCCGACACCACGCGCGAATCCTCAACCAACTCCCAAACCTCCGTCTGCGGTGAACCACGGACGAGTTCGATCGGTAATCCTTGAATCAGCTCGGCGATTCTCATGCGCAGAAAAACAGCACCGCCCTCCTTGCATCACATATCGGGACGGTGGCAGTCCGGCGCGTAGAAATGACCGCGCCGACGCGCCCTCAGGGCAGGATCAACATCGCGTCGCCGTAGCTGTAGAAACGGTACCGTTGCTCGATCGCCGCACAATAGGCAGCCTTGATGCGTTCCAGCCCCACCATCGCGGCCACGAGAGCCAGCAGTGTCGAACGCGGCAGGTGAAAGTTCGTAAGCATCCCGTCCACGTGCTTGAAGCGGTACGGCGGCGAGATCAGCAGCTCGGTGCGGCCGATGATTGGCTCGCGCAGCGAGGTCGGATCTGGAAGCGCCGCGGGGAGCGATTCGAGCGTTCGCACCACGGTCGTACCGACCGCGATGATGCGCCCCGATCCCTGCGCTGGATTGTGCGTCTGTTGGATCGCCTCAATGACGCTCGGTTCGACCGCGAACCGCTCCGCGTGCATCGGGTGCTCATCGAGCGTCTTGGCGGTAATCGGCTTGAACGTGCCGAGGCCGATGTCGAGCACCACGTCGATCCGTCGCACGCCTCTGTTCTCTATTTTTGCCAGAAGTTCGGGTGTAAAGTGCAGGCCGGCCGTCGGCGCCGCCACGGACCGGCGCTCGCGCGTATCGGCGAACGTCGTCTGATACCACTGCCGATCCAGCGCGTCGCAGACGACCACGTCACCGCGCGCTCGCAAAATGTACGGCGGCAGCGGCGTCCACCCGGCGCGGTCGAGCATCGCCGCCACGCTCTGCGATCCATCGGCGTTGACGATCCATCCCTCCGGTCGCTGCTCGACGAGTTCCAAAGCTGACTCGTATGGCTGACCGTCGGTATCGAGCAGTTGAACCTGCTGACCGGGGCGGAGGCGCCCGTTGGCGCGAAGCATCACCAGCCACTGACCGTGCGCAACTTCCTCTAGAAACAGGCCCTCCACTCGACCGCCCGTATCCGCCCGCCGCCCAACGAGCCGCGCCGGCATCACCGCCGTTCGGTTGAAGACCAAAGTGTCGCCGGTGCGCAGGTACTCCGGCAAGTCGCGCACATGCCGATGCTCGATGATGTCGCCGTTGCGATGCATGACGAGCAGTCGTGCCGAGTCCCGCGGTTCGGCCGGGCGGGTGGCGATCAGCTCCCGCGGCAGCTCGTAGTCCAGATCATCGGTTCGAAGCGGCTGTTGCGTCATGGGCACAGTCAAGGCTCGCGCCGTGTTGAAGCGGGACAACATGTCCTACGAACCAATTATCCCCCGACCACGCCGCCGGACCACACAACGCCGTTCGTGGGATCGCCGTTGGCGTTCTTATCGGCAGCGTCGTGGTCTGAGCTGACCCGACCCGACGCGGTATGCGCGTTGCCCCACAACCAATATGGAGATGGGGAATCGATTCACGGCGGTGACGGCCGACCCCGTCGATCGGCTGATCCGACTGACGCAGGCCAGTCTGGAAACCGCCAGGCGTTTCAGTCGGGCCCGAGAGATTACCGCCGAGCCCGGTCGGTGCGACCCGAGGCTGTGCCGCATTCGCCTGCATCCGACCGAACGAGAAATCTCGCATCTCCGCCACGAGCTGGCGCGTTTGGCCCGCCCCCCGATTCGTGATGTCTTTGAGCCGTCGCGCCGATTCCCGGAGCCCGACCGGCCACCCGACCCGCTGTCCTCACCACCGACCAAGCGCAAGGCGTACGCCCCCGACCCGATCGGCAAACCCGCCCAGCGTCGCGCCACGCCGCCCGATCCCGCCGAGACACTACACTTGATCAACTACTTCCGCATCACCAACGAAGGCAGCCTGATCGACCTGCTCGTCTAGCGGCGTCGCTCAGTATCCAGCGCCGAGCGCCTACTTCATCACCCCCAATTGACAAGTAGTATGAGCAGATCGGCCGCGCCGACGATGCAATCACCGTTGAGATCTGCCGGGCAGTCCTTGCAATCGGCGCATGGCCCCCAATTCACCAAAAGGATCAGAAGGTCCGCCGCGCCGACTTGACCGTCGCCGTCCAGATCACCCAGGATCGGTTGGGGTAGGAAGCTGTCAACTGCGGTCGTCGGCAACAGTCCTTGAATGATCCCACCGGCTGGAGTTAAGACACGATCCTCCAGTGCCACGGCAGCGACACCATGACGAGGGATGACCATGGGCTGCTGACAACTCCACGAATCGTCAGCGATGTCATACACCTCGTTCACGTCGAATAGGATCGGAACCTCGCCGCCCATGACGAAGATACGGTTGCCCAATGCGGCCGTTGCAGTTGCACTGCGGGCCGTGGGCATCGGCGTCATTGTTTGCCACGAGTCACGGACGGGGTCATAGCGTTCATTCACGTTGGTCGCCGGCCCGTTGCGGCCACCGATTACGTACATGAATCGACCGGCACTCGTAGCACTGAAGTGCTCGCGTACCGTGGGCATATCGGCACCTTCAGACCATTGATCACGGTCCGGATCGTAAATGAAGGTTGAGGCCGTCGCGGCGCCGAATTGGTTCCGCCCACCGAAGAGGTAGATCTTGTTCTCATGGGCAACCGCCCAACCGGCCCCGCGCGGCTCCGGCATGAGCGCTGCGCCTGTCCACGTATTTGACTTCGGGTCGTATACCCACACTTCGTCACGAGCCTGAAAATCGGCCGAATAACCGCCGAGCACGTACAATGCGCCGGCGACCGCGGCGCAGCCCATGTGATCCAACTCGGCCGGCATCGGCGCCACGAAGGACCATTGGTCGCGCTTGATGTCGTACGCTTCGACAGTATTCGTTGCAGAAAGAGGGAATCCGGCCAGTAATCCGCCAACCACATAGACGGTATCGCCGATGCGGGCGGCGCCGGTCTCCTGTCGAGCGATCGTCATGGACGAGAGCGTCACCCATTGCCCGCCCTCGTCGGCCCAAGCAATGCGAACGGGCGCGACGACAACGATCAGCGCCGCAACAATGCGCCCGGCAGCTCCGGTTAGTAGGCATGTATCGCGGTACACAGCTACGATCCCCAGTTGACGAGCAGGACCAGGCCGAAACCGACAGGGCATCGGATGGCCTGACCGCCGGGTTTGGGGAGAACGCAAGCGAGAAGCAACCGGCCGAGATTGTGTAACTGCGTGTGGAGTTCCATGCGGCCATGATGCGTCCAAGCGGCCGAGAAAGCAAGCAAAATCTGAGTGTGATAGGCGGATCGGGGATCAGACATAAGCGCCCAGTTGCGGTGGGAGCGACTTGAGTCCGCGTCTTTGGGCCTTTTGCACCGCATAGCGCAGGGACTCGGCCATGCGCTTCTCGACGGCGGCGGTGACATTCAACCCCTTTGCTCGCATCGTCTGGAGCGCCCATTGCCAGGCGTGATACTCTTCGAGGCATCGCGGCCGGTACGTCCCGAAGCCGATCGCATGGTGTCCCACTTCGTGCAGGAAGATCGCGCAGCTCGTGGGGCCTTTGGGGTACGGCGCCTCGATGAGCCTGCGCTCATCGCCGTCATTGTATCGCACGATCCAGGCGCATCCGGTCGAGCTGCTGCGCCATTTGCGGACACGGATGCCGTAGGTCTGCTTCATCTCGACCACGAGCGCGTCGTAGCGTCGACGCATGGGCGGACGCGCCGGCGGCTGGGGGTTGCCCGGCGCGCTTGGGCGTTTCCGTTTCGTCAGACCGAGCAGATCCCACAGCGTGGCGGCGGGCCACTTCATAGTGACGCCAGCCTGGAGCCGGTGGGGATCTCGTGACCACGCCGATAGGCGTCAAACGACATGAGCTTGCCTCCGGCCGGCTGCACCGCCAGCAACTCGACGGCTCCCGGTGCACAGGCAATGGTTCCATCGGCAAGCACCTCGCCCGGCGCTCCAAACGTTGCCTGTTCATCGATGACGGCCAGGCGTTCGAGCCGGAGCCGCTGATCGTTGTAGGCGACCGTGCACCCGGGCCGCGGCGTCAAACCGTGTACACGGTGCTGCACGGCCGGGGCCGGCTCGTCGAACCGGACGGTCCCGTCAGACTTCGCGAGCTTGGGAGCGCGGCACGCGAACCGGTCGTCCTGTGGTTTTGGCTCGAGATCGCCGGATGCGTATTCGGCGAGCGCCTTCAGCACAAGGTCCGGGCCCAGCTCCGACAGCCGGTGTTCCAACTCACCGGCCGTCTGCATCGGGTCGATAGCCGTAGCCTGCTGCGCGAGAATCGCCCCGGCGTCCATGCGCTCGGTCATGCTGATCACGCTGATGCCCGTCTGGGTTTCGCCATTGATCACCGCCCAGTTTATGGGAGCCGCCCCGCGATATTTCGGCAGCAACGATCCATGCAAGTTGATCGCGAAGGTGTGGCTCAGGAGCGCGGGCCCCAACTTCCGGCCGTAGGCGATGACGACGAGCGCCTCCGCGGCAATCTCGCGAATCCGATCGGCAAACGTGGGATCATCCACATCCTGAGGTTTGAGCGTATCGATGCCACTCGTTTGGGCGAAGGCGGCGATGGGCGTGGGCGAGAGGCGACGTCGTCTGCCCGCCGGGCGATCGGGCTGCGTCACGATCAGGGGTACATCATGTTCGAGCACTAAGCGCCGGAGCGTCGGGAGACCAAAGTCTGACGAGCCGAAGTAGACCAATCGCATCGTCGCGTCGCCAAGCCGGTGAAGGGGCCGTAAAGGATTGAGGAGCGTCAAGCGCCGGCGGCGGTCGCCTCCAGTTCCTTGAGGATCTTGCGCGTGGCGAGCCGGTCCATCGGGCTCATTCTGTCGATGATGAGAATGCCTGCGAGATGATCCAGCTCATGCTGCCAGACACGGGCGAGCACGTCGTCGTCGCTCAGCTCGAACGGTTGACCGGCGAGATTCAGCGCGTTGATGGTGGCGGCCTTTGGCCGGCGAAGCTCGACGTTGATGCCCGGCAGGCTCAGGCACCCCTCCTCCTTCAGGACAAGCTCTGTATTGACTACGGAGAGCGTCGGATTGATGTATACGCGGTCCGGAGATTCTTCTTGGCCGTTGGTGACAAACATCCGCCAAGGCAGACCGACCTGAGGCGCCGCCAGCCCCAATCCGTTCGCCTCGCGCATCAGCGCAATCATGCGCGCGGCCACCGCCTGGACCGAGGCATCGATCTCCCCCACAGGCTCAGCCCGGCACCGAAGCTGTGGCGCGGGGTAGTGCAGGATTTGCAAAGCGGCGGCGGCGACGCTCATCGGCTTATGCTACGCGGTGAGCGCCGCGACCGCCAGACAAGGGGCGGATTGACCCTTGGCGGCAATCCACCTACCTTTGACGGTTCAGTCGGCGATGCGGATGCAACACCGATCACCTGCCCTGCGAAGCAAGACTGAGGCTGATTGAGCAGGAGCGATCCGTGGCGTTTCGATTCGGAAAAAAGAAGCCACCCGACGACGAGAACGGCGAGGCTCGCAAGGACGCACTCGCGTTCGAGCCGCAGCCGGAGAAAGCCCGCCGGTGGTTCGAGCACGCCCGCGTGATGGCGGATTCCTTCAACTTCGACTCGGCCCTAGTTTACTACGCTCACGGTATCGGACTCGATCCTTCGATGATGTCGGCCCACGAAGCGATGTACGAGGCGGCGGTGCAGTACTTCAACAAGGGGTCTAGGCCGGCGTCAGGGAAGGAGATCAGGAAACTGGAAGGATCTCATCCGGTCGAGAAGTTCGCGGCCGCCGAGTTCGCTTGGATGAAGGACATCAACAACCCGTCGCTGGCGCTGAAGCTGTTGGAGGCGATCGTCAAGGCTGAGCAATTCGAGTTCGGCCATTGGTTCGCACCCAAGGTCCTTAACGTCCTGCTGAAGCAGAAGAAGCCGTCCAAGAGCGCCTTCCTTCAGGCGAAGACCTGTCTGGCCGAAATCGGCGCCTGGAACGAGGCGCTCCGCGCCGGTGAGGCCGCGCTGATTATCGATCCGCTGGACACCCAGTTGGAGGGCGAGCTGAAGGACCTCAGCGCCCAGCGGGCGATGGACGAGGGCCGATACGAGGAGGCTGGCGGCGAGGAGGGCGGATTCCGCAAGTTTGTCTTGGACATCGACAAGCAGCGCGAGCTCGAAGAAGCCGGTTCCATCGCCGCCGGACAGTCCGTCGAACAACGCAATCTCCAGCGCGCTCGCAAAGAGTACGAGCAGTCACCTGGGATTCCGGATGTGATCAACCGATACGCCCAGTTGCTCAAGGCCCTGGGAACCCCCGAGGCCGAACAGCAATCATACGAGATCTATATGAAAGGCTTCCAGGACACCGACGAATATCGCTTTCGCGCCCTAGCCGGCGATATCAAGATCGAGCAGGCGCGACGTCGGGTCGATGAACTGCAAGAAAAGCTCGATGACCATACAAACGACGGTGAGCTGAACGCTGCGCTTGAGCAGGCCCGCAAGACGGCGCTGGACCTGAGGTATTGCGAGTACAACGAGCGCACGACGAAGTATCCGACCGACCGTCGGATCAAGTATCAGCTCGGGGAGGTGGAGTTCGATCTGGGTCGCTACATGGACGCCATGAAGCGATTCCAGGAGGCCAAGGATGAGCCTCGGCTGCGCGTCCTCGCCGGGCACATGCTCGGGCGGTGTTTCGCCGAGGAAGCCTGGCACATCGAGGCGATCGGGGCGTACAAACAGGTGCTCGAGCAAGTCGAAGCGACCGAGAAGGAAATGGAGTTGGCGATTCGCTACGACTTGATGGTCTCGCTGATGGCCAACGCCCGCGCGGAGCGATCGCTGGACCTGTCCAAGGAGGCCAGAGAAATCTGCACGAGCATCCTCCAGCAGGACGTCACCTATCGCGACATCCGCTCGGCTCGAAAAGAGGTCGATCAGCTCATCAAGGAAGTGAGCGGTCACCAGTTAGATGAATGATTGCCGTGTCGCTCTCGCCCGCAACCGCTGTCATTCCCGCCCGCTACGCCTCGACGCGCCTGCCCGGCAAGGCCCTGCTCGACCGTACCGGCAAACCGCTGATTCAACATGTCTTTGAGAACGTCCGGCAGGCTCGGCAGGTCGATCGCGTGATCGTCGCTACGGACGACCAACGCATTGTCGAAGTCGTCCAACGATTCGGCGGCGAGGCCGTCATGACGCGATCCGATCACCCCAACGGCACGTCTCGGATTGCGGAAGTGGCAGGCAAAATCGACTCGGCCTTGATCGTGAATGTGCAAGGCGATGAGCCGGAGATTGAGCCGGAGCTGATCGATCTCGCGATCCAGACACTAAAAGACAGTTCATCGTGTGTGATGTCCACGCTCGGGTCGCCCTTTGCCTCGGACGAGGATCCGAGCGATCCGAACATCGTAAAGGTCGTCGTGGGTGCTGATGGCCGAGCGCTGTATTTCACGCGAGCGCTGATTCCGCGTACCCGCAGCGAATCGAAGGTTGATCCGCTCAAACACGTCGGCCTCTATGTCTATCGCCGCGACTTCCTGACGAAATATGTCACGCTCCCCGCCACGCCGCTGGAACAGGCTGAGTCGTTGGAGCAGCTGCGCGTTCTGGAGCACGGCTACGACATGGCGGTCGCCGTCTCGAAAGTCAGCTACCACGGCATCGACACGCCCCGGCAGTACAAGGAGTTCGTGGCGCGGTATCAGGAATCGCAACAGCGTGCGCCGTAAGACGAATGACAAAGGGCACTCCCGTCCCCTTTTCCGTCCCCTGTCCGCACACCACATGTCACGTCTCGATCGACCAGTCGCTACAATCCAGGTGAAACTGCTCTAGGTAAAGGATAGCCATGAACACATGTGAACGGATCGTCATCTATGGCACGTTGACCCTGCTGCTAGGGACAAACATCTCGGCGATAACCGGCGGAGGCGGTCGGCACGCTGTGGCCGCTGACGACCCCTCGGCCGACCAACTCGGTCCGGCGGAGGCGTTGACGCTGGTCGATAAGGATCATCGGCTTGTGCTGCGCAACCAGGCTGGGCGGCTGAGTTGGGGCGACGGCGATCATGCCCGGGCGTACACCATCGGGTTCGTCTACGTCGACAAGGCGATCGGGCCGTTGTTGAAAGCCGAGCAATACGCCGAGGAACGCGACCAACTGGAAGAAGAGATCAGAGCCACCGACAAAGAACTTGACGCTTCCATCGCGGCGTTCATGGAGGAGCACCGCGCTCTCGACCGTGACGGTCCTCTGGCCGAGAATGTCGCCAGAGCGTATCAACAGCTTGTCCAGGGGCGGGAGCGGTGGCGATTGGTGCGGGCCCGCCGGCGCGATCGGCTCACCGCCGATCAAATGGAGCGGTCGTTTCGCGATGTGGTGGCCGCAATCGAGGTGGTGGCCGACCGACTCGACATCGACATCGTCTGGCGCTTCGTTCCCACCGCAGACGCGTTTCCGGGCGGCACCCCAACCCAAGCCTCCATGGCGATTGGGGCCCGTCTTGTGCTTCAATACCCCGAAGCCGTGGACATCACTGACGAGGTCCTCCAGGAACTGGCGTTGGCAGTGGAGTAGGGAAGTTTAGCCGCCGGTCGCAGACCGGCGCGTCGTTTTACGAGCGACCACTAGACGATGCTGCGAGCTGCTTCGAGAGGGCAGCAATCACTCGGTGTTCGTCAACCGCGCAAAGCAGAAGTCATCGACCGTTCCACGCCACCGTGAGATCAACGATTTCCTGACCCGCAAGATCTGCCGTGACCTGGAAGTGCCGGGGCCTTAGCCTCGACGCTAGGTGCCATGACCAAGGAGCCAAGCAAGTCGTTCCTACCTTCAAATCGCAGACTTCACCGTCACGTTATCCGGAGCACCTACGACATGCACGAGTAGCCAAACCACACCATGAACGGCAGAAGAATGAGTGCGGCCACGAGTACAGCGATCGCGCTAGGCGGTTGTTTTTCGTGGCAGTGTGGACATTTTGTCGCGTCCTTATGCATGAATTCCTTACAGTGTGGACACTGCTTCCGGCGTGCCGGCTCATTGCGGTTGGCCATCTCGAATCTCCCGGTTCAGGCCCCTCTGGCTTCGCTCGAAACAAGGGCATAGAAGGTAGAACGAACAAATCGAAACACTAAGAACCCGGCGTTAGGACTCCTCATCTTCCTCTTGCTGCGTCTCTTCAAGCTCCTTGAGCCACTTCTCAGCACTCTCGCGCAGTTGTGGATCGGAGTTCGATTCAGCCATCGCTTGAAGAGGCGCCTTGGCGCGATCGTCACCGATGCTCGCTAGAGCTGCCCCTGCCGCGCGCACCGCACGGCGCTCCGGGTCGTGAAGCAAACCAAGCAGGTACTCAACGGCTGTGTCCTGATCGTGTTCAGCGAGTTTGCCGATGGTCTCGATCGCCGTCGGCCGGGCGCGGTCCATGTTTCCATAAGCAGCGTACTTCATGGCCAGCTCCAGTCCACGCGCGTCGTCCAACTTCGCCAAAGCCCGTAGCGCCGCCTGTCGAACCTGGTCATGTTGACTTGGGAAGTCCGCGAGCTGGACAATGAGATCGGCATGCTCGGCCGCTTCGTGGTGCGCTAGCCCTTCGATCGCCGCCACGCGCGTTGCGTAGCTCGGGTCGTTTGCGGCAATGTTCGCCAGGAGTTCAACGACATCGTCCTTTTCCAGTTTTGTGAGTTTCCCGACGATCGACGACCGAACCCGCGCCTCCGCCACCCCATCGTTGGCAATCGCAAGCAACTGAGCCTTCGCCTGCGCCGAGCCGTACTTGGCAAGCGAATCGAGAGCGGTATTGCGCAGCGTATGGCGTTGCGACTCGTCGCGAATGATCGACGACAGCAACTCGATCGTCTCGGGCGAATCGACGTCACCCAGCGCCTGGAGCGCCCCGTGTCGGGCGGCGATGCTCGGCCCCTCGATCGCCTGAGCCGTCCACATCGACTGCGGTTTTTGGACCGTGAGCTTCTTGAGCACGTGCAGGTACGGATCCACGGCGACAATTGTGGGCGGGCTATCGAGTATGGCGCGATAGGAGGTCTGCTGCTGCCGCACCTCGATATCGAACGTGTGATCCTCGTTATCGGTGCGGACAAAGATCGGCAGCGTGAATCGGTACGCCGGCGCCTGCTCATCAATGTGCTGCGTCTGGGCGATATCGACGAGCAACTCCCGCGACTTGCCATCGTAGCGCACATCCACATTGAGTTCCGGAACACCAGGCCGATAGCACCACTGCTCGAAGAACCACTCGAGCCCAAGCCCGGAGACTTCCTCCATCGCGTAGCGAAAGTCGTTCGTTTCGACCACGCCGAGCGCGTGACGATTCATGTACAAGTGAACACCCTCGAAAAACAGTTCGTCGCCGAGCATTCGACGCAGCATGTGAAGGATCGATGCCCCCTTGGGGTAGGGATTCGCGGCGCGGCGGAATGTCTCGCCTGGTTGGTCGTAGATGGGAGAGACCATCGGCAGCCCCTGGCCCGCCTTGTCTCGCGCCGTCACCCGCCTGAAGTTGCGGCGCATGGCGTCGAGATAGCCGTCTTCGCCGTCCCGATGCTCGAACCACAGCGCCGCGCCGTACGTGGCCCAGCCTTCGTTGAGCCAAAGGTGGGCCCAACTCTTGCAGGTAATCAGATCGCCAGTCCATTGATGGCAAAGCTCGTGCGAGATGAGTCCTTGTATGTCGCCGTCGAGCAGGGCTGTTTCGTCAAGGACGGCGGTGGCATACATCGTCGTGACGGAGGTGTTCTCCATCCCCCCACCGAAGTTCTTCGTCACGAGCTGGTCGTAGCGATCCCACGGATACGGTATGCCGAGGCGCTTCTCGAACAAGTCGATCATCTCGCCGGTGCGCCCATAGGTCTGCATGACCTGGTCGGCCTTTCCCTGCGGCACCCACACCTGCATCGGCACGCGCGAATGTGGAATCTCCACAATCTCGAATTGGCCGATGATCAGCGACACGAGATAACTGACGTGCGGCTTGTCCTGAAGGTAATGCCAGACCGCGCGGCGACCGTCATCACGGCGCGAAATGAGCCGACCGTTGCTCGAAACGACCAAACCGGCGGGCACGTCGACGATCAGCTCGGTGGTCATCCGCTCGTTGGGGAAATCATGGCTGACGAACCAATGACGATTGGTCTCGGGCTGGCCGTGTGTATGAACCTGGGCTGTGTAATGAGGGGCCTGCGGCGACGAAGGCGTAAAGAACAGCCCGGCGTACGGGTGATCGCAGACGTACTCGATCACGATGTCCTGCGGCTGCCCGGGCGGTAACGGCGGATCGAAGCGCAACGTCAGCGTCTCGTCGTCTTGGTAATGCTCCACGGCGCTGTTGTCGAGCGTGACGGCGGTGATATCCAACCCGACCGCGTCCAGTGTGATCGCGGAGGCCGCGGCCCCGATCGGCTCTAAACGCAGCGTCTGGGTGGCCGTGAACCGCATGTCGTCCAGATTGTCGAAGCGCATCTGGAGCTTCATATGGAGGTAGTCCACGATGCGGTCCGGCGGGAAATGCCGAAGGTCCCGGCCGGTCGCTTCGTCCACGGCCTTGGAGGGCTCGGCCCATTCGGCGCGCTGAAGCTTCCCGGCCAGGCAGGCCTCGGACCCGCCGAGATCATCCGCCATGGCCGCCTGGCATAGTGCCGCAATACCGACGATCGTGCTGAGCCTCAGCAGGCGTTGCCTCATGATGCGATCACTCATCCTGCCATCTCCTTTCGCCAAAAGTGTACCGCGGCGGCGTGCCCCCATGAACGGTCGGCCAGATCGCCGCCGGGAGGGGCTTTCGCTGCGTGTCCCGGCGCGGTACAGTTGGGAATGCCCACCCTGGTCCACTACCCATCGTCCGGCGAGGACTCCGGCGGCGGCTTCCTGCGGCAGTTCGGCCGGAGTGGGGAAACCACCGAGTTCCATTCCCCTATTCCCGACGGCTATCAGCGTGGCCGGCACCGGTTCGTCGCGGTCATCGGCACCGTAATGTCGGGGCTGGGCAAGGGTATCTTCAGCTCCTCCCTGGCCAAGCTGCTCAAGGATAAGGCCCTGGACATCGCCCCCATCAAGATGGAGGGCTACCTCAACATTGATTCGGGCACCCTCAACCCCTTCCGCCACGGCGAGGTCTTTGTGCTCGATGACGGCACCGAATGCGACATGGACCTTGGCACCTACGAGCGCGTGCTCGATCAGAACCTTTCGCGGCGTAATTTCGTCACCTCCGGGCAGATCTATGCGGACATCCTTCAGCGGGAGCGCGAGGGCGGATTCCTCGGCCGGGACGTTCAGATGATCCCCCACGTGACCGGCCAGGTGAAGCTGCGCCTGCGCGAGCTGGCGATGACCGGCGGACCTGAGGGTGGGCCGGCCGATGTCGTTTTTATCGAAGTCGGCGGCACGGCGGGCGATTACGAAAACAGTTTCTATATCGAGGCGCTGCGCGAACTTGCCTTCGAGGAAGGGCCCGGCTCGACCTGCTTCGTCGCCTTGACCTACATCATCGAGCCACACATCCTCGGCGAGCAGAAATCCAAGGCCGCGCAGCTCGGCATCAAGCGCTTGATGGAAGCGGGGATTCAACCACACATCATCGCCTGCCGCGCGCATAATCCCGTCACGGAGACGGTGCGCGAGAAGATCGCCATGTATTCCAACGTGCCGATGAAGCGCGTTTTCTCGATGCACGATCGCGAATCGATCTACACCGTCCCCGAAGCGATGCGCACCGAAGGGCTTGATCGGGAAGTGTTGTCGATACTTGATTTGCACGATCGTGTGGATGCGGTCCGTGAAGACCGTGCGCGGCGGCGCTGGGCCGAGTTCAGCGACAAGATCCTCGCGCCGCGCAAGCACAAGATCACCATCGGCATCACCGGCAAATACACGACTGTTCGCGATGCCTATGCCTCGATCGATCGCGCCATCGAGCACGCCTCGACGCATCTTTCCGCTGAGGTTGACGTGCGATGGATCGACACCTCCGACATCACCGCGACCAATGCAGCGCAGCGCCTGGCGGATGTCCATGCAATCATCGTTCCCGGCGGGTTCGGCGAGCGCGGGGTGGAAGGTAAGATCGCCTGCGTGCAATACGTGCGCACGCACGGCGTGCCTTACCTGGGCATTTGCCTCGGCTTTCAGGTTGCCGTCATCGAATATGCGCGCGCCGTACTGGGGCTGGCCGACGCCGACTCGACCGAGTTCAACGCGAACTGCCCCGATCCGGTGATTGCCGAGCTACCTGAGCAGAAAAGAATCGAAGGGCTCGGTGGGACGATGCGCCTCGGGGCGCAGGATGTGCTGATTGAAAACGATTCATTGGCGGCGTTCCTCTTCGAACCCGGCGCTTCGAAGCTGATTCGGCAGCGATTCCGTCATCGCTTCGAAGTTGAGCCGGACTACATCGATCGACTTCAGATGGGCGGGTTGCGATTCTCCGGTCGGCATCCGAAGTATCCGATCATGCAGGTGCTGGAGCTTGGGGCTGATGCGCACCCGTACTTCATCGCCGCGCAGTTTCATCCGGAGCTGATGAGCCGGCCGCTTGATCCGCATCCGATGTTCATGGGGCTGGTGGCGAATGCGATCAAGTACGCGAATCCTGGTTTGAGACGCGAAGAAGCAGCGTGGTTGAGCCGATGGTGGCGAACGCCGGCGACACCGAACGTCGCCAAAGCGCTGGAGGTGCCGATCGTCCGCACGAAGCGCGTCGGCGGCGTCCATCAGGCTTGACCGAAATAGAGCCCGGCGTAGACTGCTGGGCGGAATGCCAAACCTCAAGGCGATGTAGCTCAGCCGGTTAGAGCGAGGGATTCATAAACCCTAGGTCGGCGGTTCGAGTCCGCCCATCGCCACTTTGCGAACCTCTGTATTTGCAGGGGTTTATGTATTTCAAGACCCTTGCTCATCGGGTCGGCGATCTACGAAACCGGCCCAAGTGTCCACAGAGTGTCCAGTCCCCATCGTTGTCGCGGCTGAGTGGCATCTATGGGTATGCTCGTGGAGAACCTGGCGAGATACTGGCAATGTCCCTAGGCGACAGGATCATCGACGCTGAGGTGTTGTGGCGACAGGGAAGGACGGAGGGTGCCGTTCTATCGATCCTGCTAGCCGTACAGGTTCCCGCTCGGGAACGGTATCCGGAAGGGACTAAATCGAAGACTCGCGTCAACAAGAAAACGGGAAAGCGTCGGAAGATGGGGGACGGTGAAGCCTTTCGCACCTTTCTCAAGGAGGAACTACGTCGGCCGCTCCGTGAGAATCAACGGCGCCACCGCGATCGTTGGAGCCAATTTGGACGACGACAATGGCAGCGGCTCCGGATCCGCCTACCTGTTTGACACCACCACAGGAGAGCAGATCGCCAAGCTCCTGCCCAACGACGGCGCGGTCAGTGGCGACGCCGCGATCGTCGGAGCTCCCGGGGACGACGACAACGGCTTCGAATCCGGCTCGGCCTACCTCTTTGATGCTGCCGCCCCCGGAACGTGCCCGTGGGACCTCGACGGCAGCGGCATCGTCGGCGCATCCGATCTCCTAGCGCTGCTCGTAAGTTGGGGCCCGTGCAAAGACTGCCCCGCCGACTTCGACGGCAACGGCACCGTTGGCGCATCCGACCTCCTCGCCCTCCTCGTCAACTGGGGGAAGTGTCCGTAGGAAGGAGGCAGTGAGGCATCAGCAACGAGCTGCCGTGTCCCGGCGAACGGGCCTCGCTGTCAATCTGTCCCCACCCCGGCCCAAGCGGCCCGACAGGGTCTCCGGGCCGCCGTCTTGGGCTAGGACTCGGCCTGTCAACGTCGATTCCGGTCAGAACCAAGCAACTGGAACTTGGGTTTCTGGGGGAGGGCGTTACACTCGCGCTCGGAAAGCTCGGCGGTGGAGCCGCGCGAAGGTTAAATGGGGAATGTCGGTTTAGGGGAGTGATACTGATGGCATTGAACACCACCATAATCAAAACAAGACTTGCTTCCGTGCCATGGGGACAAAAGGACGACGAGGCGCGAAACATTATCATGAAGGGGGCAACGTCCATGGAGTTGAAAAGCCTCGACGCCGAGGGCGTTCTCCGTCTTTACGAAGCTCTGGCGCTGCTGTACCCGCGGTACTATTCGGCCGACGATCGGGCTGCCATGGAGAGGCTGGGGAAAGACACACAATTCCAGCCGGTGACGAAAACACCCGACTTCGGGGTCGATCTCATCAAGAAAGCGCGCCCGAGCCAGCCCACCATCCAGTCCCAGCTCACCCCCGGACTCGTTACCCGCATCTACGCCGCGGAGAACAAGCGCCTCTCCTGGTATGAACGGATAGGTTTTGACGGTAGCTCAATAGGCAGGGGGCAACTCACACAGCTGGCCTACACGGAGGTCAAGAAACCGAAACACTTCAAGACCGCTTTGGAAACATGTCTGACCCAAGTGTATCTCCCTAGAATGTTGGGCATATACGCGGTCGACGAGGACGGGCGGCGCTTCGACATGAAGACCTATAAGGTCAACATTCCGGCACACTACGCTCAGATCTTGCTGTCTCGGCCCCTGGAGGATTTCGTCGTCGCGGCCTACCTTGCGGTCCGCATCATCAACGCGACCAAGGCCGGTCGCTCGCCCAAGGATGCAGCGCGCTTCGCCGTGGCCCTTTATCACGGAATGCGCAAGATGGTCCGCACCGCGCAAATCGCCGCCAGCGATGACATCAATTGGACGCCCGTAGAGGCCGAGTTGCTGAAACAGGGCTTTACGGACGAAGTCGCCTATGTGAATGAAGTGGTGAAATGAACCGCCTCCCCGCCGACTGGTGGTGAGCGGCGCCGACCGGGGTGTCGAAGGTCCGCTAGCCCATCTTCACCAAATGCTGCTCACGTCCATCACGACCGATACGTCCAACCACATCGGGCGTGTCGGTTCTATCGGTCATCCCAAACAGGGCTCGGGGTTCGAGTTTCACGACAAGGATTTCCCCCCAGCCCCGCGAGCCCTTTTCGCGATTACTTTGGCTTCGGCGTGATTGTGAGGCAGCGTCGTAAGCGCCCCGTGGGCTCGTGTAGACAACGATATCATTCCATCCATCGCACGAGAACCGCGCAGCACACTTGTACCACGCTCCATATAGACTTGGCAAACCCGACAGGAGCTTGGGGGAAAACTCCGGTAAGGCGATGCTGGGTTGATCGTCGGAAACGGCGAGATCCTCGAAGTCGGAGCGGTACATCTCACTCGCTCTTGCACGAGCCTCAAAGTCCATCCGCGTGTAAATGTAAAGCGCTATGTGTGAGACCTGTGGAATGTATCCGTTCTCTTTTCGCCAGTGATGCCAGTAGTCCATCAGGTCACGGGGGATCGAGAGTTTGGCGGTCGCTATGTTCGGCATCATTCACGGTGATTATGCACCAGACGCAGGGTGTGCTATGATGCCTCGCGCGAACCATTGTGGGTGGACCGCGTCATGGTGAAAGAGAAGGCTGGACCTCCGGTCCGGTTTCGTCAAGTGGTATCCTACTGGTGGCAAGTGCGGGCCATGGCGTGGCACGGGACTTGGGGTCACCCGTACATAGCATCGGGGGCGATCTTGATTCCCCCGGGCGTCACCTTCGTTACTCTGCCCCTCTACGCAATGTTCGTTGAGGACAAGGAAGCCAAAGCTGAAATTGGTCCGACCCTTCTTGCGCTTGCGGTTGGTGTTGGGTTGTGGTTCGTGCTCCTTCTGTTCGGGCTCATGCGTTCGTCGCCGTCACTAGACCACGAGCAGAAACAGGAGATTGAGCGGCTGCGGGGTCCGATTGAATCGCGCCTCAAGCGATGGAAGCGTATCTTAGACACGGATGTATCAAGACAGTTTGGATATCTGACATCCGCCCAACAGGCATACAACATACAAGCGAACATGGGGCAAATCATCATTGATGAGATTGACTGCGGCCTCTTTGAAACATGGGGTGATGAAGACAAACTAAAGACTCGCGTGAACCAGGCAAAGCAAAAAAACCTGCCTAAACAACAACCGGGCGAACGATGGTCCGAGCTGTCCATCACACAGGTTGTGTTCTTGGTCTATATGAGCGTGAAGGATCAGGACAAGAGCGCAACGTGGGCGTGCCCACCCGAAGTGCCACAGCGATTACAACGAACATATGGCGGCATACAGCAGTTTGTTGAAGACTTTGAGTGCGCCATTCGAGTAGGGGAGCAGAGACTAGGCGACAAGTGCTGTGGTTACAGAGACTTGGACTCACTGAAGAAATGAGAGTTTTCTTGGTTTTGTCTCGGAATCACGTTCCGGGGGCGACAAGTTCCTTGCTTTGGCGGGTCTGGCGGGCATAATGCGCTAGAAGGCAGATTGAAACTGGGTGTGCCGGAGGGACGGCGATGAACAAGTCGGTGAGACACTGGACCGGGCTGAGTATGATCGGCCTGTGTTTGAGTGGCGCCGTCAACCTGTCGTACGCCCAGGATGGCTGCCTTGACGCCAGAGTCACCGCCTCCGACGCGGGGGTGTTTCAGAAGTTCGGTGACGCTGTCGCCATATCCGGCGATACCGCCCTGATTGGCGCCCAATGGGACAACGACCTGGGCACGGAGTCCGGATCGGTGTACGTGTTCCGCCGTGAAGAAGGGACGTGGGTTGAGCTGCAAAAGCTCCTGGCTTCCGACGGGAGCGGTGGTGAGCATTTTGGGCGGGCGGTGGCGATCAACGGTGACACTGCTATGATCTCGGCCACGAGTCATCTCCATAATGGGGCAACCGGCAACGGCTCGGTCTACATCTTCCGCTACGACAGGTCAACCTGGATTGAGAACCAAGAGTTCTTCGCCTCCGATGGCGAGATCGGCGACGTCTTCGGTATGTCCGTTTCGATCAGCCCTGATTCCAGCGGGGTGGCCGTGATCGGGGCGCATGGCGACGACGATAACGGCGCCAACTCGGGCTCAGCGTATGTCTTTCGCTTCGATCCCAAAACCCAGGAATGGGTCGAGGAGCAACACCTCCTCGCCTCGGATGGCGCTGGAGGCGACTTCTTCGGCCGGTCCGTCGCTGTTCAAGGCGATACGGCCATCATCGGCGCCAATGGTCACGATGATGCCTGCCGCAACAATCCCATCTGCGATTCCGGGGCAGCATATGTGTTTCGCTTCGACCCAAAGACTTCAACCTGGATCGAAACGCAAAAGCTCCTCGCCTCAGATGCGGCGCCGAACGCTTCCT
>JAZFYE010000018.1:0-12869 GCA_036475395.1 Phycisphaerales bacterium
CGTCGAACCGGCGTCGCACGTCGAACCCCAGCTGGTCCACGCCGACCAACATCGGGTTCTCGACCTCGGCCTGGGCGATGACCCGGCAGACCTGGCGCAGCTCGGCGCGGTGATTCTCGTTGATCTGCCGGCAGAGTCGGGCCTCGTCGCCGGCCAGGGGATTGGCCTGAATCAGCCCCTCACCGTCGACGACCTGCCCTTCGTATCGGACGGTGTCGAGGTGGATGAAGGCCCAGTAGATGTCCTCGGGGTCGCCATGGTAAATCCGCCAGCGATCGGTCAGGGCCCCGTCTTGGCCTTCGGGATCGAACTCGGTGAGCGAGACGAGAAGCTCCATAGCGTTGTCGATGTCCTCGGGGACGAACAACGCTGTGTCGCTGGCCTCGAGCATGGCAAACATGACCGGCGCGACCAATCGACCGTCCGGGCCGATGACGTACCGCAGCAGCCGGAAGCGCTCGTCAAAGCGCAAGTCGCCGGTGGTGTGGCGGCGGAGGAAGCGATATGCGTCCTCGGCGGCCTGCCGCTCATCCATGCCTGCCAATAGTAACGCCGTGGGCGAAGATTGCGCGCCCAACGGCGGCCCGCCCCAGACCGTACTATGCGTGCCGAATGACGCGAATCGCCGTGCCCATTTTCGTCCGCGATTCGGCTGAGGTCGCCGCGGCGCTCGACAAAGCCCAGCAAGCAGCCGCAGCTGGGGCGCGGCTGATCGAGTGGCGCGTGGACGCGCTGCCAAATGAACCAGTCGAGGGAATCCAGGCCGCGATCAATCTCATCAAGGAATCGCCGCTGCCTTGCATACTTACACGCAGAACTGCGGACGAGGGCGGTGAATGCACGGAGAACGACATCCAGCGCGGCGTTTTCTTCGGCGCGATCGCTCACTGTGGATTCCTTCCGAAGTTCTTCGACTTCGAGTTGGCGAGCTTCCAAAAGCACGAGTCGCCGTGGCGGTCGGTCCTCAATATTGACGAGCACGAGGTCTCGCTCATTCTCTCGACCCATGATTTCGACGGCCGGCCGAACGATCTGATCCAGCGTGTCGAGACGATGACGAACGAGCCGGCGTGTGATGTGATCAAGCTGGTGTGGACGGCACGGTCACTGCGCGACAACCTCGAAGCGTTCGATCTGCTCAGTGAGCGGCGCAAGCCCATGATCGCGCTGTGTATGGGACGGTTCGGTTTGATGAGCCGGGTGCTGGCCCCGAAGTTCGGGGGGTTGGTGACGTATGCGTGCCTTGAGGCTGGCGAAGCGAGCGCGCCGGGTCAGCCGACGGTTGAGGAATTGCAGGATCTGTATCGCTTCGAACGGATCGGCGCGGCAACGAAAGTGTACGGCGTGATCGGTTGGCCGGTCGAGCAGTCACTGGGACCGCGGATTCATAATGCAGGATTCGAGGCGGTGCGTCACGACGGCGTGTATCTGCCGATGCCGATCCCTCCGGAATATGAGCACTTCAAGGCGACAGTGGGGTCGTTCGTGGACCATGAACGACTCAATTTCCGGGGGGCGAGTGTGACGATTCCGCATAAAGAGAATCTGCTTCGGTTCGTCAAGGAGCGCGGCGGGACGGTTCATCCGCTGGCTGAACGCATTGGGGCGGCGAATACGTTGGTGGTCGGCGATGACGGAACGCTTGCGTGTGTGAATACGGATGCGCCGGCTGCGATTGATGCACTGTGTAAAGGGCTGGAGATACAACGGGCCGGGTTGGACGGCCGGCGCATCGCGGTGTTGGGCGCAGGCGGTGTAGCGCGAGCGGTGGTGGCGGCATTGTGTGATGCGGGCGCATCAGTGACGATCTTCAACCGGACCAAAGAGCGGGCCGAAGCGCTCGCCGCGCAGCAAACAGCCGCGACCGCTGGTCGCGGTGGTGTTGAAGTGGGTGATGTCGATGCGCTTTCGCGGAGTTCCGGGGGCGGTTTCGATATCTATATCAATTGCACGTCGGTTGGTATGGCCGGTGGGCCTGATGCGGATCAGTCGCCACTGCCTGATGATGCCCCGCTGGATGAGCGAACCACGGTGTTCGACACGGTGTACACACCGCAGCGTACGCCGTTGATCAAGCAGGCCGAGGTCAG
The DNA here is from genome assembly GCA_036475395.1 of Phycisphaerales bacterium. Taxonomy (GTDB): domain Bacteria; phylum Planctomycetota; class Phycisphaerae; order Phycisphaerales; family SM1A02; genus JADFNO01. The sequence continues at coordinate 2,091 of JAZFYE010000018.1, forward strand.
AGGCGCGCGGACCATCTTTGGGGTGAAGATGTTCTTAACGCAAGCGGCGATGCAGTTTGAGCGTTGGACGGGAAAGGCCGCGCCGATGGATGTGTTTCGCGCAGCGGTGGAAGGGCCGGGGTGAGCACGGCGTCCGGGGGCCGCCCGCTAAACGTGGGCACCACAGATCGGTACCGATCACAACGTTTAGCGGCGGGGCCCCGCCCCGCGCGTTCGGGCGCAGATGTCGCGAAATACGGCGTCCGGAGGCCGCCCGCTAAACTAGATGGATAACACTATGCGTATACGCAATGGCCAAGTTGTCTTCGTTGTAATCTTCGCTGTGTTATTGAATGTTGCGGTTGCGTGGCTGTGTGCGTATTACGCAGTGCCCGCCTATCAAGGCTCCGTACTTCTGTCTGCTGATGACTTTGATAAGGGTGCTGAGATAGTAATAGAGCGCGACCATGAGCTAACTATAGCTTTATGGACCGCATTCGGTTTGACGGAGTTAGATTGCCTTGGCCCATGGTACATCTGGGAGCCTAAGTTGCTTCCAGAAAGTAGGCCATCTCCTGAGGAGATGGTGGATCAATTCGATTCGTTCATAGCCGAGATTGCACCAAGTCATGATTCTTTGAGACAAAACAACATCCGCCGTCAACTACGCGAAGAGATGTACCGGAATTCTAAGCACCATATGCGCATTGATGCGGGCTGGCCGATGCGCAGTTTTCGTGGTTTTGTTAGTGGCGGCTTGCTAGATCCCAATCATTCGCAAACATTATTATTCCCGCTGCAAGAACTCAACGTGATTGCAAGGGAACGACCGGTGGGTAAAGGTACGTGGCCGCGCTACCTTCCCTACAGGCCTATCTGGCTAGGATTGATCGTTAACACACTGCTCTATGCAACTGTACTGATCGCGATCATGTCGATGTGGGCTGTCATGCGCTCCAAGCTGCGCCTGCGGCGTGGTCGGTGCCCAAATTGCAAATACCCCATCGGCGTGTCGGAAGTCTGTACGGAATGTGGGGTGGAACTAGCCGAATGGGCGATTCTACGCGCACGAGCACGGCGTCCGGGAGCCGCGCGCTAAACAACACGTATTGTGGTTTGAGCGTTAACCGGGCTCGGGGACGAGCCGGCTCGCTAAGAACCAACAAGCAACACCTACAACACAAACTTACTCAAATCCTCATCCTTCATAATCTCAGTCAAACGCTCGCGCACAAACTCAGCCGAGATTTCGATGTGCTTCTCGTCGTTGGTCGTAAGGTCCGGCGCATCGAAGCTGATTTGCTCGAACACACATTCGATGACCGTCATCAAACGACGGGCGCCGATGTTTTCCAGTTGGTTGTTCGCCTCGGCGGCGAGCTCGGCCATGGCGTCGATCGATCCCGGTTTGAATTCGATCGTCAAGCCTTCGGTAGCGAGCAACACCTGCTGTTGTTTGGTCAGTGCTGCGTCCGGCTCAACCAAAATACGCTTGAAATCATCTTTGTTCAGCGGGTCAAGCTCGACACGGATGGGAAACCGCCCCTGAAGTTCGGGCATGAGATCACTGACTGATGTGCTATGAAACGCGCCGGCGGCGATGAACAGAATCTGATCGGTGTGCACCACGCCGTAGCGGGTGTTGACCGCTGATCCTTCAACGATGGGAAGCAAATCGCGCTGCACGCCCTGGCGGCTGACATCGGCGGAGCCGGCTTTGGGGCCGGAGGGTGTGGCGATCTTGTCAATCTCGTCGAGGAAAATGATGCCCATCTGCTCGGTGCGCTCGATCGCCTGCTCGAGGATCTTTTCGTTATCGATGAGCTTGTCGGTCTCTTCTTCGAGCAATATCGCGCGAGCGCGGGCGACGGTGACGCGGCGGTGGCGGGTCTTGCTCGGCATGAGATTCTCCAACATGGAGCTGAGAGCCGGATCCATCTGGTCCGGCCCCATCATGCCGATCACAGGAATGATCTGCTTTTCCTGAATGGTGATCTCGATCTCGCGATCCTCGAAGATGCCTTCGCGCAGTTTGTCGCGCAGGCGGTTGCGGACATGATCACGTGTCTCGGGTTCTTGTATCTCGGTCAGCGCACCGGCCCCCCCTTCACCGCGGGGGCGCCAGGGCTCGGCGGATGCGCCCGTCGCTTCACCGAGAAGGAGTGACACGAGCCTGCGCTCAACCGCTTCCTCCGCTTGTTCGCGCACCGTCTCGGCATGTTCACTGCGGACCATATCCACGGCCAGTTCCAACAAGTCGCGAACCATCGACTCGACATCTCGGCCGTGGTACCCGACCTCGGTGTACTTGCTCGCTTCGACCTTGATGAAGGGTGCGTTGACGAGATTGGAAAGGCGCCGGGCGATCTCGGTCTTACCGACGCCGGTGGGCCCGATCATGATGATGTTCTTCGGGGCGACCTCGCGGGCCATGTCCGGTTCGAGCTGTCTACGCCGCCAGCGGTTTCGCACCGCCACGGCCACGGCTCGTTTGGCATTGTCCTGGCCGATGATGAATCGATCAAGTTCAGCGACGATTTCGCGAGGGGTGAGTTCTTTCATAGATCGCGTATGGTAAGCCAGGAAGTGGACCGTTGCCGCACAGCGACGCTGAAGTCTCCTGATAGCCATAGGCCCAAGCACGCGGTTTGCTGAGATTTTCGTACGATGCCCGTATGCCGACGCTGACGTATCACACCGCGGGCGAGTCGCACGGGCCGGCGGTGACGTGCCTGATCTACGGGCTTCCGGGAGGGCTGGAGTTGGATGTTGACTTCATCAACGCAGAATTGAAGCGTCGCCAAGGCGGGTACGGGCGCGGCGGGCGGCAGAGAATCGAATCGGATGCGGTCACGTTCCTGGGCGGGGTTCGGCTGGGTAAGACGACGGGCGGGCCTGTCGCGATCCAGATTCCAAACAAAGACAGCCGGCTGGATGATCTTGAGCGTACGCCGCCGGTGTATCGGCCGCGCCCGGGCCATGCGGACTTGGCCGGGTCGATCAAGTGGCTGACGACTGATTGCCGTAATGCACTTGAGCGTGCCAGCGCGAGGGAGACGGCGGGTCGAACCGCGGCCGGGGCGATCGCGCGATGTGTATTGCGCGCGTTTGGGATCGAGACATTCGGCTTCGTGCGCGGGATGTTGGATGCAGTGACCGATGTGCAGCCCAGCGAACAGGAATTGACCCGACTTCGAGTTGCGCGCGATGAGTCTGACGTGTACTGTCCCGATGCAAGCGTGAGTCAAGAGATCATCGACCACATCCGCCAGGCTAAAGTGGACAAGGACACGCTCGGCGGCCTGGTCGAAGTTCACGTCTTTGGCTGCCCGATCGGTTTGGGATCATGTGCGCATTGGGATCAAAAGCTCGATGCGCGATTGGCCTTTGCGGTGATGAGTATTCAGGCGTTCAAGGCGGTGGAGATCGGGCTGGGAAAAGACTGCGCGTTTCGTTCGGGTTCGCAGGTGCACGATCCGATCGAATACGATCCAGCGCGAAGCGGCAAGCCGCAGGTGGGGTTTGTGCGACCGAGCAACAACGCCGGGGGATTGGAAGGCGGGATGACCAACGGGATGCCGATTGTTGTGCGCGGCACGATGAAACCGATCAGCACGTTACTACGGGGAATGCCGAGCGTTGATTTGAATACGAAGGAAGCGCAGCAAAGCACCTATGAGCGATCGGATGTGTGCGCGTTGCCAGCGGCGAGCGTGGTGATGGAGAACGTCGTCGCGTTTGAAGTGGCGCGGGCGTTTATCGAGAAGTTCGGCGGGGACACGATGCACGAGCTGCGGGCGAACTACGAGTCGTACCTGAACATGGTGCGCCGTTTGCCGCTGGACGAGCCGATCGGGGCGAGTGAGATGGAGGCCGACCAGACCGAAGCGTGAGGTCAGGTGGTTAGGCGCTCGCCTGTTTTGAGGCTTGCTTCAGCCTTTCTACAATATCGAGGTTCCTTGCTGACCTGGCCAGATCAATCGACGTGACGCCGTCGTCGGTTTTGACCATTGGATCGGCGCCGTGTTGAAGAAGCGTTTGGGTCGTCGGGCAGTCGTTGTGCGTGACGGCAGCGTGGAGCGCGGTCCATCCGCCTTGTTGTTTGGTATTCGGATCGGCGCCGGCTTCCAGAAGGATTCGAACGATATCGACGGAACGACTGGCAGCTGCACTATGCAGGGGATAGACGCCGCCGAATGCTGCGACGCCAACATTGACATCAGCGCCGCAGTCTAACAGGAGCTTGGCCGCCTCGGTTTGCCCGAAGAAGCATGCCAAGTGCAACGGCCGAGCGCCATCGGACGCTTCAGCGTTGGCAAGTGTCGCGTCATCGTCCAGCAGCGTTCGTAGACGTTGACGCTGGCCTGTAGCGGCAGCGTCAAAGATGTCCAGTACAGGAGCCGCTGCCAGCAAGCGATCAGCGATATCACGCTGCTGGTTGTACAGCGCGGTCAGGACGGCCGAGACACCTTGATCGTTTCGTGCGGCCGTGAGTTCGGGCTGCTGCGTGAGCAGCGCTTCCACGGCCGAGATGTCACCTTTCGCGACAACATCGAAGAACGCTTGCGGCTGATCCATGGCTAAATCTCCCTCCTGTTGATCTACCGCCCTTGATATAGTTAGTTAGCCTAGCTAATTTATGTGGTCATGTCAAGCATGCCTCTGAGAAAACAAAGAAGGCTTGGTGAGGGTGGTTCTCATCGCACACGAGGTCGTCGTCGTGAGGCCGGTGGTCCTCATCGCGGTGACGGTGCAACACGAACTCGTGGACGAGTCAACCGCCGTGACGTCGCGGATCGACTTCATTCCGCAGCGATACATCTCTTGCGGACCCTACGCAAGACGGACACCGCCACTGGGATCAGCCCGGCGAGACTTTCTGCCCTGTCGGTCTTGGTGTTCGGCGGGCCACGGTCGTTGCGTGAACTGGCCGAAGCTGAGCAAGTGACGGCCCCAACCATGAGCAGGATCGTCGCTGGCCTGGAATCGGATGGATATGTCACCCGCCGGCCTGATCGGCATGATCAGCGGGCGATCCAACTTCGATCGACCGCCAAGGGCAAAGCGGCGCTGGAGCGTGCGCGTCGTCTGCGGATCGAATCCCTGGCGAGTCTCCTTCGGTCGGCGTCGAAGGATGACCTAGCAACGCTCTCCCAAGCTGCGCGGCTCATCGCAGAGGCGGTTGCAGCTCAATAGCTGGGACGTATGACGTCGGTGACGGGCGGATTCCGCAGAGGACGCGGGTATTTGGCAATAATGGAGTGGCTGACTTCGGTTGGTCTCCCGTAGTAGACTCTACAGCCCGGAACATTCCGGGGGCGTTTAACGGACTCACGACCGCCACGACCCCTGAGAAGAAGGAAAGACGAATGAATCCTTTGGGAGCACAAGTTCTAGTTCTGTTTGCAACGGCTTTTTTCGCCGCCGCTTCGTCTCTCGGCCAGACGACAACGCGGGCAAGCGCCGAGGCCGCCCCCGCAACGGGGACGTTGATTGTGTTGAACAAAGACGGGGCGTCCGCTTCGTTGCTTGATCGGGAGACCGGGGAGGAGTTTTCCCAGCTGGACATCGGCATGGGGCCGCATGAGGTGGCGGTGTCTCCGGACGGAAGGATCGCGGTCGTGGGCAACTATGGCGCGCGAGAACCCGGCCATACGCTCAGCGTGATCGACCTCGCCGCGCAGCGTGTGGTCAAGACGATCGATCTGGTGAAATACCACCGGCCGCACGGGATCGTGTATTTGACGGACGGTGAGCGCGTCGTCGTGACCGCCGAGGCCGAGCGGAAATTGCTCGTCGTAAATATCAACAGCGGCGAAGTTGAACAGGCGATCGACACCGGCGCGGATGTGAGTCATATGGTCGTCCTGTCGCCTGGCGCAAAGCGCGCGTATGTCGCCAACATTGGATCGGGCTCGCTGACGGTGATCGACTTGGACAAGGGCGAGCGCATCAAGATCGTTCAGACCGGCCGAGGCGCGGAGGGCATGGATATTTCACCGGATGGGCGGGAAGTATGGCTCGGCAATCGTGCAGAGGATACGGTGAGTGTGATCGATACGGAGTCGCTGGAAGTTGTAGCGACGCTCAAGTGCGCAACGTTTCCCATCCGGCTGAAATTCACGCCCGATGGGGAGCACGTGCTGGTATCGAACGCGCGCAGCGGCGACGTGGCGGTATTCGACGCGAACAGCCGTGAAATCGTGAAGCGCATCGAGATGGCCAAGGGCTGGCAGCCGCCGACCGATGCGGATGGCGATGTGTTTAGCCAAGGCCCGGTGCCGATTGGGATTTTGATTCCGCCGGATGGGAAGCAGGCGTATGTAGCAAACACGAATGTCAATCGGGTGACGGTGATCGACCTTGAGACGTTGGAAATCACCGGCCGATTGACGGCTGGATTGCGCCCGGACGGTCTGGCGTATTCGCCGCTGGTGCTGGCTGCAGATTAGCCGTATCGAAAGTGACTCAGCGCAGCTTACCCGCGCGGACGGCGAGGCGGTAGCTTCGATATTCCGGCTCCTCGGTCACTTCGCGCACGAGGACTGCGGTGAGCCAGTCCGGGAGTGTCACCTTCGTTTGGGGTGTGGGCAGCTCGACTTCGGCCATCACCACGTCCAGATCATCGAAGTCGTCGATGGCCCAAAGGTGTTCGCCGACGGTGACGAAGTAGCGGGTTTTCGAGAGGCGTCGACCTGTGGTTCGCGGCCAGAGGTTGTCGAATTCCTGCTGAGAAATTGTGCGTTCGGTTTCCTGGCGAATGAGCCCCATGCCGCGCTTGATCGTGTGGGTGTAGATGACGGAGCCGTCGGCCTTGACGGTTCGGCGGAGTCGTCCTTCGACCGGATTGTCCTCGTCTGCGTTCGACGGTTCGGGCAGGTAGCCTTGTTCGAGGCGATAGGCCAGAACATCAGGCAGAAAGTCGGGCAGGCGGTCCAAAAGATAGGTCCGCTCGATTTCGAGGGCGGGCGAGCCGGGCTGGGATGGGTCTGAGTCACAAGGCATGGGGTCGTTCTTGGAATGGAGCGGCAAGGGCGGCCCGCCCGAGGTATTCGCGGACGGCGGCCTGGGTGAATCTTCGAGCGTTCATCGGGCTGACGCCGGTGGCATCGTCCCGTATACTCCCGCGGTTTGTGAAGGTTATCACAAAGGTTAGCGGCCCTCACGGCGCCGTGTCGTGGTTCGACCCCGGCCGAGCCAGGGGGTAAAGGTTAGTCGAAGTCACCATGCCGTACACGCTCACCCCCGACGAAGGCTACGACGTCGACGTGGAATCCACGGCCTACCTCGATGAGCACGTGGACGCTCCGGATCGGTGGGTGCTGAATTTCGGCCCGCAGCACCCGGCCACGCACACGACGCTGCGGATCGTGCTGGAGCTGGACGGCGAGCGGGTGGTCCGGGCCACGCCCCATATCGGGTATCTGCACTCGGGCTTCGAGAAGCTGGCCGAGCATCACGATTACAACCAATATGTCTGCACCGTCAGCCGAATGGATTACATTTCGCCGATCGTCAACGACATCGCCTGGCATCATGCGGTGGAGACATTGTTCGGGATCGACCTGACGCCGCGGTGCAAGGTTGTGCGGACGATCCTGGCGGAGCTGGGTCGTATCCAGAATCATCTGCTGTGCGTGGGAGCGGCGGCGCTGGACCTCGGCGCCTTCACGGGCTTTCTCTACGGGTTCAACGAGCGCGAGTTTATCTACGACATCATGGACTACATTTCAGGGCAGCGGTTCCACCCGGATTGGACGCGGGTGGGCGGCGCGATGCGCGACATTCCCGATGACGACGTGTTTCGGCGGATGGTGCGGGAGTTCATCGACGTCCGGCTCCCCAAAGCGATGAAGGACATCGAGACACTGTTGAATCGCAACCGGATCTTTGTGGACCGGCTGCGCGGGGTGGGGGCGATTACCCGGGACGACGCGATCGCCTGGAGTCTGACGGGCCCGATCGCGCGGGCGGCGGGCGTTCGGCGTGATCTGCGCAAGGACGAGCCCTACTTGTGTTATGCCGACAACTGGGACGGGCAGGGGGCGGATGCGGTGCAGTTTTCGGTGCCGATCGCCCAGGACGGCGACTGCCTGTGCCGGTACCTGGTTCGCTTGGAGGAGTTGCGGCAGTCGCGGCGGATCATCGATCAGTTGATCGATAACATTCCCCACGGGCCGATCGACACCTTCGCCGACGCCAAATACTGCGTGCCGGAGAAGGCGGATGTGTATGCGTCGATCGAATCGACGATCCAGTTGTTTGAGATTTTCATGACCAACCGCGGTTGGGATGCGCCGATCGGCGAGGCGTACGGCGCGATCGAATCGCCCAACGGCGAGCTGGGGTTTTACATCGTCGCCGACGGGTCGAAGTGTGCGTGGCGGGCGAGGACGCGACCGCCGTCGTTCATCCACTTTCAGATCTTTCCCAAGCTGCTGGAAGGGCACCAACTGGCGGACGTGGTCGCGGTGCTCGGGTCGCTGAACATCATCGCCGCTGAACTTGACCGGTGAAGAAAGAAGATTCAACACAGAGGCACAGAGAACGCAGAGGAAACAAAGAAGAAGATGTGTGGCAAGAATAAAAAGAAGAAGAGGAAGAATCGATTGATCTTGCGCTCTACGGCAACGCTGGAGAGATTCTTTACCCTGTCTTAGCGCTTCGCCTTCTCTCCGTGCCCTCTGTGCCTCAGTGGTGAAATCTTCAAGACCCGAACTCGGATTTGTTCATGGCCTGGAAAACGAAACCATCCGCGACGATTGAGATCCAAAGGCGTCCTGAGCCGTACTTGACGCAGGAAATGCAAGCGCGTTACACGGCTGAGCTATTGCCGCGGTACGAGACGAAGCACGCGTCGCTGTTGCCGATACTGAACGACATGCAGGATCGCTACGGCTGTGTCGCGTACCAAGCGATGATCGAGATCGCGCAGTTCCTGGAACTCAAACCGGCGGACGTGCTGGATACAGCGTCTTTCTATGAGGCATTCACGACCGAGCCGGTCGGTAAGTACGTGATCGGCATCTGTCAGTCAGTCGGCTGCGAGATTTGCGGGCACGGGGCGATCCTCGATCACGTTCGCAACAAGCTCGATCTCGAGCCGCACGAGACGACCGAAGACGGCAAGTTCACGCTGCTGACGCTAGAGTGTCTTGGGTCATGTGACACGGCGCCGGTGGCGCTGATCAACGACGACCTGCACGAGAATCTGACGATCGAAAAGCTCGATCAAATACTGGAGGATCTTCCTGACTGAGATTATTCCGCCGGCGGGCTTGTCCCGCGGGGGCGGAGCCGGTGATGCGGTCGATGGCACAATGTCGGTTGAGAAAAAGACATCCTTGATGCGGAATCTCGGCGCGTTCTTCGGACATATTGTCAAAGCCGTCAAGGTCGATGCGCGTGAGAAGAAGACCGTTGTTCGCAAGACCGTTGAAGAAGAAACCCACGGCGACGTCACGTTACGTCGCACGACGATTGAGGAAATCGAGTTCAAAGAAAACGATACGTCAGAGAATGCCGACGCATGAGAGACGACTCCATTTGAACGATAGCCTGCGGGTATCCACCCGCGGCCATGACGAAATGAGTTTCCAGCGATCACTCCGAACTCTAAACCCTGACTCTTGATTCCTACTCACACCCATGCCTGTTACTGAACCAGTTCTTTGCAAGCGTATTCCCACGGCGCCTTGGGGCGATCCCAAGGATCGGCACGTTGTCGGTTACGACGAGTACATCAAGACCGGCGGCTACCGCGCGCTCAAGAAGGCGCTGGCGATGAAGCCGGCGGCGGTGGTGGACCTGATCAAGGACTCGCAGCTTCGCGGGCGAGGCGGGGCCGGCTTTCCGTGCGGGCTGAAGTGGACCTTCCTGCCCGAACCGGACGGCGGGCGGCGGTATCTAGCCGTCAACTGCGACGAGGCTGAGCCATGTACGTTCAAAGATCGCCTGCTGATCGACTTTGATCCGCATCTGGTACTGGAAGGCATCGCGATTACCTGTTACGCCTGCGGGCTCGATACGGCGTATTTCTTCATCCGAGGTGAGTATCGGAAGCAGACGAAGATCGTTCAAAACGCCATCGACGAGGCATATCAGCATGGGATCTTCGGCAAGAAGAGGTCGATAAAGGGCAAGAGCGACTTCGCCGTGGAGTGCTATCTGCACCGCAGTGCCGGGGCGTATATCTGCGGGGAAGAGACCGGCCTGCTGGAATGCATCGAAGGCAAGCGCGGCTGGCCTCGCGTCAAGCCCCCCTTCCCGGCCGTCAAGGGTCTCTTCGGCCGTCCCACGATCATCAATAACGTGGAGACGTTGGCCGCGGTGGTACCGATCGTCGAATACGGCATTGAATGGTGGACGGGTATGGGGTGTGAGTCATCAGTCGGCGGGCCGCCCAGCTACGGCCCCAAACTCATGGGCGTGTCGGGGCACGTCAACAGGCCCGGCGTTTATGAAGTCGATCTGGGTATTCCACTGAGCACGCTCGTCAACGACTACTGCGGTGGAATGCGCGGCGGCAAACAGTTCAAGGGCGCGATTGCCGGCGGCGTGAGCATGGGCGTCCTGGGGCCGGACCAGTTCGACGCTGAGATGGACTTCGACGTTGGGCGCAAATATCAGGTACTGGGATTGGGCACGGCCTGTCCGACCATCTTCGACCAGGACACGGACATGGTGGCGGTGGCTCGCAACATCGCGCGGTTCTTCGCCCACGAATCGTGCGGCCAATGTACGCCGTGCCGTGAAGGCACGACTTGGACGTACAAGCTGCTCAGCCGAATCGAGCGGGGC
>JAZFYE010000019.1:0-13527 GCA_036475395.1 Phycisphaerales bacterium
ATTTCGCCCTATGATCCTAATCGCCTTTGGATGCCGGGGCCAATCGGACCCGGCAAAGTGCCTGCCTGGTACTTTTCATCGTCGATCCCGGCCGCTAGATTAGAAGGTTTCCCCCACACGCCACAGATATCCACTGAGGAGGAGAATGTCAGGTATGTTCGATCAGCTCTCGGTACGGCCCGAGTCGGTCGGTGATGTTGCGCGATTTCTTCGTACGCTTTCGGACCCGACGCGACTCCGCCTGCTCGGGATCCTGCAAGATGGCGAGCAGAACGTCACGGCGCTGCGCCGCAAGCTCGCGCTTCCACAGCCGACCGTGAGCCACCACTTAGCGCTGCTCCGTTCGGCGGGGCTGGTCACCAATCGCCGCGACGGCAAGCAGGTGTTCTATTCGCTGAATCGCGAGATCGCGTCGCCGCTGGCTGAGCGCCGGGGGCTGAACATCGTGACCGACGCCGTCGAGTTGCGCATCGCCCACGCCGGCGTCGACGGTGAGCTGAATCGCCAAGCACCGCCGCCCGACGCCGACCGTGAGCCATCGCGGGCTCCGGTCGCTTTGGGTTATTAGCGGCGACGACCATACCCATTGCGGAAATGGAGGAACTCGAAACCGACCGCGTGTAGAGTGGGGCGGCCGATGTCGCTCATGCTTCTGCTAATCTACTGCCTGCTGATCGTTCTGGCCTCACTGGCCGGGGGATGGATCCCGCTGCTCGTACGCCTGACGCACCAACGACTCGAGCTGGCGATAAGCTTCGTCTCCGGTGCAATGCTCGGCGTTGCGCTGCTGCATCTGTTGCCGCATGCGTGGATGCAGCGCGCCGATTGGCTTAGCCAAAGCACGACAAGTTCCGGACTTGGGCATGGCGACTTCAGCGCTGTCGTGGGATGGATGCTTGGTGGTTTCCTGGCCATGTTCCTCATCGAACGGTTCTTTTGCTTTCACCATCACGATTCAACCGAGGAGCAGACGCCGCGCGAAGATGCGCCGCACCATCGACACGGCCACACGTTGACATGGGCAGGCGCAGCGCTGGGATTGACGATACATAGTCTCATCGCCGGTGTTGCCCTCGGGGCAAGCGTCGTGGCTGAGCGTCATGATGAGACGGGCGCTTCGTTGGCCGGATTCGGCGCGTTTCTTATGATCTTTCTGCACAAGCCGTTTGATTCCCTGACGTTGGGAACGCTGATGGCCGCTCAGCGCCGCTCGGCCCGACTGCGGCATGTGATCAACGGCGCCTTCGGTCTGGTCGTTCCGCTCGGCGTCGTGCTGTTCTTCCTCGGGCTGGGTGACGAAAGCGCCGAACGATCGCTGCTGATCAGCCGGGCGCTCGCGTTCTCAGCGGGGACGTTTCTATGTATTGCGCTGAGCGATTTGTTGCCGGAGCTACAGTTTCACCAGCACGATCGAATCAAGCTCAGCGCGGCGCTGCTACTGGGACTGGCCTTGGCCTGGGGCGCGGGCAAGCTGGAAGCGCAAAGTCACGAAGATGCCTCTGTTGACGCAGTTTTGAATCAGGGTTCCGCAAGTCAATAGCAGCCGTCTTGCCTCCCATGGCCAAACGATCCCTCAATGCTTGACGCGCCTCGACCGATGGATATCCTCTACCGCTCATGCAGCTGATACCGCAGGCCATCTCGATCCGCATTACCAAGCCCCGCTGAGGGCAGGCCGCGATCGGTGCATGTAACTCGACCTCACCTTTCGGCCTCGCTCTCGGCGGGGCCGATGTCGTAGGGGAACCTCCAAACGAGCCGATTGATTACCACCGGGCCGTTGGCGGGTTACCATCCGCGACTACGGCCCGCAGACTGACACCTGACCGCCATGACTGAGACAACCAAGACCAACTACAAGAAGACGCTGAATCTGCCCAAGACCGACTTTCCCATGCGAGCGGGGCTGACGCAAAACGAGCCGCAGTCGCAGAAGCGCTGGGAGCAGATGAAGCTGTATGACACGGCGCTGGCTCAGCGGGCCAACGCCGAGCCGTTCGTGTTTCACGACGGCCCGCCGTATGCCAACGGCCTACTCCACGTCGGGACCCTACTCAACCGAGTCGTGAAGGACTTTGTGGTCCGCAGCCGGCTGATGGCGGGTAAGCGTTGTCCGTTCGTCCCTGGTTGGGACTGTCACGGGCTGCCGATTGAGCACAGGGTTATGTTGGATCTCATCGAGTCGGGCGAGATGGAAACGGTTCGCAGCCTGACCGAAGACGATCGCCGGATGGTCGTCCGGCGGGCGTGTGCCAAGTACGCCGAGAAATATCACAGACTCCAGGCCGCTCAGATGAGGCGCCTGCTGACGTTGGCGGATTACGAGCATCCCTATCTCACTATGACGGCCGACTATGAGAAGGCGGTGCTGGAAGTGTTTGCCGATCTCGTCGAGCAGGGGCTCGTCTATCGCGCGCTCAAGCCCGTCCACTGGTCGATCGCGAACCAAACCGCGCTCGCTGAGGCGGAGTTGGACTACTACAACAGGCAAGACGTGTCGGTGTACGTCGATTTTGAGGCAGTGGATCGGGATGCGGTTGCCAAGGCGTTTGGGCTCGAGTTGGATCAGACGCCCTCATTCATGATCTGGACCACGACGCCGTGGACGTTGACCGCCAATCTCGCCGTCGCGGTCCACAAGAAATATCGCTATAGGCTTGTGCGAACAGACGGCAACATAACGGTGCTCGCCTCAGAGCTCGTGGATTCGGTCACGAGAGCCGGCGGCGCAGAATCAGTCGAAGTGCTCGCTGAGACCGGAGGTTCCGATCTCGTGGGTTTGCAGTATCGGCATCCGTTTTGCGATCGTGTGAGCGCGATCGTTCCGGCTGATTATGTCACGCTCGAGGACGGCACAGGGTTGGTCCACACCGCGCCCGGGCACGGCGAAGAGGACTATCAAACCGGCTTGCGCGAGGGGTTGGATATCTACTGCCCGGTGCTCGGAGACGGAACCTACGACGACACCGTTCCCGATTGGTTGCGGGGTATGTCGATCTGGGACGCCAACGCAAAGATCGTTGAACATCTGCGCGCTTCGGGTCATCTGTTCCACGATCACACGGTCACGCACAGTTATCCGCACGACTGGCGATCCAAGACGCCGGTGATCTTTCGCGCCACCGAACAGTGGTTCATCGGCGTGGATCGGCCCAGCGCTCGCAGCGGCAAGACCTTGCGCAGCATGGCGCTGATGGCGGCGGACTCGCAAATCAGGTTCATTCCCGAATGGGGGCGCAACCGCATGCGCGGGATGCTGGAGTCGCGCCCGGACTGGTGCATCTCCCGCCAACGAAGCTGGGGCCTGTCGATCCCTGCGTTTCACCACGCAGCCGGTGAAGTGCTGCTCACCGCGGCGAGCGTGCGCGCCGTGGCTCAAGTCGTCCAGGAGAAGGGGAGCGACGCTTGGTTCACCGAATCGCCCGCAACACTGCTGGCCACATACGACCCGGACGGCGATCCCGAAGCGCCCGATTGGTTTCGCGCCTCAGACCTCAAGTCCCAGTTCTCGAACCTCCAAAAAACCTACGACATCCTGGACGTGTGGTTTGAGTCGGGCACGTCCTGGAACGCGGTGATGCGTCAGCGCGGGCTGGGTTTCCCGGCCGATTTGTATCTTGAGGGTTCAGACCAACATCGCGGTTGGTTCCAGACGTCGCTTCTTCCGGCGCTGGCCGTCACGGGTCGTTCGCCGTTCAAGACCGTTTTGACGCACGGCTTCACGGTGGACAAGGACGGCCGGAAGATGTCCAAGAGTCTCGGCAACACGATCGATGTCGAAGATCTGCTCAAGGCGTATGGCGCTGATGTCTGCCGGTGGTGGGTGAGCTCGGCCGCGTTCGAGAACGACATCAAGATGGACCTGGCGTTCTTCGACCAGGCCGGCGAGACCTACCGGAAGGTGCGCAACACACTGCGTTTTCTTTTGAGCAACCTCACCGACTTTGTTCCGTCCACGCAGAATGCACCACGCGCGGGCGTCGATCTCGCCAAGATTGATCCGACATCGATCGATGCGTTCGTACTGGCCGAGGCCGCTCAGATGCAGGTAAAGGTTCGGGCCGCTTACGACGACTACGAGTTCCGCAAGGTGCATCAGTTGATCTATGACTTCTGCAACGACACGCTCTCTGCGTTCTATTGCGCAGCCGTCAAGGATCGTCTCTACTGCGATAAACCGGATTCGCCGCGGCGTCGTCGTACGCAGACCGTCATGTGGGGTTTGACGGACGTGCTTTGTCGGCTGCTTGCGCCTCTTTTGCCTCACACGGCAGACGAGGCGTACCGGTCGATGTGGAAGGATGTACAGGGCGAGCACGAACGCTGTGTGCATCTGACTGATTTTGCCGATCTTGGGCCAGTGGGCGAGCCAGATGCGGCATGGCCCAAGGTGATGGACGTTCGTGCGGAGGCGCTCAAGGCGTTGGAGGGCGCGAAGACGCATGGCATCGACAACCCGCTCGATGCCGAAGTGGTACTGGGTGATCCCGACGGTACCTTTGAGCGATTTGCGGCCGATCTGGCGGACATGCTCGGCGTGTCGCGCGTGCAGTTCTCCAAAGGCGGGCAGATCACGGTCAACAGCTTGCAAGACGAGCCGCGCTGCGAGCGATCCTGGAAGCGCGACGGGACCGTCAAACGGCGCTCAGACGGCGGGATGCTCTGCGATCGTTGCGCCGAAGCAGTGGGAGTTTGACCGCCGATCATCGAAAAGAAAGCCCATGGCGTGCACGCCATGGGCTTTGAATGGCCCGTTCAGTTGATCACTCCTGCGGTCGCGGATCAGACCAGTACGCCCACCAATCGAGTCGTTTCAGCTCGTACTTTACGCCGTAGGGGCCTTGGTACTTCACGAGCACGTGGCGCATTGCTTCGTTGGCCGCAAACCAGTACTCGCTTTGTGAGGCGCCGCCGAACTCTTTGTGCTTCACGACAAGGTGGTAGGTGTCGAGCATGCCGTACGGCACGGTGATCGTCTCGCGGCCGGAGAGACGCACCGTCGCTTCTTCAGGCCGCTGAGTGGTTTCACGATTGTTCGTCTGATCGGGAATGAGCTTGAACTTCATGACGGGCGGCTCGTCCGCCTCGAACGGGTAATCCCGCAGCGTCAATGTGAGTGCGTCATGGAACGCGAAGTTGCGCGGCTGACCTGGCCGGCGATACGGCGTGTGCGACTCGCCTTCGTCTGGAAAGTAGCTGTAACTGCGGGCATCAACCTGGCCGTCGGCCACGATGAACTGCTTGTACGTGCTGCCGCAATCTTCCTGGGAAGAGACAATAACCTTGTACGGCTCAAGCGTATCAGTGTGCACGAAACAGGTTGTGAGGAAGCGATAGGTGTATTTGTCGGTCGGGATCATCTCACTGACGTTGTGCTTGAAAACCTCGATGGTGTTGGGATCACGCCAATCCGCGGCCTTGGTCGTGGTGACCGGATCCATGCGCTGTTTGTTGGTGAAGATGGTTGCTTCGTAGTGACGCGGCTTGCCGTAGATCGTTCGTACCGCGTTGTAGAGCGCCCACTCGGCCTTGCCTTCATACCAGATCGGATCGGTCCGCCAATCTTGCTGCGTGGCGTTCGATGCGCCGAAGACGAGGTTGGGTGAGTTCGGCCAGAAGATCAGATAAAGCAGTGCCGTCAGAACCACGCCGACGGTAACGAGGTGCGAAACGAGTTTCGACATGCGTCTCCTCCAGACAAAAAGGCGTTGCGGTAGATCCGTCCCAGGCTCGTGCGCCTCGCATAGTGTTGAACGTTGCGCAAGCGAAGGCAAGCGATCGCGGTACGATCAGAATAGGGCCAGAATCGCGGCGACGATCATAAAGATGGGAAGATTGCCGCCGGCGAACGAGAGCATGCCCATGCGCCATGAGACCCAGCCGCGCACGCCGAGGTTCCATCGCAGGAGGTAGGTTGTCGCAACGAGGCCGCCAAGGACTCCCGCGATGGCGACGCCGCCCCGAATCAGGGGCGACACCCCGAGGCATTCGCAGGTAAACACCACGATCCACGTCGCGAGCAGGATCCCGACGTTTATTTTGGCGAGGCGCGAACCGATCGAGTCGGCGTACACGCCGGGCAGGCCGATCCCGCCGAACAGTTGAGCGCCCTCCCTGACGAACATTGAGAAAAGGTAGCGCAGGCACAACACGGCCAATGGTGCGGCGACCACCGGTATTGCAAATCCAGCCACAACCGCGACTGTGCTCACGATCGACCCCCTGTCAGCCGCCGATTGACCCGCGTTTGCCTCTGATCGACGGCTGGGTCTGTAAAGCTCCATACACGTTACGAGCAAGACGCAGGCCCAAGCGGAAAAATGCCACAAAAACCGGCTTTTGAGGCCACATCTTACCGCACCCGTCACAGGCCGCCCGTGGCGTCAGTTCGCAAATCGGCTATCCTGCTTGACTTACGACGACGACTGGAGGTTTGTGCGATGGCCAACGAGCCCGCCGCAGGCACTGTCCTGAAGCCCGAAATCTCGTTCGAGGAATTCACGCGGCTGGACCTGCGTGTCGCCACCATCGACAAGGCCGAGCCCCATCCCAACGCCGATCGTCTGCTCAAGATCCATCTGGATGACGGCACACAGACCGGGCGGCAGGTGTGTGCCGGGATCAAGGCGTGGTACGAGCCCCAGCAACTCGTCGGCAAGCAGGTGGTCATCGTGGCCAATCTTCAACCCAGGAAGATCCGAGGCGAGCTGAGTCAAGGGATGATCCTGGCTGCGACCTGCGATCCGACAGCCGAGGCGCCCGATGGCGAGGCGGAGTGTGACGTCGTCTTGTTGACACTCGATCGGCCGGTGACGCCCGGGTCGAGCGTGAGCTAACGGCTTCGGTCAATTCATCGCGACGCCGACCCCAAATGAAGCCGCCGGTTGACTTCGGTACGAGTGCGTCTATTGGCTGGGCTGATCCGGTTGGTCCGAGTCAGGCTGCGTGGTTGCGGTGACCACCGCGAACTTGAAGTTGTAACGAGCGGCCAACGCGTCGAAGGCGAAAGCCTCGATCGCTTCCGTTAGCCGTTCTTGCGCCTCCGGCTGCATGATCAAGTACTGCAACAGCCCGCCCTGGGCCCGCTGCGTGTAGGAGATCTCCGTGAGCGGGCGTTGACGGATGAGGCGAACCACGAGCAGCGCCAAGCGGTCCTCGACGGGCACGACGAAGGTGCGTTGCTGTTCGGTCAGTTCGTCGATCGGTTGGTCGGGCCGGAGGGCTCGAGCCCGCTTGACGATCGTCTGGATGGTCGCCTCCTGCACGACGATCTTCGGCAGCGCCATAGCGCTGGCCGTGCTGAACGTGCTCGCGCGCTCCACGACCGTGTCGTTGGCCAGGGCAACCGCGAGCAAACCCTCCTGCCTCGCTTGGCGTTCGATCAGGGCTATGGATTCAACGAGGTCCTGATACACCTCGAGACGGCCCAGGTCGGCGACGAGGGCGTCCCGGACTTCATCGACGGATCGCGGCGGACGAGAGGGGTCGGTATCGGTGATGCGGAAGAAGTAAATACTGCCGTCGGGACCGTCCAACGGCGGACCAACCGCACCCTGCTGAATCGGCATTATGTCGTCGCGGCCGAACTCGCTCGCCGACATAACGAGGACCGGCAGGCTGGTCGGCAATCGACCGAACTTCGCCGTCGTGGCCTGCCCGATGCCTTCCAACTCGGCTAGGTCCTTGGACCAGAGCCAGCGGCCGCCCGTGGCGTGGTATTCAGGGAGCGACACCCCGAAGGTCTCTTGAATGCTCAGGGCGAGGTCGGTGAAGCTCATGCCCGGCCCGCCATCCTGCTGGTGGGTGCGTTGTTCCGACAGCAGTCGGTTGTGGGCGACGCGCGAGATCGCCTTGAGCTTTTGCTCGGTAAGCGTCTCGAGCAGATCGTTGCGGACCGCGTCCGGTACATCAGCGTTCGGCTGAGGTTGACCAAGCCGGGCCGCATTCAATCGCCAGTGTTTGCGAAGGGCCACCGGATTCAGCTCGTCGCTGTCGACGATGACGGCTCGTACACTGTCAGCCGAGACGACCAACCACTCGATCTTGGCGCGATCGGGAAGCCGGTAGCCGAATCCCATTTCGCCCGCCCCGGGCAGGTCTTCGGCGTATTTGTCCATTTGTTCAGTGAGCTGCGCTTCGGTGAAGGCTCGCGGTTCGTCGGGCGCGGATGCTTCAAGCACGACGACCTGTGCGGTCACTTGGTGGAAACGATCTTGGGCGAGGTGCTTGAACCGCCGATCCGAGTATCGGCTGGTCGGAAGCGCCTGGGAATACGGGCTGCCGCCAATGTATAGATCAATCACGCTGCTGACACCGGCAAGCTTGGTCAGCGTTTCAAGGATAAACCGCGGATTCTCGCCACTGAGCTGGGTGCGCTGGGCCAGCCAATCGCCGGATTGGGCGACGCGAGAGACAGCCGCCCCGCCGACAAGCCCGGCCGACTGGGCCTCGCGAACCAACAGGAACCAATGTTCCGGGCGGTCGAGATTGCCGTACAGAGGCACGGGCTCACCAATCGCGCTCAGCAGGCGCAGTTCGCGCCGGGCCTGCTCGAGATCCAGGGCGGTGAGGCTCTCATCGCCGTCCGGGCCGAGCGTCGCCCATTCTGCACCTGTCTGTCCCACTCTGGACAACAGACTGGTGATCGCAGACCCAACCAGGAACGTCACGAGCAGAATCGTTCCGAAGACCGCCAGAATGTATTTGTTGTATTTGCGAAGGAACCTAAGCATGGCTGTCAGAGGGCATCATGGCATCCAGGGATCAGGACATCAAGGTGCAGCCATCGTTCGGCTGCGCTGATGCCGTGACGCCTCGGCGCATCGCCTACCGATAGAACTCGACGATCAACTTGGTGTTGACGTCGAAGGGAATCTCATCGGGTGTCGGCATCGCTAGAATCTTCATCGTCAGCTCTGCCGGATTCACGTCCATCCAGCCGGGCACGATGTGGCCGGCCATCGACTCCATGTTATCCCGGGCCAGGGTATGAATGCGTGGGCGAAGCGAGACGACGTCGCCGGGCTTCACGCTGAAGCTGGGACGATCAGTCTTGTGTTCATTGACCAGCACGTGCCCGTGCGCCACCATCTGGCGTGCCGCCCAGATGGTCCGGGTCAGCCCGGCCCTGCGCACGACGTTGTCCAGCCTGCGCTCCAGCACCTGCAGGAGTAACTCGCCGGTGTTTCCCTTGCGGCGGGACGCCATCTGGACATAGCGTCGAAATTGTCTTTCGAGAACGTTGTAGTGGTAGCGAAGTTTTTGCTTCTCGTTGAGGCGGATGCCGTAGTCGCGCAGCCGCCGACCGCGATATCCGTGGACGCCCGGTGCGGTCAATTGCCGCTTGGCGGTGTGCTTGGGCGTGTCGGAGATGGGTACGCCGACGCGACGCGAGAGTTTGACCTTTGGTCCGAGATACCGAGCCATAGATGCGTGAATCCGTTACTAAGGAAGCGATTGAGGTCCGGGCCCGTGCCCGGCAGAGCCACGTATCAAATCACGAAGATCAGCTCAGGTCAAGCAGCCGGCGGTGGAAAGGACCAAGCTGGCGGCCGGCGAATATCAGGGGAAGAGGTCGAACGGGTCGGAATCAGGCGGCCACGGCTGGGGCTCGTTGAGAGCGGGCGGCTCGCCCCGTCGGGGGAAGCGGCGGCGACGCGGCAACGGTGAGCTGCAGTCCCTCCTGACACACGGCCTGGCATTGCTTGATCTCCCGCCGGTGGGCGGCCGAGAGGCCCGTGGCAGAGGACAGCTGCTGCTCGAAGACGCGGTCGGCCGCTCGAAGGAGGCTACCAAGCTGCCCGGCACTGGGATCGGCCCCCGCTTGCCGTGGATTGCACTGCGCCTGCAACAGCCTCCCCATCAGTCCCCGGCACCATGCATCGGCGACAACATCGGGATCGATCGCGTCGTCGCTTCGACGAAGCCGACCCAGCGCTCGCTCCACCAGCGTTGGTCGTTGTAGCAACGCCGAGGCCACGAGTAGCACGAGCAGTCCCATGGAGCGGGATCCCGGCACGCGGGCCAATCTCGCCGTGCGGGCCGCTGCCGTGCGGAACTCCCCCAACCACAGCCACGCGAGGCCGGCTCGCGCCAGCGCCGCCGGCTGCCGAACGTCGATGCGTTCCAGGACGCGACGCAACCGAGCCATATTGCCGCTCTCCTCCAGGATCGTGATCAGATCGCAGAGCACGGCCTCATCCGCGTCGCCGCGGCCCCGGCCAAGCGCAGTCTCGAGCGCCTCGGCCGCTTCCAACAGCCGGCCTTGGGCCCGCAAGTATTTCGCCGACAAGCGTGGTGGAGGCGAGTCAATCCGAGACAGGACGCGGCCAGCTTTGTCGAGCCGACCTGCGTCGATCCAAGCTTCCACGAGCAAGTGCCGCGTGGGAACATCGCCAGGACGCCGCGCCTCGGCCCGGGCGAAAAAGGAAGCCGCCCGTACGGGGGCGTTGAGCCGATGGGCGGCAAGACCGGCCAGTCCAAGGGTGGCGAAATGATGTGGCCGACGGGCGAGGACGAGCCGCAGCTCCCGCGCGCATTGCTCGAACTGTTCCCTCCGGTACAGAATCCGAGCCCGCCAGAGTGTCAGCGACGCATCCGTCGGTCGTCGTAGCAAGCCTTGCGCGACCAGGACCGACGCCGATTCCAGGTCACCCTGATCCACGAGCTGTTGAATCTTCAATCGTCTGGCCCCGAGACTGTCGGGCAATTGGGAGAAGGCCCAGTCCACCGCTTCGGCGACGTCGTCACCGACGGCCCGCCGCGCTTCGCGCAGCAGGCATGCGGCCGCGTGTCGCGCGGCGATCGCGCGGTCGGGATTGACAACACGTCGGCGGCTCATGCGGCCTTCTCCTGGGGTGAGAGCCCTGAGCGGTCGCTAGGTGAGAGGCCCGCGCCGTCCGCACGCAGTCCAGCCGGGGCCTGCGGATCGGTCTGCGACAGTTTACGGAGCATGATGGCCAGCGGGGCGAACATGGGGTTCTGGGCCAAGCCGCGCTCGGCCCATCGCCTGGCCTCTTGCCGTTGACCCTGCAGCAGCGACAGCCTGGCCAGCGCGTGCATCCCCGCCGACGCGTCGTTCAGATCCGGCAGAGCTTGGGCGATGGCCGGGACCAAAAGCCGGATCGTGGGCATGTGAAGCCGGCTGTGTTGTGCGGCCACCAACACCTCAATGGCCGGTTCGAAGCAGATCAATTCCATAGCCAGGTTGGCGACATGTTCGGGCGTTGGCTCGGCCTCGTCGGGCAGGCCCGGCATCCCCAGGGACCGCAGCAGCGGATCGGCCTCGGGAGCCACATCGCCCAAGTGACGTCCGCAGCGCAATCGTTGCGCCCATGCCTCGGCCTGATCGGGGCGATCATTCAGCAGATGAACCAGGATCAGCGCCTCGAGTGTGCGCGGGTCTTCGAGATGTCGCAGATTCCGCTGTAGGGCCTCGATGGATCCATCCACATCGCCCAATCGCAGTTCGATCAGGCCAAGCAGGAGGCGGGCGTCGAGGGGGGCCGCGGCCTTTGCTGACCAGCGATGCAGATCCAGATGCGCTGCAATTCTATCGCCGACCAGCCAGAGACAGACCGCACGCAGCAACCGAAGCGACGCCGGCATTGTGCGGCAGCCATCGACGATCCGAAGGGCGGTCTCAGCGTCACCCCGGGTCAGCCGCAACCGCGCCAACTGCTCCGAGAGCCGGGCGCAGTCGGGCGCCAATCGTCCCGCCGCGTCGGCGAGCCGCTCCGCGTGGTCCAGCAGCCCCGCGTTCATCGCTCGATCAATGCCCTCAGCCAGCGTGCGCGCGAGTTGGCGTTCGTGCTGTGGTAGCCGTGGCTGATCGACGCTTGACGTTCCGACCGATGACCGTCGACGAACTCTGCCAAGGATCGACCTGAGGAGTCGTGCCATGAAACCAACGCCCTCGAGATCCGCTCATGGGATGCGACCGCAAGGCGGTCGGAGTCGGACGACCGTGTCCGATCCGCGGTTGCTCGGCCTACGTACCGCGATGGCCGCACCCGTCACGGATAATCGGACCGTTCGTGAGTCGAGTTGAGGCTGAGTAGCGCCCGCCAGCCGGCCTCGGGCTTGCCCACGACGAGCGTGTCAGTAGGCTCGGGCGTCGCAGGCGGCACGCCAATTCAGATACGAGGTGTTCAGGACCCGGTACCCCCCGGGAGTGGGATAGTCCCCGGTGAAGTACCAGTCGCCGCAGTGGTTGGGAATGGCCGATCGCAGCCCCTGGACCGTTTGGTAGATGATCTGCACGTCGCCGCTCCAGCGCAACGACGGCGGGCGCACGAGCTGCGCGATCTTCCCCGATAGCTGCTCGAGCGTGAAGCAGTCGTAGATGGCGGCGATGTGATTGATCATCTTGCGCGGCGGAGACTCGGCTTGGGCCTCGCAGCGGTCCTGCACCTCATCAAGGAGCTGCTCCTTACCATGCTCCTGCAGCAACGCCACCGCTGCTTCGAAGGCGATGAAGCGGCCGAGTTGGCTCATATCGATCCCGTAGCAGTCGGGATACATGATGGGCGGGGCGGAGCTCACGACGATGATCCGCCTCGGACCGAGCCGACTCAGCATGGTGATAATCGATTCACGGAGCGTCGTTCCCCGCACGATAGAGTCGTCGACTACGACCAATGTGTCGTCGTCCTTTACGACGCCTTGCGTGATGTCGTAGATGTGCGCCACCAGATCGCGCCGCGCAGCGTCGTGTGTGATGAAGGTGCGAAGTCGCTGATCTTTGTGGGCGACGCGCTCCGTTCGAAGGCGCCCGTCGCATAGCCGCTCCACATCTGAGCGGCTGGCGCGACCAGCTTCAATGCGAGACCACAGCTCGTCGATCCGCCGGCTTCGCGTCAGGCGATCGAGTCCGTCGACCAACCCTCGGTAGGCGGCGTCGGCCGTGTTGGGGATATAGCTGAAGACGGCGTGCTCGAGGTCTCCATCCATCGCGTCGAGCACGCGGGGCGCCAAGTACCGGCCCAACGCCTTACGCTCCTGGTAAATCTCAGGATCGTTGCCGCGGCTGAAGTAGATCCGCTCGAACGAGCACTGACGCTCGGGTAGGAGATCGGTGAACTGCGTATGGTCGATGCCGCCGTCGCGTTTGATAACGAGCACGGATCCGGGCCCGATCGGTTCAACCTGATCCGCGTCCACATCGAACACGCTGGCCAAGGCTGCTCGCTCCGAGGCGACGGCGACAACTTCATCGTCCAGGTAGTAAAACCCGGGGCGGATTCCGGCCGGGTCCCGGCATGCGAACGCGTCACCGTTGCCCAGGAGCCCGACCAGCGTGTAGCCCCCGTCCCAGTTTTCCGACGCCTTGCGAAATATCCGCACGAGGTCGATCTGGAGGGAAACCTCCGTGGCCAGGGCTCGATCTTCCAGCCCCGGGAGCGACCCCGGACCCATCGTCGATCGAAGCTGCTCGTGCTCGCGGTCCAGGCAATACCCGAGCCGCTCCAGAATCACTTGGGTATCAGAGTCGCCGACGGGGTTCAGACCCCATTCCACCAGTTGATC
>JAZFYE010000020.1:0-7500 GCA_036475395.1 Phycisphaerales bacterium
ATGCACTTTCTGCCGGATGTCTTCGTGACATGCCAGACGTGCAAGGGCCGGCGGTATAATCGGGAGACGTTGGAGATCACCTACCGGCACAGGACGATCGCCGACGTGTTGGACCTGTCCGTCGAGGAGGCGGTTGAATTCTTCGACGCCCATCCGCGCACGTTGCGAATGCTGGGATGCCTGTACGACGTCGGCCTGGACTATTTGCAGCTCGGCCAGCCGTCCACGACACTCTCCGGCGGCGAGGCGCAGCGGATCAAGCTGGCCAGCGAACTCGGGCTGGCCTCGACCGGCCGGACGTTGTACGTGCTCGATGAACCAACCACGGGGCTGCATTTTGCGGACATTGAAAAACTACTGAACGTGCTGAACCGTCTCGCGAATCACGGCAACACGCTGGTGGTCATTGAGCACAATCTGGATGTGATCAAGTGCGCCGACTGGATCATCGATCTCGGCCCGGAAGGCGGCGATCGCGGCGGCACCGTCGTGGCGACGGGACCGCCTTGGCGCATTGCCAAATCCAGACGCAGCTACACCGGGCGATATCTCAAAGCGGTGCTGAGCGCTGATCCGTCGCCAAAACTCAGAGCAACCGTATCATGAGTTGGCCTTGGATCATCGTCCTGTTCATCATCGTTGACATTCTCATCGCTTTCAGTCTGATCGCAGCAAGCCTCAAGCTCCTCTGGAACCCGCTGCACTTGGCGTATCCACCTCGAACGCCGGCCGATGACGCAGTACGCAAGCAACTCCAGAGCTTTCGGATCGGCCTACTCAATCTGAGTTACTGCATTCACGCTGCTGTTGATGAGAATCATTTGCATTTGATGCCAGCGACGTTGGTTGGCTGGCTCGGCGCCAAGCCCACGAGCATTCCCTGGGACGCGATTGAGGTCCTGAAGCGCTCACAGTTCGGCCAATCGATGATCGTGCGGGTCGGCAAGCGTCGCATCACCGGCCCAGCGTGGTGCTTGGGCCTGGCCGAGCCGGCCGAGTCCAACGAATGCACCAAGAACGATAAGGGCCCTGGCCCTACGCATGACCCGGCCACACCACCAAACCGCGGCTCGGAGCGAAAAACCGATCGTGTCCGGTAGCCCGCAACACACGATCGCCAATAGCGGTACAACGGGCTAGCGTTTGAGCCTTGTTCGTGACACAATGTCCGTCAGAAGATTGCCTGGTATCATCTTCCAAAGAGAGTGGCGGAGCCTCTGTGATAGACCAGCCTCCCCAGAAGAGGTTCCGTTCGCTGCGGCCGGACTAACTAACTGTGACGGAGGCGACTGATGCGGTTGTTCAAGAACCGGATCGAAGCGGCGCATGAGTTGGCCGGCGATCTCCAGTTCCTCAAGGAGCAGGATCCGCTGATCCTGGGCATCCCCAACGGCGGCCTGCAGATCGCGGCGGTCGTCGCCGAGAGACTCGACGCTGCTCTGGACATCCTGTTGATTCAGAAACTATCCGCGCCCGGTCACTCCAACCAGGTTGTCGGGGCCGTCGACGAGCACGGGCGCATCTCGATGATCCAGTCCGCGGCCCGCTGGCACCATCTCACGAGTCAGGAGATGATCGGCCCGGCAAGGTTGGTCTTTGGTCAACTCCAGAGGCGACGAGCGCGGTTCCGCGCGATATTGCCCGAAACCGACGTCCGGGGACGAACGGTCATTATTGTCGACCATGGCGTGGAGACGGGCGCGACCATGCTGGCGGCAATTGCTTCGGTGCGCGACCGCGGCGCGCGTAAAGTCGCCGTCGCCGCGCCCGCCGGCGCTGGCAAGGCGACATGGCAGCTCCACGATACGGCCGACGTCGTCGTGATCCCACACGCGCCGTCGAAGTTCAAGGGTATCGATCATTTCTATGAATCGTTCGAAGAAGTTCCCGACGATCTCGTGGCCTCGACGCTCGAGCGTTGGTCGACGTCCCGGCCCGAGCAACACGCCGGCGTCAAAACGCTCGTCGCGCGCTTTCACCCCGCGCCGGATCACGTCATTCACTGCGAACTTGATCTCCCACCCGGCGTGACGCGCGGAAGCGGGCCGTATCCGGCCGTCATCTTCGCCCATGGACTCGAGAGCGACGGACACAGCCCACGTTCCGTTCCGATCAGCCGCCGCCTGGCCAAGCGCGGCATCATCGGCGTTCGCATGGACTTCACCGGCCACGGGCGATCCGAAGGAAGCCCCAAGGACGCCACGGGCGAACAGATGCTCGCTGATCTCCGCGCCGTTTTCGAAAACGTGCGCAATCTCGACGAGGTCGATTCTCAGCAGATCGGTCTGAACGGATCGGGAACGGGCGGGATGATCGCGCTGTGCTTTGCGGCGTCTACACCAGACGTCGCCGTCCTCGTGCTGCGCGGACTCGTCTTCGATCGAGACCTCCGCGAGGCGACGCAGGTGACCGCCCCCACGCTGCTCATTCACGCTGAGCGCGACACCGCCCTGGCGGATACGGCCAGCGCGATTGCGCGCGAACTGACCTGCACACATGAGCTGTTGAAAATTCCCGAGTCCAATCGCTTGTTCAACGACCCCATCAGCCGCGAGCTGATGGTCAGCGCGTCGGTCGATTGGCTGGCCGACCACTTGACGACTGCTTCGAGCGCTGCCGCCCCAACGATCGAGACGAGCCGGATTGGGCCGTCCTCGCCGGTGGGCGAAAGCGCCGCAGCGCCGCGCGATCAGCGCTAGACGGCGCCGGCTGCGTCCGGGCCTCGGCTACACGCCAGCCCTTGACCATCGACGATACAAGTACGCGAGCGCCAAACGGCAACCCCTGCACGAGGTATCGGCGGGCCAAACGCCGCGGCTCTTGCGCTAGCCGGTGCATCCACTCCAAACCGTATCGCTGCATCCAGCGCGGCGCGCGCTTCACATGCCCGGCCACGAAACTGAAGCTGATCCCCACGCCAATCCACCAAGCCGATGGAAGCCGACCGCGCAACTGACGGATCAGGCGCTCCTGCTTCGGTGATCCAAGCGCGACGTAGATGATGTCCGGCGCCGCGGCAACGAGTATTTCACCGATTCGATCAATCTGCGCCAGATCGTTTTCAAACCCATATTCTGGCGCGCACGTCCCGGCTATATGCACCTCCGGATAGCGTGATTGCAACATTGACGCGGCAGCATCGGCGGAGTCCGAGGCGCCCCCCAGGAGAAATATCGATCGGCCGTGCTCGGCCGCCGCGCCCGTCAATGACGAAACGAGATCCGATCCCGCCACGCGCTGAGGCATGGGCGTGCCCTGCAACGCACCGGCCCACAACAACGGCATTCCGTCCACCACCACAAGATCCGCCTCGTCCACGATGCTGCGATACTCCGCGTCCTTCTCGCACTGCCGAAGATGCTGGAGATTGACGGTGATGATCCAACCGCCCTTCCCGGCTTGGAGTGATTCAATGACCGCATCGATGACTTCGTTCTCGGTAATACTGTGCAGACGAACGTCCCGCAACGAGACCGTCGGCAAGTCGACGATATCGCGGCTTCCCGACGGCGCAACGGCGACGCTGTCGGCCTCCGGCGTCAAGGACAACGGCTCAGCCTCCCGGCTCGTCTTCGTCCAGCGCGTCTGCGGTCCACAAAGGAACCGCAGGTAGATCGGCAGCTTCCACAACAGGTACGCCGGCGCTGCCAACAAGTCTCGTGCGCCAATCTCGTGTCGTGCGAACCTCAGCCAGGCGCCGGCGAGCGTCGTCGTCGCCACGAGGGTGCCGAGCAGCAAGAGTATCAGCGGCGTCCACGAAGCGCCGAGCAATCCGACGCCGGTCGCTACCAGACCCACGATCACGATCAGGATCGCAAGCAATGACAAGGGTGGAACCGACAAGTCGATGGTGAGAACGGCTGCGCCAACTTGGCGGCGCCACATCGCCGTCGCCAGCAGCCTGGGGGCGACGGTGAACATGGTACGAAGGTGGCCGTGCTCCCACCGCGTGCGCTGCTTGGCGGCCGTAGTGGAACGCCCCCGGCAAGAGCGAGCGAACCACGACCTCCGGACAGAGCAGCGGCGGATGTCCCGCTCGGATCATATCCACGGCCAGCTGCATGTCCTCGACGATACTCTCACCCCGCATACCCACCGTGCGCAGGACGCTCCACGGTAACGCCATCCCGCTTCCGGTCAGGAGACACGGCAGTCTCAGCGTATGCAGCCCCAGTGGGCGGACGGAATTCCTGTTGCAGAACGCGATCGCCGAAACGACATCCTTTCGAGTCGCCCTACCCGGCGGGTTCATCAGATAAACCGCTTGGACGGGGCGGCGTGTATCCGCCGCGGTTTGTGCCACCCGTTCAAGATCGCCACGCTCAACCACGCAGTCCGCGTCCATCATGATGACGACATCAGGCGGATCCGCTTCGAGGCCGCCCAGCCGAACTGGATCGCGTAGCCCTTGGGCGCTTCCGGCACGAGAGCGTTGTCAGCCGCGTCTATGCATGGTGATTTGGACGAAATGTGATAATCATCGTTGTGCAGATCAACGAAGATCAGATCAAACTCAGTATTTCCTATTACATCGCAACCAACCACCACATCGCTCTAAGTGACAGTAGGAGTCCCGTTCTCACCGATGCTCGGATGGCCGTTGGTCACCGTGTCCTTAGTCCCACGGCATATCTGAGCCTGTTTCGACGGTGGCGTAGTGGGGGCGCCAACTTGGGTTGGCGCGCACGAAGGCAACATAGTTGAAGAAAATGTCGCGGCCAAGCGCATCACCCGCGCCGAGATAGAACTCGGATCGTTGGGTGTGATCGCGCGATTGATCAGGACCAAGGATCGCCAGAGCGACCGTGTCGTCGATTATCCCCGCACCCTGTGTGGTGGTGCATCCTGTGATTAACAGGGCCGCCGTCAATACCAGCATCGCAAGCACCAGTGCATTGCACTTCATTCGTGGGTTCCCCTAGTAGCAGGTTCTATTGACTGATCGACACAGCGAATGTTCTACTGAACCGAAAAACACCACCGCATTGCAATTGCGGCTTGCGAATTCAGGTAACGGCAATTAGGTATGTGTTAGGTGGTTATAGGGTATCAACCAGGGTGTTTGCCTTAGCAAATGCAATTTACGCAATTACTACAAGTCCACCCGTGCGATCAGCCGAAGATGAACTCGTCAGATGAACTAATGATGGCAGTACCAGCTGCTCACCCAACTGACCGAATTAACGAGTCCGAGTTCTATGACAACTAAATGGGCACATCGATTACCGATAACGATCCTTGCAGCGCTGTTTTGTACGAATGCAGGAATTTCGCAATCGGACACTTCCCCCGAAACCAAGCAACATCAATCGGGGCCGATCGCTGATGATGGTCCGTCTTACCCCGTCGGTCCGATAGTTCTCCATTACGTCACACAGAATCCACAGCATCCGCCACTGGATGCGGTGATGGCTATCGAAGTCGAGTTGGGACAAACCGCTGTCGGTTTTGTCGCACCGCGTGCGGGAGTGCCTTCTGTAACTGTTCGGTTGGCGGCTCTGGCTCAACAACCAAGCACGCAGTACTATGCCAGCGCTATTCAAACGATTCTCGAAACGATACGCGACTACTTTTCGCAACAAGAAATCCTGGGCGTATATGTTGCACCGGATCCGTTTGAGATCGACGAATCCGGAAGAGACCTCCGACCAGACGCCCAAACATCGCTTCGTGTGCTGATTACAACAGGTATCGTGACGGAGCTTCGAACATTGGCGTCCGGCCATCGCATCGAAGCCCAGGAACGCATCGACAATCCATTGCACGCGCGAATTCGTGAGCGATCACCGATTCAACCCGCTGCTGAAGCTGATGAGAAGGTTCAAAACCTGCTTCGTAAAGACGAGCTTGATCGTTATCTGTTTCATCTAAGCCGCCATCCCGGACGACGTGTTGACGCATCAATTGCAGCAGCGCAGGCACCTGGAGGCGTAACGTTGGATTACCTGATTACTGAGAACAACCCTCTGTTTGTGTACGCTCGGGTGTCCAACACAGGTACGAAATCAACTGAGCTATGGCGCGAACAGTTCGGCTTCGTTAATACGCAGTTGACCAACAATGATGATGTGTTGGAGTTCTCCTATATCACAGCTGGATTCAAAGATACCAATGCCGTCGTAGCTTCTTATGAAGCGCCATTCACTAATAATGATCGTCTGCGTTGGCGGGTGTACAGCCTATGGAGCGAATTTACGGCGACGGATGTAGGCTTTTTCGATGATGACTTCACCGGGGAGTCGTGGGAGCTTGGGGGCGAGTTAATCGCCAACATCTATCAAGACCGGGAACTGTTCGTTGACTTATTCGGCGGTGTGCGTTTTCTGTCCGCTGAGGTTGCTAATCCACTCGTCGGCGAAGGTCAGGAAAGTTTTCTTCTCCCAAAGGTCGGTCTGCGCCTTGAGCGAACGACCGAAACGAGTTCCATGACAGCTTCTGTAGGTCTGGAATGGCAAGTCGGGGGTATTACCGACGTTCAATCCGCCCAACTTACAAAGCTAGGGCGTACGTTGCCGGATGACGACTGGGTGGTTTTGCGGTGGGGATTGACCCATTCATTTTTCCTGGAGCCGCTACTTGATCGTAGGGCGTGGCAGGATCCGACGACGCCAGAAAGCTCGACACTGGCGCACGAGATCGCCATGTCGATTAAGGGTCAATATGCGTTCGATAAGCGCTTGATTCCCAATCTCGAACAGCCGGTAGGTGGATTGTACACGGTTCGTGGGTATCCGCAGTCTATCGTTGCCGCAGATACAGCGATCATCGGTAGTCTTGAGTATCGCTATCACCTGCCGCGGGCGTTTGAGATCGAGTCTGAACCGCGACAGATGTTTGGTAGAGCGTTTCGAGCAGCTCCACAGTATGTCTACGGCCGTCCCGATTGGGACTTGATCCTCAAAGCGTTTGTGGATGTGGGCCAGACAGTTGTCAGCGATCCACTTCCGTTTGAGAGTGACGAGACACTGATCGGTGCCGGGATAGGCCTCGAAGCGGTATTCAGGCGCAACATTCGCCTGCGCTTGGATTGGGGTTTTGCCTTACAGGACATCGACAGCAGGGACGTAAATTCGGGGTCAAACCGCCTCCACGTCGTTGCCAGTGTGCTGTTTTAGGCGGTACGAAAAACCTGTTATAGGACATTTCGGATATCCGGCAGCAGGATCCTGCCCTGCCTTGGCAGGTACAGTGTAGTTTATAGACGCCTGTGCCAATCATTCGGATTGTAGGGCTGAGTTCTTACCTATTTGTAAGACTTTCCCTTTGTACGGCAAATCTTGGGCTACGTTCCTCTTACGACCGGCTGCTCAGGCAGCAGGAACGTAAAGGGGAAGATCCGATGCTCAAGCATAAACAAAGCGGAGCTGTACCCGCTATTCGTCTAACCTTAACAGTGTTGATTGCCATCGCCATAGGTGTTGTCCTCTTGACTGATGCAGCAGTCTATGGCGGTCCGCCCAATGGTACTGTGGTGCGCGGCGAAGTCAGGTTCACACAAAA
>JAZFYE010000020.1:10000-26814 GCA_036475395.1 Phycisphaerales bacterium
TGATCAGCAGGGACCTCGGAATCACCTTCGCGGCTTCGTGCCAAATAACCAAGGGCATTCGCTGCCGCCCCAATCCACACCGGCGACTCGTCGAGCTCGTAGAGCATAAGCAATCCAAGGGTGGCTTCGCCGGGGTAGTACAGCGATGTCCAAGCATCCCGCCGTCCTCCTTTGGCGGGGATGTATTTCGAATAGAAGCTTCCATCGGCTTTCTGCATATAAACCACAAACCGCCCGAGTTGGCGCAGCTGTTCAATGGGTGTCGATTCGGTGGCGATTGCCTCTAGATTCACTAACGCCACCAAACCAAGCCCGGCTCCTCCGAGCTTCGCGCCCAATAGTTTCTTGGCTCCTGTCATCTCTGGTCGGGACCATACGGCGTTCATGTTTTCTGCCTCCGCAACTGGAGAGATACATCGGTCTCGCAAGAATCGACCGGCACGTACCACAGCGTCGCGCACTTTCTCATCGGGCCTCCGCTGATGAAACACGGCCAGTGCGTACATGGCACCGGCATGGCGCAGCACGTTGTATTTCAGCTTTGGTATGATCGTCGGATCGAGATTCACGCGATAGGTGAATTGTCCGTCAGGTTTACACGCCCTTACCAAGTAACCTGCGGCCAGCGAAACTGTTTCGTGATCAACAATTGCCAATTGGTTTAGTCCTTTCTGGATGACATACACCCCCAGATTTCTTTGCAAACGAAATCTGTCTGCAATCTTACATGGATCAGATTGTCGCTCACACATCATCGGCCTGCGCGGGTTGCTCGCTGAGATCAGAATCATGGGCGTGACCTTGGCCGAACTTGCGGCCAGCAGGCAACTCCTGCTTGACCCCATCACGCCTTCAAATATAGGTCGGGATCAGATGGAGCAGACCATCGACCTCGAAACGGCTGGCTGAGCTGGAATCGGTCTCGAAGCGCGCGCTCAATGACTCGGCTCGCTCCACGTCGATCCGCTGAGCCAGCGTGACCAACTCGGGTCCGGACCAGTAGCCACGAACGCGGGCGGTGGCGAGGAAGAAGGCGATGGCATAGAGGCCGAGCGAACCTTTGTGCTCACCGACGAATATCTTCCCGAGTATGAGTTTGTCGCCCTGCGTTACGATAAATGTCGGTGCCGTGCTGATGAAGATCCATCGGCCGAACCGGACGAAGTGGCGCCCCGCATCTCGGTCCCACCAAAACCGATTGCGGATCTCTCGAAAGGTGGAGTGGCTCAGCCGCAGTCGCGCCGCAGCCCCAACGACGGGACCAAGGACCAACGCCCAGGCCGTGGGCCAAAGCGTCGCCAAAACGATCGTCACCCCGATCGTCGTGAGCAGCCCGGAAAGTTCGTAGGCGGTGAGTCACCCCAATCGCAGATGGCGGTGAAAGGTGCAAGGTCCGGTGGACACGAAGCCGACGGCCAGGGGTGTCAGGCCGGCTACGGGGAGCAGCCACATCAACAGGGCATCTTCATAAAACATCGCCAGCGGCCAGGCCAGCAGCAGGCAGACCAGCCACAGGGCGCAGCCGCGAAAGACCTGGATGGTCCAATCGGTGTTGAGGAACGCCGCGTCGTCGCCGCGCTTGTTGCGGATGATGCTCGGGCCGATGCCGGTATCCGAGAACATGTGCAAGCCCTGGATCACCACGTTGATCAGGAGCACGGTGCCGAAGGCTTCCGGGACCAGCAATCGGGTCAGAATCAGGTTCGATCCGAGCCGCAGTCCCTGCGACGATGCGAAGTTGAACGCGGTCCACATCGAGCCGTGCAGCGCACGTGCCTTTAGCGACGGCGTGGACGTCGTAACAGGTTCGGCTGGCGGCGAACGATCAGGCGCCGCGATCGTCGTATCCGTGCTGGTCATCTGCTCGTGTCTCGGGTCGCCGATCGTCCGCGGGGCGTCACTTGGACTTCGATCCCGCTGCAGGCACGCGGCGGTCGAGCTCGCCCGTTTCAACCTCGAACCGCAACTCCAGATCCGGCTCGGTGATCTCGACGCCATCATGCCACGGCTGCCTTCAGAAGCCGAAGCTCGCAGCGGGTGTGGTGTCGCGCGACCGCGCGCGGCTGGCACCCCGTCTCGAGCGTCCGAGAACACGTGATCACGCCGAGCCGGATGACGTTGCAACGGCGCACGGCGGCGGTGAATCGGCCGCACGACAAGATCGTCAGAAGCTCAGAAGCGCTTGTGAATGGGCCGCTCCGACGGGGGCCGCACGCCGAGCAGGGCGCGCATCAGCTTCAGGTCGGCCGGCGTCGTGACTTTGATGTTGGTGATGTCACCCTCGACAACGTAGACCGGCTCACCCAACCGTTCCACGAGCATCGCGTCATCGGTGGCGCCGCCAAGGTCATCTTGTTCGTACGCTCGGCGCAGGAGCTCGGCCTCGAAAATCTGCGGCGTCTGCACCTCGACCAAGCCGCGGCGATCGATGGTCTCGCAGACCTGCCGAGCGGGGATCGATGGCCGACCAGCCTCGCCGAGAATCGCATCGGCCAGGGCATCGTCGGCGTGATCCGCCACGTCCGTCGTCTCCTGCGCGACTCGCTTAACGGTGGCGGTGATCTGAACGGCCGGGACGACGGCCGCGAGGCTTTGTGCCGCCTCGAAGAGCCGATCAAGAAGCGCCTTGGACACTGCGGGTCGAGCCGCGTCATGCACCGCGATGTGCGTACATTCAGGTGCAGCACGCAGGGCATTGCGAATCGACTCCCGGCGTTCGGTGCGCCCCCCTTGGACGATCCGGGCCCCGTGGAATCCCAGCGACGCGCCATACCGGTTCTTAAAGTCCTCGATCGAATCAGGCGGGGCCGCTACCAGGATCGAGTTCACCTCCTCACGCTTCGTGAACAGCTCGACCGTGCGCATCAGCAGCGGCCGGCCGCCGAGGTCCTGCGCGAGCTTGTCCGCCGCGCCAAACCGCTCGCTTCGCCCGGCCGCGGGGATAATCACACAAACATTCATCGGCCGGACTCCTCGTGCCTCACCCGAGCTGGATGATACACGACCGGCGCCCCGAGCCGCAACGCCTCGGCCCTACTCGATCACCGTGCCGATCACCGTCAACTTCTGATAGTAAGCGCCGGAGAGGAACTCGATCGTCCCGTACAGCAGCCCGTGATGACCGGCGGCGGGCGTGATTCGCACCGTCACTTCGGCATCAGCGCCGTCCCTTTGGATCGACACGAGCTTGGCGTCGAACTCGTTTGACAGCGAATGCACCGAGTAGATGTCATCCCGCCCAAGCTTGGCAATGTCGACCGTGAACTCGGCGGTCTCGCCCGCGTTGATGCCGTCGATCACGACGTGCTGTGTCCGTAGTCGCCAAGGCCGACCCGGCACCCGCTCGGGAAAGTTCCACTGGTGCCGCACCCACACATCAACAACCGGGCAATCCGGGTGGTCCGTTTCGATCAACCACCAGCCCGGCATGGTCTGCTCCGTGTATTGCGAGACATCCCATCGAAGGGCGTAGGCATTGCGCGGCTCATCGGTCGCTGGATCGAAGCCGATGTACTCCGGCGGCTGGCGGTTCGCCGCCAAGATGGTGAAGGGCCGCCCGTCAATCGATTCCACCGCGACACGGCCGCTCAGCGGTTTGCCGGTCACGCAGTTGAAGAGCTGTGGTTCGGTCCTGATCGGTCGCGTGACCTGGCCGCTGATCGAGACCTGCGACGACTCAGCATAGCCTTCGAACAAGAACGTGATGGATGAAGTCAGCGGGCTCGGTGTTGACCAGGCCTTGAGCTGCGCGGTGAGCGAGACCGACTCGCCGGGCGGGATGACAGTGCCGGTCAGATCGTTCAAGGTTGTGCAGGTGCAACTCGGTTTCACGAGCGTGATCTTGAGCGGCGCGTCACCGGCGTTGCGCACTTGGATGATCGTGTTCACCTTCTGGTTCGGCAGAATGTAGCCGAGGTCCACCGCCGGCGGATCGAACACGACCGGGGCCGGGCTCGATGAGACGACATTGGTCGTCGACTGAAGGTTGTCAGCCGCCGCCTGGAGCGTCGGCGGCCCGCCTCGGTTCGCCGGCTGGGTCTGGGGCACTTGCAAGCCTCCGCGCGCTGCGACGGTCGGCGTCGCCGCGCCCCCCGTGCCGTCCTCGGATCCGGACGCGATGATCGGACTAACGGCCGCCCCGCCGGAGCCGTCCGACTCCTTGCAACCAGGGGACAAGCCCACAAGACCGACGAGAATCACGAAACCGGCGGCCCGGCGAGACATAAAGCCTAAATCGCCGGGAACACTATTGAGACGTCCTCTGAAGAATCGATACATGGCTGTCTTCCTCAATGAGTCCGAACACTATACAACCCATTCCGCACAACCAACGGATTTGATCCACCCAACGGGCGAAAATCAGTTCCCAAACAGCGCTGGCATGGCCCGTTGGCGGTAATTGAGCATGTCGTTGGCATACCCGGACCCTCAATCGCCCAACGTACCTCCGACCCGTCCCGCCCAGCCGTCTGATCCCCAGCCGCTCCACGTCCAGCTGCCGATGGCTTCTAAGAACCACGGTCGCCCGACATGTGCCACGCCGTCCGCCGAGTGGGTTTGACGCCGAAGCCCACCGGATCGCCGCCCTGCCCATCATTGACCGACCCGTAGCGGTCTGCAAAGATCACCTGCGCTTGCCGGAGTGGCGGAATTGGCAGACGCGCTGGATTCAAAATCCAGTGCCCGTTAAGGGCGTGTGGGTTCGAGTCCCACCTCCGGCACTTGAGAGGGGTTTTCAACTGACAGTAGGTGACCATAAACCCCCTGAACTGTCAGTAGTTTGCCAAGCGCTTGCCAAGCGCTCGCGCCCGCCCGCGCGTGGTTGTTCGGTGAGTGAAGATGAGGTGGACCCCACCCCTTTGGTACACTGGCCGCCATGACGATGGGCCGCAGACGACTCATGCTCGGTATCGGGGCGGCGTTGTTGGTTGGGGGGTGGGGTGTGATTAGGTACGCAGACTTCATTGGGGGCGTTCTAAGCATGGCCGTCGGCGCCGGCCTCATCGGGTTCGCGGTGTTGCGGCCAACGAACCACAAGGACGAATGAGCCGGGGGCAGGGATTATCTGATGTTCCGAGAGCGAGCCGTCAGTGAGCAAATCCATTGGACCCCTGGTCGCGGCACCAAGATCAGTGACATCACGCGGGGATCAACGGTCGGCTTGAGAACCGACGAGGGCGACTTGGTGCAGGTCAATGTCACATGGAATGTCTCAGGGAAGTTCGCAGGCTCCATCGTCAATATCCACCCGGACCCGCCTCGATCAAAGCGCATTGCTGATCTTCAGGTCGGTGACGAGGTTACGTTTGGTGAGACGAATCTGCTATTTGTGTTCTAGGTTCCCAAGTAGCCAAACGATTGAGCCGGGTGCATCCGTCGTCCTACTCGTCGACGTACATCGGCGTCCCGATCCGTTCGTCCACCTTTTCCTTCGGTCTTCCGCGTGGCTTTGCTCGCTGTATCGCATCACTGCGTAGGACACGCTCAAGTTCGCTCAGAGCCGCCCCTGTCATCACGACGCACCGATCCGGCGTTTGCCCAAGCATCCCGTCTAGCGTCGCCTGTGGACGTCACACCATTGAATCTGTAGATGGGTGGCAGCGCCTTATCGAAATCGGCGCTCAGTTCCTTGTGCCATTCAACGAGGTTAGCGATATGTTTGATTTTGGCTTGTGGGTTGCCGGGCATGATGGATTCCCTCGGGAGTTGACTGATATGGGTGATGGTACGCGCATGAAAAAGCCCGCGACGCTTGGCCGCATTGAAGAACTGTCGAATCCGGCCTACCGCCTTACGGATCGTATTATCCGCCCGACCGCTCCTGACCATGTGTTGTTGAAAGTCTTCGGCGTCGCCCTCGGTGATGTCCCGCATCAGGGTAGTCTCGACGAAATGCTCCAGCAGGTAGGATCGCGACCGTTGCATGTTGATCCGAGTGCTGGGCTTGATGTCGGCGCGACCGTCGATGTAAGAGCGCGTGAACGCGGCCAGTGTGGCCGAACCACGGCGCGGAACCAGACCAACACGGTGCAGCTTGTTGTAAGTGGCATCATCAAGAGCAGCCAGCCAGCGGGACGTTTCATCGGACGGAGTATGGCTTGCAGTCTTTGCGGCGATCAAATCCTCGATCTTGACCTTGAATGCCAGCGCCTGGCGTTGCGACACCTTGCCGAGACGGATCGCTCTCCGCTTACCGTCCGCACCGACGAATTGGATGCGCCTTCGGCCGTTCGGATCGTTGCTGCTGCTCGCCATTGGATTATCTTCCCTTCAGTCGCCGACGTTTGCCGGTCGTGATGTTCAGGTCCAAAAGGTCCGCCAAGCGGTCAAGTGAGTCCATCGACAGCCCGACTTCGCCGTGGATGAACCGCGATAGGTTCGATTGGTCGATGCCGGTTTCCTTCGAGATTCGATAACGAGTTAGCCCGCACGTTTCGATCGAGTGTCGAATCTGATCGCTGAGCTTCTTTCGTCGCTTCGCCATACTGGTGATCCTAACCATTACGGGTCAATAAAGCAAGTAGACTCTGTTCCCTTTGGTAACCGAACCGTCCAACACAATCTCTACCCGGCGTTTCAGTATTTCTGTCGCTCAACATAGTCTTGCAGGTTTGCGGGGTCGCAGCGGACCGACCGGTCGATGCAAACCACGGGAATCTCACCGTCATCGGCCAGGTTCCAGAGAGTGCGAGGACTTGTTGCCATCAGCTTGTTGACCTCGTTGGATCGTAGCAATCCCGAGGTCTCAACCGGCCTAGCATTTGATACAGGCTCAGCCATCGCTGCCCGCCTTGTTACCCGATTCGTTTCTTCCACCTATAGGGGAACGGACTGGACGAAACGAATCCTCGGGTTTCTGAGACCCCAAGTGGAACCGATACCGGCTGCCCTTCCTACCCTTACCTTCTCGCTGCCATTTGCCCTGAGCGAACCCGTCCTTGAGAACCTCCGCCAATCTGGATTTGCCCGGCTTCGGGATACCGTTGCTGGGCCACTTGTCGGCAATCTCCTTGAAGCTCCGGCCGGGCGGAGAAGCCGGCAGCAGCTTCTGGACAACCGTTACAAGCTCCTCTCGGCTTGCGGCAGCGTGATCGCCGATCCCCACGTACCTCCCGTCACGGAGTTCGATCACTGTCTCAGGCGGTGTCTCATCGAACCTAGAAAGAGCCTTCAACACGCGACGGCAATCGCCAGCCTGCTTTGGGTTGTGTCGTTCCATCTCAACGACCACATCCACGAATCCCGCGAAGGCGCTGCTGCCTCGGCTTCCCTGTCCCTGGGCGGCTTTGCCCTTGCGCTTGTGGTGGATGAGCAGAACAGCGGGGCCGGCCTCGGTGATCTGGTCAAGTGGCCTCAATGCCTTGTTCATCGTGGCGGCGTCATTCTCGTCGTCCAACGCACAGACGTTGGCGAACGTGTCGAAGATCACCAACACATAATCATGCTCAGGCACAAGGCTGGCGATCTTGGCGGTCAGCTACTCCCACTGGGCATGTGTGTTGCAGGCTACCTGGAAGCGGAAATAGAAGTCAACGTGATCGCCTATGCCGAGCTTCGTTCGCCGCTCGTTCCAGAGCATCTTCGATTCCTCGGTCACGATGAGGACACGCCCCTTGGCGATCGGACCTACAAGATGCCCGCCATCCCCCATCCCATTGACAACATGGGCCAGGAGAGTCGTCTTGCCATCCTTGGGATGAGCGGATAACAACGTTTTGTGCCCCGATGCGAGATACGGTTCCCAAACGAAATCTATCTTTTCGCCACAGTCACCGAGGGCCGACGCTGGGATCGGGTCGGGATATTCGTTTCTTCCATCCCTACTCTCTATAGGTGGACGAAAGGAATCCGATGCCAACTGTCCCACCAGCTTTCGGCCCGCAGCCTTGCACGCGGTTTCGTCGGACAGGTCGAGCTTGCAGCTGTTCAGCCATTTACGGACGTCCTTCACCTTGTCCGGCGGCATTGCCCACTTGATCTCTCGCCCCAACCGTCGCGTCAGTTCCGTCGCGACCTTGATCGCCCCAACACGTCCGGGCCACGAGCCATCCTTGGCCTTGGCGTCGTTCTCGCCCACGACGATCACGTCACGCCCCACCAGACGCTCTTGGATAAGCGTCGCAAGGTGATCCACACCGCCGCTGTTGCTTGGCCGCCCAACGGCAGCTATGCCGTGCGTCAGACAGGCAGCCACGTCCGAAGCTCCCTCGGGCAACAGCACTGGATCAGGCCGGTCATCCAACCCGTCGGGGACAGTCAACCCGCGCTGTCCACCCGGGAGAAAGCCCTTCCTCCCGTCCAGCCACCGCGTCGCCACCCCGATCACGATTCCGTCGCCGTCTCGCTCGGGAAATGTGTAACACCGCTGACGCTTGTGCCAACCACAGCCGATCGCGCGCAGCGCCGCCGACGAAATACGCATCTGGCCGGCCAATTCGGCCAAGCGGTCATCATCCATCGCATCGATGCAACGGCATGCCACGACAGCCCAATCTGTGCCTCCGATCTTGCGTCCGACCGAGGCGATCGCGCTGCCCAGTGTCGGAAAGGTCTTGCGACCGCTCCGCTCAGCGTTGGGCAGGTGCTTATGTTTACCCGTTTGACCCTTGGCGGCCTTCAACACGTCCGCCAGTGGCTGTCCGGTGATCCGGGCGCGCAAATCGAACACGTCGCCGCCGGCACAGCAGCGGTGGCACTTGAACCGCCACACGCCGTCACCACCTTGGAAGACGCCGGCGGACGGGTTCCGGTCGTCGTGGAACGGGCAGCAAATCGCCGTCGGGCGACTCACGTTCACCCCAGCCTGTTCCAACTCCGCCAGCAGGGCCGATTGGTCACGTCGGATTGACTCGGAGTTGCTCATCGCGCAGACTCCCGACCCTTGGCTCGCTCGATGAAGGTGCGCAGGTCTGCGGGGTCGATTCGGACGCTGCGCCCGAAGCGCACCGCCGGCAACTCGCCACGGTCAACGAGCGTCCACACTGTCCGTCCGCTCACGCCGAGCATTTTGCCGGCCTGGTCGTACGTCAAGAGTCCTTCAATGCTTGCGGTTCGCTCAATCATCGCCGCCCTCTGGCCTCGTGGCGCAGCAGTTCGTCCATCGTCACGTATGCGCCGTCGATCCCTTGCAGCAGTTCGTCGGCGAGCGTGGAAAGTTTGGCAATGCGAGCCTCGGCAGCGGCTTCCATCTGCCGAGTCGTCAAGTTGCTTCCATGCAACCCTAGTGATACAGTCATTTCGATATTCGCTCCAAAGCCTCGGGCACGCGGCCACGTTCTCCGAGGCATTTCTTTCAATGCCCGGAGCCCGAGGCGGTAAGAGGTTTAGGTTTGTTCCGCAGAGGATGGGCTACGCTTATCGAGTTCGATGCGCACCTGTTCGATCACATGCTCGCTGTAGAGCCGGCAAATCCCGGCCCTGCCGATCGGTACGATGTGCGGTCTCGTGTTCAACACATGACCCACGGTCGTGACCGACTGGCCGAGCGCTCTTGCGATGTCACCACGGCAGACAAGGTTCAGCGATGTCATAGCGCAGATCTCCTTTGCGGACGGCTCACCTGCCCAACAAGCGCAAGCGACCGCGCACGCGGGCCACATCAACTCCTGTGTACTTGAATTTTCATCGCCCGCAGAATGCGGCCGGCATCGCCCGAAGACGGCATCACGCTGGGCGTGGTATCGCCCGTTGGCGCGGCATTACAACACTATCGACTGCTCGTCCAGTGTCAACCACTTTGTGCCAAGATCGAATGAAATCCCCGTCGGCGGATACCCT
This sequence comes from Phycisphaerales bacterium, assembly GCA_036475395.1. GTDB lineage: Bacteria > Planctomycetota > Phycisphaerae > Phycisphaerales > SM1A02 > JADFNO01. The sequence goes on from JAZFYE010000020.1 coordinate 19,778, forward strand.
CGAGCAGCGAGGGCATCGCGCTGACCGGCCAGCGCGCTCAAGGTCATTCTACGGATGTCAGCTTGCGGGTTGCCAATCCCGGCCGAATCTGCGGCGAGATTATTTTTGGTGCTTGTCGATCCGCCGTAGAACTGACGTCGGTTTTGTCAACCCCCGCGAATTCTTTGTGGCGCCCGTCCGGAATCCTGTGAACTGCTCACAGATGGCTGGCCCTCGCACACCAGGCCACGAGGAACCAGCCTCCGCGTCCCGACAAGGCCCCACCGCCGGTCCAGCGTGGTCGAAGATCAGCCAGCTTTCCCGATAGAGGCAATGTACCAAGGCGCATCGCCGTGCGCTAGGTCGCGACAGTGTCCCTGAGCGGAGAAAAATGGCCGCCCTGCTTTGATGCATTGCGGCCGGTCGGTCCGTAGACCGTGGCCTGCGAATTTTTCTTCTTGTTACGAAAAGACTCCCAGGCCGGGATCAATTACACTGTCCGGATCATCACTACTTATCCGGGCCGTGTCAAGGACGACGTCAGAATAGGCCCTTGGGGAGGCGACGATGTCGAATCTGACACTAGGACTCGATCTTGGCACCAATTCCATCGGCTGGGCGCTGATTGATGAACCAGGGGAAAAGATTCTTGCGACCGGTGTTCGAGTCTTCCCCGAGGGCGTCGATCGAGACCAGCAAGGCGGAGAGAAGTCCAAATCACAAACCAGGCGTACCGCCCGCGGAACTCGTCGCCTTCTGATGCGCCGATCGCGGCGAAAACGTGAACTACGTAGTGTCCTGACCGAGGCGGGGCTTCTGCCGCGTGATGAAGCGGCCCTGGATGAACTTCTGGCGGTCAATCCGTATCCGCTACGAGCGCGCGCCTGCCGAGAAAAGCTCGACCCATTCGAGATAGGACGGGTACTGCTTCACCTGAATCAGCGCCGGGGATTCCTCTCGAACCGCAAGACGGATCGCGGATCCAAGGAAACCAAGGGCATGCTGGCAGAGATCGGTGAGATAAGCGAAGCCATACGGGTCAGCGGCGCATCCACTCTAGGCGAGTACTTGGCGAGTCTGGACGCTGAGTTCGATCACACCGCCACTGCCAATGACGAGAAGGTGCGCGGCGGTCACACGCTGCGCCAAATGTACATCGATGAGTTTGAAGCAATTTGGAAGGAACAGCAACGACATCATCCAGAAATCCTGACAACAACTCTCAAGAAGCTCCTGCATGACCCGACCCCCGACGAGACGTGGGTGTGTCGGGGTCTCATCTTCGGACAACGCCGTGTTTATTGGCCGAAATCCATCGTCGGCCGGTGCGATCTGGAGCGCACGCAGCGTCGGTGCCAACGGGCAGTTTTGTCGGCTCAGCGATTCCGAATCTACCAGGAAGTCAACAACCTGAACCTACTCGATCGCTCGACTGGTGAAATGCGGAGGCTCACCAACGAGGAACAGCAGACTCTTTACGAGTATCTTGACAACACCAAACAGCGCACGTTCGATCAGATTCGCAAAAAGCTCGGGTTCCTCGAATCGGTCCAGTTCAATTTTGAGCGTGGAGGGCGTACGAAACTCAAGGGCAACGAGACCAACGCCGCGCTCATTTCAAGCAAGGCTGTCGGCCGAAAACAATGGACGGCCCTATCCGACTCGACGAAGGACGCGGTCGTTGACATTCTGATCAATGAAGAGCGGGAGGATGAAGCGCTGCGCCGCCTGAGAGACGACTGCGACCTTTCGGTCGACGAAGCTCAGGGCGCACTTAGTGCGAATCTGCCCGACGGGCATATGAACTTTTCTTTTGTAGCGATTGAAAAACTATTGCCTCATCTGAAACGCGGTCTGTTTCTGATGGGCAACGATCCGACGGATTCGGCCATCCACGCGGCAGGATACCTTCGCCCCGACGAGCGAGAGATCAAGCTGTCGGAATATCTCCCACCACCGCCGGATCTACCGAATCCGATTGTTCGACAGGCCCTCATCGAAGTGCGCAAAGTGGTCAACAGTGTTCTTCGCGAGCAAGTGTACCGGAAAGGGAACACCCTTGATGAGATCCGAATCGAGTTGGCACGTGAAGCGAAAAAGTCGTTTGACCAGCGAAAGGAGATTCGATTCAAGCAACTCGACCGCAATCGAGAGCGGGAAGCGGCGTCCGAGGAAATCAAGAAGCTCGGAGTCAAACCAACCCGACCGGCAATTGCAAGGTATCTGTTGTGGAAGGAACAGGAGGAGTTCTGTCCGTATTCCGGCACCAAGATCGGACTGGCAGAACTCTTCACGAGCGAGATCGACGTGGATCACATTCTGCCGCGCTGGCGCTCGCTCGATGATTCGATGCCGAACAAGGTGGTCTGCCGCCGAAAGGAAAACACCGCAAAAGGTGATCAGACACCCCACGAATGGCTCGCGGAGAGTGATCCGGAGAAATACGATCGGGTCTTGCGACTCACCGACAAGCTGCCGGGTAACAAACCGCTCAAGTTCCGCACCCAAAATGTTGAACTCACCGATTTCGTCAATCGCCAACTGACTGACACCGCGTACATCAGCCGGTGCGTCGCCCAGTACCTCAAATCGATCGGCGCGTCCCTCGTCACTCCGCGTGGGAACATGACGGCTGATCTGCGCCATTGGTGGGATCTGAACAACATCCTCGATCCGGAAAAGCGTGGGCGGAAGATGCGTAACGATCATCGGCATCACGCTGTAGACGCAATCGTAATCGCCCTGACGAATACCAAGCGTCTACACGCCTTGGCAAACGCGCGCGGCGAGAACATGCCAGCCCCCTGGGATGGCTTCTTGGAGGCTGCCAAACAGAGCGTGCTCGGCATCAACACCTCTCACCGCGCGCTGAAACGCCTTCGCGGTGCCTTGCATGAGGCGACGTTCTACGGCTCGACTCAGAAGCAGGCTCAGGGGTCTGACGCTCCCAGTCGCAAATGGGCGGAAGATTGGGTGGAGGACCAAAAGACGTTCGTGCGGCGAAAGCTGGTTACCGAGATCAAGAACGCTAAACACCTCGGGAAGGTACGCGATCAGGCGCTCCGCGAGATTCTTCGGGAACACGTGCGCCGACAGAGCATCGATCCGAATCAAGCTGGGAACTTTCCTACGACGGCGTTCAAGGGCGCGAATACGCCCCATATGCCTTCGGGCGTGCCGATACGGAAAGTGCGCATGCTTGAGCGAAGCGAGACTTTTCGCCGCCTATCGGATCGCCGATCCTTCCAGTTTGTCAAGCCCGGAAGCAATCACCACATCGTCTACCGGCAGAATGGTGACGGTGATAATGCCGACTGGTCGGCGAAAGTTGTGCCGATGTGGGACGCCGCTCAGCGCGCCAAACGGGGCCTCCCGCTTGTGGACCAGTCCGACACGGATGAGGGCCGGTTTATCATGTCGCTGACCGTCGGCGAGATGTTTGAGATGGACGATCAAGACGGAAACCGGCAACTGTGTGTCGTCTACAAGATGCGCCAAGATGATGTTCGCATCTATTACAAACTGCACACTGACGCCCGTGAAGCGACGGACGTGAACAAGGACAACCAAAACCTGTCGCCTCGCGGGATGCGTGACCGCACCGCGGTGAAAGTCACCGTCGATCCCCTCGGCCGAATTCGTTGGGCGAATGACTAGACTTGTCCGTAGCTCCTGGCAATCCGGGGGCTGGATGGGGTGTAATCGATCCCAGCCTGCGATCAATCCGCAACCAGTATCGTCATACATAAACGAGTCGGCCCAGTGTAATCGATCCCAGCCTGCGGGCAATCCGCAACTCAGTTGGCGATCTGCAGTGGTCTCTCTTCAGTGTAATCGATCCCAGCCTGCGATCAATCCGCAACCCACGGCTTGATGCCGCGAACGATCAGCCAAGTGTAATCGATCCCAGCCCGTGAGCAATCCGCAACACCGGCCGTACACAGGGTGGATGACGATAAAGTGTAATCGATCCGAGCCTGCGAGCAATCCGCAACCTGTCCACCACGACTTTTCCTTCGTAGTGAGTGTAATTGATCCCAGCCGGCGAGCAATCCGCAGCTTCTCGATGGGGACGCGGCCGTACTTAGTGTAATCGATTCCAGCCTGCGAGCAATCCGCAACAACACAACCAAGGAGAGCAGTGATGTACCAGTGTAATCGATCCCAGTCTGCGAGCAATGCGCAACGCTGCCCCAAGTGCAAGCCCAACGGCGGAAGTGTAATCGATCCCAGCCTGCGAGCAATCCGCAACTTCGCGGCTGCGGCTTGGGCGGCTGAGACTAGTGTAATCGATCCCAGCCTGCGAGCAATTTGCAACCGTATGCGTCGGTGATGATGCGGGAAAGCTAGTGTACTCGATCCCAGCCTGCGAGCAATCCGCAACGATACTCCGCGCTCATCGTCGGCCTATCCAGTGTAATCGATCCGAGCCTGCGAGCAATCCGCAACGGCTAACACGAGGGTGTCACCCCTGCTCGTAGTGTAATCGATCCCAGCCTGCGAGCAATCCGCAACCAGGGGGCCGAGACATGAGCAAGCTCTTTCAGTGTAATCGATCCCAGCCTGCGAGCAATCCGCAACGATGCATACCGTAGTCCGCCGACTTCGACGGCAACGGCGCCGTCGGCGCGTCCGACCTCCTCGCCCTCCTCGCCAACTGGGGGCCGTGTCCGTAGGAATCCGGCGCGGCACGTTCCATAACGAGCGGCGGAATCGTGCGAACCTTCGTAATATATCAACCCCAATTGACCAGCAGGATCAGCAGGTCGCCGGCACCGACGGTGTAATTGCCGTCGAGGTCAGGTCATAACGTCAGCGGAACCGAACCAATGGGCGACCGTGCTCACTGACTTCTCGCAGACAGCGGGCAGGGTCTCTTCGGCAAGCCTTGCACCATCTGATGAACTCGACGGGGTCGATCCGCCGGTCGCCCGTCTCGGTCTTGTGGACGAAGGTATGGGGCTTCCTGAGCCGCTGGCCAAGCTCCCGCTGCGTAAGGCCAGCGTCCAACCGCCATTTTCGCAGCAGTTTGCAGAGTTTTTGGTAGACAGGATTGTGTTGGGGTCTTGTTCCCACGCAGGGAACACGCTAGGAGTCTGGTTGTTCCGAGTTTGGGAACAGATAGACGCTCGCATGGGGGGACCTGCGGCGGGCGCGCGCTACTGTGCGGCCACTTTGGCTGGAGGAGACCGAATGATGTACGCATACTCAGTTTCAACGAAACGTTCAGTCGTCGTCGCCGTAGTCGCGCTGGCAGTGGTTATAAGCGGACAGCGCGCCCAGGCCCAGCCGTCCACGGCCGGCCTATGGGCACAGCCACTTCAACAACAAACGGTGACGCCGCTTGGCGAGACGGACGCGCCCCGCTCGCTGAGCGAGGTGCAACCGACGGCAACTCCCCTCCGAGCGATGCTCGGTGACAACATTTCGACCCGCATACGGACCGTCGCCCCGCCGGCCGCACCGGCCCAGGGTGGACTGATGTGGTTCACCGACCAGGCTGCCTTCGAGGCGTTCAACGCTGGTCAGGGGGATGTTATCAAGGGGATCGAAAACTACGAGGAATCTATCCTGGACCCCTTCAACGGCGAGGTCTTCGACGATCCGTTGGAATCGTTTGTGCCCAACTTGCCGGATGGGTTCCCCTTCCCGCTTGGCATGTTGGGTCTACCCAACCTGATTGTTCAAGCCAATATTGGTGGCGGCGATCCGTCGGATGAGAATCCTCGAGGCGTCGAAGGCCTGGTGGCGTGGTCGGACGGGGGCGGTGGGGCGGTCAGTGATGTCGTTCTCGCCCGCTTCCCCCAGGACAGTCTCGACCTGATCTTCACCGACGAAAAGAGTGGCGTTGGCTTCAATACCATCACCTTCGGGACCTCGGTTCAGGTCCGCGTCTATAGCACGACCAACGTGTTCCTGGGAGCGATGACGACGCCGGCCAACGCCTTTGGCTCCAACTTCATCGGGGTCTGGTCATCGGTTCCAATCAGCCGCATCAATATCTTCAACCCCAGCAACGCGCAGGAGGGCGGCGACAACATCCAGGCGTGGGAAGTCCCCTGCCCGTGGGACTTCGACGGTAGCGGCAGCGTGGGCGCGGCCGACCTGCTCTCACTGCTCGAAAGCTGGGGGCCGTGCAAAGGCTGTTCCGCCGACTTCGACGGCGACGGCAACGTCGGGGCATCCGACCTCCTCACCCTCCTCGCCAACTGGGGGCCGTGTCCGTAAGTGTTACCCATCGGGTACAGACAGCGACAACGAAGCGACCTGGTAAACGTGGAGCAGAATCACTCAGCCTACTTTGGGCCGCAGACAAGCCGTTTGGACTTGGATTTCGCGGGGGGACCGTTACACTCGTGCGCGTGAAGCTCGGTGGGGGAGCCGGGCGAAGGTCAAAACGGCACTGTCGGGGAACCGTTCAGCGGGGTGGAAATCCGTCACCATGGAACAAAGGAGATCAGCCATGTCCAGCTTCAACAATCAGCAGACAGTCATCATCACCGGCGGCGCGACGGGCATCGGCTTCGCCGTGGCCGAGCAGTTTCTAGAGCGCGACGCCAACGTCGTGCTCAACGGGCGCACGGAATCGAAGCTGCGGGCAGCCGCCGAGCGCCTGCGAACACCGGATCGCGTCGCCATCGTGGCCGGCGACATCACCCAGCCCGAGACAGCCGGTCGCATCGTTGACGAGGCGGTGGCGAAATTCGGCGGTGTCGATGTTCTGATCAACAATGCCGGCATCTTCGCCATGAAGCCGTTCACTGACTACACGGTGGATGAGCTCGATGGATACCTCGGGTACGTGCGCGGGACGTTCGTTCTCACCCAGGCGGCTGTACGTCGCATGCGCGAACAGGACACGGGTGGGGTGATCGTCAATATCGGCACGATCCTCGCCCACAACGGCGTGGCGGGCATACCGTCGAGCGCACCGATTGCGGCCAAGGGGGGCATCACTGCGCTGACGAAGAATCTCTCGTCGGAGTTAGCGGCGGACAACATCCGCATCAACGCAGTGGCCCCGGGCGTCGTCCCCACGGCGTTGTACGGAGAGCTGA
>JAZFYE010000021.1:0-2655 GCA_036475395.1 Phycisphaerales bacterium
CCCTGACAACCAGTCAGAAGAGCCTTGTGGCAGGAAAAGCCTCCGGCCCGGGCGAGGACCGGAGACGAACGGAATGACGGCGAGGGCATCTTGGCCCAGTGCCTCCCATCGGTCGCGACCGATGGGCCTCTTTGCCGCGCTGACGGCTCGCCGCGCTCATTCGTCCCACGTCCTCCCTGACCATCCGGGACGTTGATCGCAAACTGACCGACAGCCGGTCGGGCCGAAAACACCGGCACAACGTCTGGTGCGTTGATGGGTTGCCAACATTGCGGTCCGATCCTGACCGAACGGCCGGTCCATGGGGAGTACGGCTCGGCTCCGTCCTCAGGCCAAGCGTCCGTGCTCGGCCGACCGACTCCCACCGTCGTACATGCGCGTGGTCCTGAGTACACCCGGGGTGGGCACCGGCCGCAGATCGTCGTGCCCAGTTCATGAACCCGGATCGCGCTCGGGCCGCGGCTGCTCGATGAGGGCTTGCCGTGCGCGGTGAAAGATTGTGGGTTTCTCGGTTAGCTTCTCCTGCCGTCTTCGCTCCCATTGCCCCGGGTCCCGCAGCTCCAAATGGTCGCGCATACCCAGGATGACGACCTTGGATCCGATCCCCGCGGCGTCGAGCATCGCCTGTGGCAGCCGCACCCGACCGGTTTTGTCCATCTCCAGCCGCCGGGCGCCGGGAAAGGTGATCTCGTCGAACGCCATCATCTCCTCGGCTGGCAGCAGCGAGGCCTCGATCGCCCCGGCCATCCGTTCGAACGTCCGCTCCGGCCAGAGCCATAGGGCATCGTTGGGGCCAGGCGTGACGTAGAACGCCAGCCCGTCTCGCTCGGGGTGAAGGCGCGAGCGAATCTCGGCGGGGATCGCCAATCGCTGCTTCGCGTCGATCGTATACTCGTATTCGCCTGTAAACAGCACGCATTCCTGCCTCGACTAGGTGGCGGCAGAACTTAACCCATCGCTCACCACTTTGCAACACCCTTCCCCACTTTTCCTCATAATCCGGTCAAGTCACACCCTCACCACCGGCCCGGAGCGCACGGTAAGTCACAGCCACAGCGTCGGTTGAGCCAACTCACCCCGGCGAAAAAAAACTGCTCGTGCCGGCCGGAACGCAGATAATGGTTGCCCGCCGCCGAGCCGATCAAACTTCTGACCGATCCCGCTGGACCGGGCGCTCCTGATTCGCGCACCGGCATCAGACGCGGCGGGGCATCACCAGGCACGGTACACCAGATGGTTGGCGAGCTTCCCCGAGCACTTGGCCAGATTCCCTCCGGCCTGTTCCTGCTGACGACGAGCTACGACGGCCACCGCAGCGGCGTTCTCGTCAAGTGGGTTCAGCAATGCGCGGTCCGGCCCCCGATGGTGATCGTGGCGATGAGCAAGGGACTGCCCGTGGAGCCGCTGATACGCGACAGCCGAAGCTTCGCCCTGTGTCAAATCGCCCAGGATGACCGGTTTTTGCAGCGGAAATTTGCGACGCCACCCGACGCGTTGGAGGATCCCTTCGTCACCCTCGCGACGATGACCGCCCTCAGCGGCGCTCCCATCGTCAAGCGAGCGGTCGCGTATCTGGATTGCGAACTGGTCCGCCACATCGACCTGGAGACGGATCATGCCTTGTACGTTGGCCGAGTCCGCCAGGGCGGCGTGCTCAACGAAGGGCGACCGGCCGTATTCTTGCGCGACAGCGATCTGGTCGCCTGAACGACACAAGCCGGCCTATGGGCCCAGCAGGCTGTACACCACCCGGCTGATCGCCTCGTCAAACGTCTGCTCATTGAAGCGCTCGGCGTTTCGGCGACATTGCACTGCATCGATCTCGGCCTGATCCAAAGCCGCGATCGCCTCGACCAACGCCTCCACTGTTTGTTGCCCAAAGAAAATGCCGGTCTGCGACGTCACCGTCTCCAGCGCACCGCCGCTGGCAAACGCGATCACGGGGCATCCCGTCGCCTGGGCCTCAACCGGGATAAGCCCGAAGTCCTCGACCTGCGGAAACACCAGCGCCTTGGCACGCCGGTACAGCTCACGCAGCGTCACGTCGTCCACGCGACCGAGCATTTCAACCGTCGGCCCCGCCGCGGCGGCCAAGGCCTTTCGCTGTGATCCGTCTCCGGCAACTTTCAACTTCAGCCCAGCTTGGGACGCGGCCCGCACGACCAGCTCGGTCCGCTTGTACGGCTCCAACGCCGAGACCACGAGCAGCCAGTCCGCCCGTTGAACCCGCAGATCGGGTGTGAACCAATCCGTTCGCACCGGCGGATAGACGACCTGCGCCTCTCGGCCGAAGTACCGCTGGATGCGCCAGGCCGTGTGCTGGCTGTTGGCCAGGAACATCGTCACGCGATCAGCCGTCGCCCGGTCCCAGCGTCGAAAGACCGGCCCGATCAGCCCAAGGCCCATTCGGCGCAACCAGCCACCAGACCCGGTCGCGTACTCGCGCCTCTGAGCCCAGATGTACCGAGCCGGCGAATGGCAATAGCACAGGTGCGGCGTGCCCTTGGGGGGGCGAATCGACTTCATCACGGCTGAACTGGTCGAGATGAGCACATCGCACGGCGCGACCTTGAGCCGACCGACGGCCCAGGGCATCAATGGCAAGTACTGACGCCGAAGCCGACCCGACGCCCCGGGAAACCGTTGCAGCGGCGA
>JAZFYE010000022.1:0-16047 GCA_036475395.1 Phycisphaerales bacterium
ATGGGCATCGACTTCATGGTGTCCAGCTTCCTTGGCGGTACCGGTCTACTCATCGTGGTCAGCGTGGGGCTGGACCTCATGCAGCGGGTCGAGGCGAACCTGCTGATGCGCAACTACTCCGGCTTTCTGGGCGGGGGCGAGAGGGGCCGGCCTCAGAGGCTCCGCGGCCCCAGACGCTGAGATGAGGAGCCGGTTCGGCGTGAGCCGATCCGGCCAAGTCACGGCGGGGTTGAGAACGCTCGCCCAGCCGGTATACTTCCCGGTTCGCCATCGCGAGGCACGATCGCGCATCGGTCGAGGCGACTGGACAAGGCGATGAATCCGCCACGGGCCGGGGTCGGGTCTGCCGGTGCCGACGGTCCATTGAGCGTGGCTGAGGTGCGGCTGGGGTCTTTGGCGCCTCCGACGACGAGGGGGCGGGAGTTGTATACGCAAGCACGTGGTTTTGAGGGTGATCGGAGGCTCTCTGCCGAACGGAGTGGAACAACGAGCACGCCTCCTATGGCCAAAGAGGAAAAGATCACTCTGGAAGGCGAGGTGACTGAGGCTTTGCCGGACGCTCGCTTCAAGGTGAAGCTTGAGAACGACCACGAGATCCTCGCCTACGTCAGCGGCAGGATGCGCAAGTTCTTTATCCGCATATTGCCCGGCGACAGAGTGACGGTGGAGCTGAGCGCCTACGACATGACGAAGGGACGAATCACGTACCGCCACTAATCTGAGCCGAATGACCAACGAGGCCTGGAACTCGAAAACCGAATCTCGACTAACCCAATGCGTACTGAAACATGAAAGTTCAAAGTAGTATCAAGCGGCGTACCAAGGATTGCCAGATCGTCATTCGCAAAGGCAAGCGGTACGTCATCAACAAGAAGAATCCGCGCCTCAAGCAGAGGCAGGGATAGGAAGCCGCAACCGCCCCTCTGCCTAGGGAGCGGGCGGTGCGAAGGTCGTTTCCACTGCCGCCCACCCGTTCGGAGCTGAGCCGTGCCACGTATCGCTGGTATCGACATTCCCGAAAAGAAGAAGATCCGCTATGCAATGCGGTACATCTACGGCATTGGGCCGAAGGCGTCTGACGACATTCTGTCTGAAGCGGAAATCGACGGCGACAAACGAGCCCATGAGCTGACTGACGAGGAGGTGTCGCAGATCGCCACAATCATTGACGGCGCATTCATCGTCGAAGGCGCGCTGCGACGGCAAGTTCAACAGCATATTCAGCGGCTCAGGGAGATTCGTTGTTACCGTGGGGATCGGCACCGCAGAGGATTGCCGGTTCGAGGCCAGCGCACCAAGTGCAACGCCCGCACCCGCAAAGGCCGCAAGAAGACCGTCGCCGGAAAGAAGGGAGTCAAGGGTCACTAGCTGCCGGAGTTGACCGGCGCCGGTTTCGCCCGGCTCTCGGTCCATCGCTGAGCCGGCTCTTAAAGATCGCGAGCTACCTGGCGAAGCGGAACAAATACCGCTGGCAACGAAGGAGATTCTCAGTCCATGGCCAAGAAGAAGAAAAAGATCCGAAGAAGCGTCGTCAAGGGCATCGCCCACATCAAGGCGACGTTCAACAACACCATGATCACGATCACCGACGTGAACGGCGAAACGTTGTGTTGGGACTCCGCCGGTACCGTGGGGTTCAAGGGCGCTCGCAAGGCGACACCGTTTGCGGCCAGCCGCGCTGCCGAGAAGGTCGCGATCAAGGCGAAGCGGATGGGAATGCGGGAGATCGAGGTGCATGTGCGGGGACCGGGCTCGGGTCGCGAGCCGGCCGTCACCTCGCTCAAGGCCAACGGGCTGAACATCTCCGCTGTCGAGGACCACACGCCGATCCCTCACAACGGCTGTCGGCCACGAAAGAGAAGGCGGGTGTGAGAAGATGGCATCGTGGCATCATGGCATCAAGGGATGAGAACAAGAACCAGAAACTGACTACTGACAACTAATAACCAACAACCGTGTTTCCCGCGTGAAAGAAAGATTGGCGGGTCGATCAGCAGGACCGAGTCAGCATCTGATACCGCGCGGGTTCCTGGAGTTCAGGGTACTGCTGAGTTTTTTGGGAATCGAATCATGCACGTTCGATGGCGAGGACTGGAGCTTCCAGCTCGGGTCCAGATTGATGACGGGTCAGCGACCGATACGTTCGCGCGGTTCATAGTCGAGCCGTTCGAGCGGGGCTTCGGCACAACTGTGGGCAACAGCCTGCGCCGAATCCTCCTTTCCAGCATTGAAGGGGCGGCCGTGGTCAGCGCTCGGATTCAAGGCGTTGAGCACGAGTTTTCCACCATGCCCGGAGTGCTGGAGGATGTCGTGGACATCATCCTAAACATGAAGGGGCTGGTGATTAGCCTCGACAGCGATGAGCCCAAGACGCTGCGGTTGGCCGCGACCGGGCCGGGCGACGTCACGGCTGACCTCATCGAGGCCGATACTGCGGTCACGATTCACGATCCGGAGTACGTCATCGCCACCTTGACGGACGAAGTCGATTTCGAGGCGACGATGATCGTCGCGAACGGTCGGGGGTATCAACCGGCTACGGACCAGTACGCAAATCGCGACGAGCAGGAGATCGGATTGATCCCGATTGATGCGATCTTCAGCCCGGTGCAGCGCGTCCGGTATCGGGTCGATGACACTCGCATCGGCCAGAAGACGAATTACGACCGGCTGACGATGGATATTTGGACCGACGGGACGATCGTACCGGAACTGGCCCTGGTCGAAGCGGCCAAGATTCTGCGCAAGCACCTGAACCCGTTCGTGCAGTACTTCCAGCTGGGGGCGGAGCGGGTTTCGCTGGAGGCGAATGTCGCGGCCAGCGTCGACGACGAGCTGATCCGCAAGCTCGGCATGCCGATCGCCGAGCTCGATCTGTCCGTTCGCGCCGGCAACTGTCTTGAGTCAGCCGAGATTCGGACCGTGGCGGAGTTGGTGCAGAAGGATGAAGGCGAGCTGCTCACTGTGCGCAGCTTCGGCAAGACATCGCTGCGGGAGGTCAAGCGCAAGCTCGACGAACTCGGCCTGAGCCTTGGCATCAGTTTGCCTGACGGATTCGAGCAGCCTGCGAGTATCTAGTGCGCCGGCGGTCGGCAGACCGCGCCGAGGCGACAAGGAGAGGTTCCCATGCGTCACCGTGTTTACGGCAAGCATCTCAGCCGCGACGGCGAGCATCGTCGGGCGATGATCCGCAACCTTGCCGCGGGTCTGTTCGAGCATGGGCAGATTGAAACGACGTTGCCCAAGGCCAAGGCCGTGCAGCCGTTCATCGAGAAGATCATCACCCTCGCCAAGAAGGGGACGTACAACGCTCGTCGTCGCATCGAAGCCAAGCTCAACGATCGAGCCATTCACGCCTGGGTCGCTGATCCCAATGTCCCGGATGCCCGAAAGGACAACCCGTATTTCGACCTCCCCGATCAGAGCGACATCGAGTTCAACCGTTACGGCGAGGTGCGCAAAGCGCCGCGGCTCGTGCAGCACATCCTGACGAAGGTTGCCCCGCTGTTCGCGGACCGCGACGGCGGGTACACGCGGATCGTCAAGCTTTCCACGCACCGTCTGGGGGACGGGGCCGATCTCGTGCTGTTGCAACTGGTCGGTCGCGAGGAAGGCCCGCAAATCGGAGGCGGACGGTCGCGACGCCGCGAGCAGGCCGACCGGCGCACCGCCTACTACGCGAAGCTCCGCAAGGGAGGCGGTGGCGACGCGGACTCCACTGAGGCGGACACCGCGACCAAGCGGGCGACTGAAAGCGAGTCGGCGACCGCCGCCATGGTGGCTGAGCCTGAGCCCGATGACGCCACGGGGACCAACGACCAGGCCGCGGCAGATCAAGGCGACGAGCAGGAAAAACCCGACGCGGGCGATTGATCGATCCGGTCGACGTTGACGAGACTCCAAGGCCGTCCAAATGGGCGGCCGTTGTCCTGCCTGCCGGATTACCTGATTTGCCGCTACACTCCGCCTCGTGCTTAACGAGCTCGATCAACTTGAGTCACAAGCAATCGGCGAGCTGGAGGCGGTGGGCGATGCTCAGGCCCTGGAAGCGTGGCGCGTCAAATACCTTGGCACCAAGGGCCGGCTCAAGGCGATCATGCCGCGCATCAAGGATGTTCCGGCATCGGAGAAACCCGCGGTCGGTAAGCGGCTCAACGTCCTCAAACAGCGGATGGGGGCAGCGTTCGACGAGAAGAAGGCGCTCATCGAGCGACAATCCGATCGCCAGGCCAAACCAATGATCGATGTGACTGAGCCCGGTCTACCCTGCGGCCAGGGCCGCCGCCACGTGATTACGCGCACCATTGATGAGATCACCGAGGTCTTTGCCCGAATGGGCTTTGCGGTCGTCTACGGCCCGGAGGTCGAGGACGAGTGGCACAACTTCGACGCCCTGAATATTCCCAAGGACCACCCCGCGCGCGATCCGATCGACAACTTCTATATCGAGCGTCCCGATGCGGCCTCGGCCACAGCTCGGCCGGGCGGGGAGCTCATGTTGCGCAGTCAGACTTCAACCGTGCAGATACGCACCATGGCGAAGGTCGAGCCGCCGCTGAAGGTGATCTCGATCGGGCGCGTGTATCGCCCCGATACGCACGACGCCACCCACTACAGCATGTTCCACCAGGTCGAGGGTCTGTACGTCGATCATGATGTGACGATGGTCGATCTCAAGACGACGCTGTTTCAGTTTGCCCGCGCGTACTTCGGCCCGGAGGCCGAGGTCCGCATGCGCCCGAGCTTCTTCCCCTTCACCGAGCCCTCAGCCGAGGTGGATATGAAGATGAAAGTCAAGGGTCAATGGCAATGGGTGGAACTTGGCGGCTGCGGGTTGGTTGATCCAAACGTGTACGAAGCGGTCGGATACGATCCCGAAGAATGGACCGGTTTTGCGTTCGGTCTGGGGATCGAACGGATCGCGATGCGGAAGTACGGCATTGCGGATATCCGCTGGCTGTTCGAGAACGACGCGCGCTTCCTGCGTCAATTTTGAACCGTCGATATGGGAGTTGACGAGATGACGACCACTGGACCGCAGATGCCACGGCCGACTCCCATGACGCCGCCGACGGATGCCGGGGCGATTCCGCCGAAGCCGTCGTCCTGGCCGATGGTGATCGGTGTCATTGCGATCGTCTTCGGATCGCTGGCGACTTTGGGGGGTTGTTTCGGCCTTGGCTCGTCGCTGTTCATTGACCAATTCATGTCACTCATGCCGCAAGGCGAGGACAGCGAGTTGACCAGCGCGATGCAGGGCCTCAAGCCGGTGATGATCATCTCCGCCTCGCTCACTATGGTCTTGGCGATCGTCCTGCTCATCGGAGGAATCGGCGTGCTGCGGTGCCGGGCTTGGGGCCGCAGCACCTGCCTGACCTGGGCTGGCCTCAAGATGGTACTGGTCGTTTGTAACAGCGTGTTGAGCTACGTTCTTCAACAGGCTCAGTTTCAAGCCATGGCGGAGGATCCGAACATGGCCGGGAGCATGCCTGGATTCCTGCCCGCGCTTATGCAGGCGATGGGCGCGGTGGGCCTCGTCGTCGGTTTGCTTTGGGGGTGGGCGCTTCCGGTCTTCATGTTGATCTGGTTCTCGAGACGCAAGATCAAGGCCGAGGTAGCACAGTGGGGGCATCCGGCCGAGGCGATCGGCTGATCGAGTGAATTAGCGGTATTCTGGTGGGATGGCGCTCGCGACGGTCGCGGGGCCGACTTTGCGAGATGGAAGTTTGAATCGGAGTTGAACCATGCGACGCTCAGTTCTTTTGACCGCGGTAGTGGCAGGCGCTGCCGCCTCGATGTTCCTTGCGGCAATTCGTCCGCTTGCGGTGGCGCACTGTCAGGTGCCCTGCGGCATCTACGACGACCACGCCCGGATCACGGCCATGCTTGAGGACACGACGACGATCGCCAAGGCAATGGATCAGATCAACGAGGTGGCGGGCAAGCAAGATGCGCAGAGCTTCAATCAAGCGACACGCTGGGTCATGACCAAGGAGCAGCACGCCGAAAGGATCCAAACGACGATTGCCCAGTACTACCTCGCCCAGCGGGTGAAGGCGGCCCAGCCGGGAACCGACGCGTACGATGCGTACGTCAAGAGCCTCGCCGAGCACCACGCCGTGATCGTAGCGGCGATGAAGGCCAAGCAGACGGTGGACCCGAAGGCAGCGGTCGCGCTGCGCAAGGCAATCGAGGCGATCAGTACTTACTATCCGCCGCCATCGGAAGTCGAGCACAGTCACTAGCGTTACGGCGAGCGAGCGACGATGGCGCTTCACACGGCGATGTCTCAGGCCGGCACCGAGCAGACGATGAGCTTCCTGGACGAACTTGCCTGGCGCGGTTTGTTGCACCAGCGTACGGCGGGCGTGGAGCTTGACGAGCACCTGGCCACGCCGGGCCGCGTCGCGTATGTCGGGTTCGATCCAACCAGCGACAGCCTGCACATCGGCAACCTCATCCCCATCAAGCTGCTGATGCACTGGCAGCGGGCCGGCCACAACCCCATCGCCCTTATGGGCGGCGGCACCGGGCTGATCGGCGATCCCTCCGGCCGAGATGACGAACGTGCACTGCTGAATCGGGAGCAGGTCGAGGCCAACGTGGCCAGTCAGCGCCGGATCCTTGAGCGCCTGCTCGACTTCGACCCGGCGGTGCCCAATGCAGCCATCCTTGTCAACAACGTCGATTGGCTCGACAAGCTCGGCTTCATCGATGTGCTTCGCGACGTGGGCAAGCACTTCTCCGTCAATGAAATGATCCAACGCGAATCGATCAAATGGCGGTTGGAGCAGCGCGAGCACGGCATCAGCTACACCGAGTTCAGCTACATGATTCTCCAAGCCTACGACTTCTTGCATCTACGCCGAACGTTCGACTGTACGGTGCAGATGTCGGGTTCGGATCAGTACGGCAATATCGTGGCGGGGATGGACTTGATCCGGCGGGACTTTGGGTCCGAGCAGGGCCGGGTGTTTGGCGTGACAGCGCCGCTGGTCACGCGCTCCGACGGAAAGAAGATGAGCAAGTCCGAGGGAAGCGCGATCTGGCTCTCCGCCGACACAAAGGAGCGCACCAGCCCGTATGCGTTCTATCAGTATTGGATCAACCTGCCTGATGCGGATGTCGTACAGTGGCTCAAGTGGTACACGGTGCTGAGCCGAGACCAGATCGAAGCGCTGGCAGCAGAGCACGAAAAGGCCCCCCAAGACCGTGTTGCCCAACGCGCGCTCGCGGCCCACATGACCGAGATGTTGCACGGCGAGCAGGAGCTGAAGAAGGTCCAGAGCGCTTCGCAAGCGCTGTTCAGCGGCGACGTGCGCGGGCTCGATGAGTCGATGCTGGAAGAAGTGTTCGCCGACGTACCGCATTCGACGCACGACAAGTCGCTCTTGGCCGGGGACGGCGTGTCGGCGGTGGATGTGCTCGTGCAGACGTCCCTGGCCGGTTCGAAACGAGAAGCCCGCGAATTCCTCGGCAACGGCGCGATTGCTATTAACGGTACACGAGCCGACGCCGATCACTGTTTGACCACCGCTGATCTGCTGCACGCCCACACGATCCTCTTGCGCCGAGGCAAGAAGCGTTGGCACGCGACGCGGTGGGAGTAATGGGCTGCGTTAGTGCTCGTCGTACTTGCGCACGGTGCGCTGGGCGAGGTCTTGGACAGCTTGGCGCAGCTCCAGCGGCTTTCGCACCAACGCTTCGTCTCCATACCCCAAAACCCACCACTTGATCTCCTGCAGCCCGTTGACGCAGAACCGAAGCTGACACGAGCCGTCAGAGTGAAGCGTCGTCTGTTGCGTGCGATGCCACTGGACTTCCGTTACGTTCGACGTCACGCGCTTCGAGAAGTCGATCACAACGTCGTACTTGCGATCGCCGGGAATGATGCCCCAGGCGTCGTCCAGGTAATCCTCGATCGAGAACGCAAACGGAGCGAAGTCTTCGTCGGTCGGTTCCAGCTCGACGATCCGAGCCAGCTTGAACATCCGGACCTCATCGTGGTGTTCGCTGAAGGCCAGCACATAGCACGCGCGCTTGTAGAAATGCAGATGGAGCGGTTGAATTTTTGTGTTCAAGCGCTTCTTTGGATCGACCTGATCATAGACGACTCGGCAGACCTTTCGTTCCTCGATGCAGTATTGAAGCGAGCGGTAATGCTCGTCGTCGTCGTGGGAGAAGTCCACGGCGCCGGGGGAAATGCTTACGCTCGACATCAAGTCTTGGTACACGGTTCGAGCGGGCGCGGGTAGCTGGGCGATCATCTTGGCGATGGCCGAGGCGGCGGGTCTGAACAGGGGTTGGTTGGGGGCGGCCTCAGCCAACTTCGCCAGCAGCATCAGGCCCAACGCCTCGACCGGTCCGAGATCCAACTGGGCCGTGAACGCGTCGGGATCAATTCGATACCCTTGTCCAGGGACGGACGTGTAGGTCACGCCCGCTTTCTGCATCAGTTTCAGGTCGCGAAAGATGGTTCGTCGGCTGACGCCGAGTTGCACGGCGAGCTCGTCGGCTTTTATGGCGTCAGTTGTGCTGCGAAGCAGGCCGATGAGGCGAATGAGCCGCGCGACGCGCCCGACGACGATGGTCGGCGGATCAGGCGACTGACGCCGCCTCTGCTGGTACGTTTGCGTTGATTCCATCGGACTTCTTTGTTCGCGACCCGCCTCCGCTTCTTGCCGCTGGGTTATGGCGCCCCGGCCCGCAGACTGATGTGCAAGTGAATCAGCGGCGGTTCTGACGACCCCTTGAGTTGAGCCGCGACGACACTAGCTCCGCCTTCGGGGAGCAGCGCCAGGAAATAGGTGACGGGCTTGCTCTCGATGCCTTGTTCTTTCTCCGTGCTGCTGATGTGGACAAACGCGAAGACCTTGACCTCGCTACTTTCGATCCGATCAATGAGCGCCGCGTCAGCCGTGACGGTGACGTTTTCGAGGAATCGATCGGCTTCAGCCACCTGCACGATGTATTCCTCGTGGTCCTTCCACGGTCCGCTGATGTGGACAGGAATGGTCGGCAGCGTCACTTCCTTGATGTTGGAGCGAACCGTGAATGAAACCGTGACAGCGGTCGGCGTCACCGTGACCGACTCTTGCGTCGCCAGCGACTTGGGAAGCTCGACGCGCGCGGTGAGCCGGGCCGGTTCCCCGGGATCCAGCCGCCCCAGTTGGGTCGAATCGACGAGAGCCTTCACGCTCGCGCCTGCGCCGAGTCGACCTTGCAGGCGCTGCGGCAGGCGAACCGTCACGTGCGGTGGGTCGATCAGGATCGCGCCGTCAGTCTGCAAACGCCCAAGGTCGGGATCTTCGACACGCACCGTGGCTGAGACCAGCTTGTCGATCGTGACGTCGTGCGAGGGAGGATCGGTCGAGATGACGCTGACTCGCGCGCCGCGCAAATCGGGGTGGTCGTTGAGTAGCCGAACCAGATCCACGGCATGATCGCCCAGCCCCGCATCGAGCGTCAACACAATGGGCGACCCCATCGCGGGGGCAGATCGCAAGGCGGACCTCGAGCCTTCAATCTCCGCGGTTATGGTCATCTCTTTCGGAATGACGATGTGATCGGCGGGAAACTGGGTCGTGAACTGGACGCGAAACGTGCGCTCGCCCGTCTCACGCGTCTCGCCGGCCGCCCACAACCAGATCAGCACCGCCACCACAGTGACGATCAAATAGGTAGGCAGTTGACTACGCCACCCCATGTTCACGCCTCCTTGGCCAAGGCCGCAGGGTGATCGTCCGTGGACGGTTGATCGGCTGGGCGATCGTGAGGCCCGGCGTCGGGCGTCTCAGGCTGTGGGGTCGTCTCGTCGGGGAGCGCTTCGAGTCGCTGAGCCAGCAACTCCCGAAGCTGATCCCGTGGCACATCGAGCTGGAGGATCCCATGCTCCGCAATCGAGATCGCTCCACTTTGTTCGCTGACGAGGACCACCAGGCAATCGGCTTCCAGCGTAAGACCGGCAGCGGCGCGATGGCGCGAGCCCAGCTCCGGCGCCACCGACCCTTCCTCGGCGAGGGGGAACTGAACGCTCGCCGCCAGCACGCGGTCACCGCGGATCACGACCCCCAGATCGTGTAGCGGACTGTTGGGCCAGAAGATCGACTCCAGCAACCTGGCACTGACACGAGCATCCACGCGAACGCCGCCCTCCACCAGCCTCCCGAGTCCGACGGTGCGTTCGATGGCAATCAGCGCCCCGAATTGACTCTTGCTGAGGAAGCTGATCGCTTCGCTGACGGCATCCACCACGCGACCGACCTGACGCCGCGATCCGCCCAGCCACCGCGTGTGTCCCAGCCGAATCATCGCCTGTCTCAGCTCCGGCTGGAAGACGACGATCAGCAGCAAGGCCACCAAGCCAAGGAACCGATCGTAGATGAACTTCAAGCGCCCAAAGACGTCGGATCCCTGTCCCAGCACCTGAATAGCCAGGGTCACCAGCACCAGCAGGATCGCGAAGCCTTTGATGACGCCCGCGCCGCGCGTGCCCTTGAGGAAGCGAACGACCAGGTAGACGCACAGCCAGATGACCGCCACTTCGAGGATGATCTCATACCAGTCGTAGCTGCGCAGGATCTTTTCGATGGTTCGAAGCATGGGACGTTCAAGGGGACACGAATCGCCAGGCAAGTATACCGCCTGGCCGCGCACCCGCCGGTTTCCGGGGCCGTTTCACGGGTGACGATTCCCGGGCGAGGTCGTAAGATTGAGCCTGTGTCGAGGTATGGCGCTGAGTATCGGGTGGCCCGGCCGACCGGGATATGTGCAGCGACCGGCCGGCCGTTGGAGCCGGGCTCGGCATGTGTCGCTACGCTCTGCGAGCGACCGGAGGACGAAGGCTTCGACCGGTTCGACTTCTGCCTGGAGGCGTGGGAAGGCGGAGCCCGCCCCGATGGCCTGTTCAGCTACTGGCGGACGACCGTCCTCCGACCTGACGCCAAGCAGAAGATCCTGGTCGATGACGACGTGCTGCTGGATCTGTTCGACCGGCTGGCCGATGACGTGCGACCCCAACGTGCCGCGTTCCGCTTCATCCTTGCGCTCATTCTGATGCGCAAGCGTCGGCTGCGATACGTCGGCCGAAGCGTGGACGGCAACGACGAACGGTGGCTGATGCTGCCCAGAGGCGCCGACCCCAACTCGCCGCCCATTGAGGTACCCAACCCGCAACTGAGTGAAGAGGACATTCGCGAGCTTTCCGATCAGCTCACCGAGATCCTGCGCGGCGAGTTCTAGTGAATTGCGCCGCGGGAACCCCGACACCGATGAACTTACGTTATCGCGACAAAGATCTCCGCGAGACACCCGGGGGGTGTCGGCTCGATGGTGCGCCCAGGAATCGATGCTCGGTGCTGCTTGGGTGTGCAATGACTTGCACCGCGACGCTGAGTTCCTGTCAGACGATGCCGCGCCCCGGCGCCCAGGGCAGCGAAGTTCAAGTGCCTTCATATGAGACCATCGCCGCTCGACACAACGACCGCCTCGATCGGCTGACGGCGGTGAACGCGGCGGGCTCCATCGAGCTTCGGTGGACCGACGACCGAGGCCGACACTTCGAGAGCGGTCGCGCCGAGGTCTGGATCGTCTTGCCAGATCGGACTGCTATAGACGTGCAAAAGCTCGGCGAGCGGCTGATGTGGATGGGCTCCAACGGCTCGGACACGTGGATGGTCGACTTCCGCGGCGACGAGAGCGTTCTGTATCTGCACGACGCCAGCAGCGAGAACCAAAGCGAGGCGGCGGCCCGGGTCCCGATCGAGCCGGTCACACTGCTGAAGCTCTTGGGCTTGGGGCGGCTTCCGGCTGAGGCCGAAACGGATTCGTCACCGGTGACATACGACGCTCAGCGGGATGCATGGGTCGTGACGGTTCGCGAGGCGGACGATCGGCTGCGCCTGTTTTTCGATCGGGAGTCGTTTCTGCCGATCCGCGTGGAATTGCTCTCGCCGGACCATGAAATCCTGAGGCACAGCACCTTGTTTTTACGGCGATACGACTCGGTTCAGATGGCCGGCGTGGTGCCGGGGACCCAGCCCCGGTTCCCGACGCTCGCGGAAGTGTTCAATGCCGACGAGTCCGGGTCGATCAAGCTGGCGCTGCGTGGTCCGACGGATGCGGTGAAGGACAAGTATTTCGAGTTGGATTGGATACGGCGCGCGTTTCGTCCCGATCGGATCGAAGGCCAGCTCGAGATGTCGTCAACGCCGTAGCCGGACGAGGGTATCATCCGAGCATGCGCCGGCTCCGCGAGAACTACCGGTTGGCTGCATTGGCGGCCGGGTGGTCAGCAATCCTGGTGAGTTCGGCCAGGGCCGGGGATTTAGTTGGGGCGTCGAGCGACGATCATCTGTGGTTCGTTGCACCGTCGAGCGGGGCGAACGATGCGCTCATGCTGTACCACCACGCGCTTGAGATGGACGGTCCACACTACAGCCGAGGTCGGCCGTTGCACGAGTTGCCGGAGGCGATGGCGGCGTGGACAAACCGACTGTGGCTTATCTTCGCGCCCAAGATCAGCGCTGATCAGCCGGACCGAGAGACATTCACCGTCGAGGTCCAGCGCCACCCGGCCATCGGCGTGTATTCCTACGACCCCCCTGATCGACTGAGCGTCGTCGCCTCGCTGGAAGGGTTGGGGAACCTGGTGGGATTCGTGGGGACGCCACAGGGACCGGTCGCCCTGCGGGTGCCAACGCAGCGTGCCGGGGCGGGCGTGCAAGCCCGCGCGGATTCCATCGCGGCCGAACCCGTTCTCGCCGAACCGGTGCTTGAGCAGCTCCGAGGCGCGCGATGGGAACGACTGGAGCTTCCGGAGGATCTTCCGATCGGGGGTCGGTATCGGCTGGCGGTCGGCTCGGCCCAGGGAAACCTCCTGCTGCTGCTCGTCGCATCCCCCGGCGATCGCAGCCGGACCGTGCTCCATCAACGACACGCCCAAGAGGCGTGGACGCGGGTCGAGGTACCGGTCGATCTTTGGTCGGTTGCGGCCGTGACCCGCTGTGAGGCCCAGGTCGCCCTCGTCCTGCAAGGCGCCACGCCTGGCCGGGTGGAGATCGCGTATCTGCGCCCAGGCTCGTTGGTCTCGCTTGGCGAGTTTGCCGCGCCGAGCGGGCGGTGGGGGCTGTTCGGTCTGAGCGACGGGATGCGTTTGGTCGAGCAATCCACCCAAGGCGGCTTGCGGCTGCGCCGTATCGATCCAGTCACCGGGAGGCTGAGTTCATCGGAGGCGATGACAAGTCAAGGCCTGCTGCCGCTGCGGACGCTGCATATGCCGTTGCTATTCACGGTGGCGATCACCGTTCTGCTGCTCGTGTTGATATTCAAGCCGGGGAGCCAAGCGGCGTCGCCGACGCTGCCCGCGACCGTGGCCGTGCTCGGTCTGGCGCCGCGGCTGCTCGCGTTGGCCGTCGATCTCGCCCTGGGAGGTGTGGCCACAATTCTGCTGCTTCGTTGCACACCCGCGGAGTTGCTGCGGTTGCCAATGTGGACAGCCGACATCACCGACGCCGCGCCTTCCCTCTGGCTGATCGGAATCACCATGATGCACTGCACACTCGGGGAGATCGTGGCGGCCCGGTCGGTGGGCAAAGCCCTGCTGGGCGCGCGGGTCGTCACAGCACAGGGGGCGCGACCTACCCTGAGGTCGATTCTCGTTCGCAATGCGTTCAAGATCATTGTGCTACTCATACCAGTGCTAGCGGTGTTCGCGCTGCTGAACCACCACCTCCAGGGGCTTGGGGATTTGATGGCCCGAACGCTCGTGGTGCATGACGTATCACCCAAAAACTGACGCGCCAAAACGACCGATAACCTGTGTCGGCACCGGTTTCGGAATGCTGAAGTCCGCTTGAGGCTGCGACCGATAAGCGTGGCGACGGTGAATGGATTCACCGCTGGACGCGATCGGCTGACCCGATCGCGAGGCGTGATCGGAAGCGGCAGCGAGAGGATCTCCAGTGGCCGACGATCAAGAACTGGAGCGCGGCAAGCGGAGGCCACGTGACGCTGCCTCCGCGGACGACGCGGAGTCGGGTGACGCACGCAATGACGAGTGGTCGGCGTGGGGCAACCTCTGGCAGATCCCGGCGATCGTGCTTAGCGCAGCCCTGATCTTTCTGGGCATCTCGATTGCGACTCATCGTCAGCCGGACAACGATTTCAGAGGCGCGTTGGACCAGGTCGAGCAACTGCTCACCGGCGGTCAGCTGGATCTCGCGGCTTCACAGCTCAATGACGTGATCGAGCCGAATCTCTACCTGGCCAGCCAGGCCGAGCAG
The DNA here is from genome assembly GCA_036475395.1 of Phycisphaerales bacterium. Taxonomy (GTDB): domain Bacteria; phylum Planctomycetota; class Phycisphaerae; order Phycisphaerales; family SM1A02; genus JADFNO01. The sequence goes on from JAZFYE010000022.1 coordinate 14,283, forward strand.
GCACGCTTTCATGCCCTGGTGGGTGACTGGATTGCGGCTTCACAGGCCGATCAGGAGATCGATGTCCTGGAGAACCATCGTCGCGTCGCGCAACAGTACGCCACGGCTGCCGACCTCGGCGCACGGCTGGGCCCGGCTCGCCTGGAGCGATTCGCCCTGGCGCTCATCGTCGGCGGCGACCGGGACGAGGCGCAGCGTCTGCTGGCCGAGTTGGAGGGCTTGGCCGCGGCCGGTGGCGATGCCGCCCTGGATATCCAACGCCGCCGCAACCACGTCCTGCGCCGACTCGTGGACGACAGTCTTCGACAGTCCGATCTACCGTACGAGTCGCTCATGCAGCTTTTGGAGCAGTACCGCCGTGACTCCCTGCTCAGGGCCGCGGACTCCGTGTGGGCGGTCGCGCGTCAGGCTGAGCTTCGCTTGGAGCAGGGGTTCGCGCAGGAGGCCGTCGATCGACTCCTTGTTGACATGCGGCGTTTCGAGATCGACCAGCCCCAAAGCGAGGGCGTCAACTTCGGCGAGATGTATACCTTGCTCGCCCGTGGATACTACGACCTCGGTGAGCATGCCGACGCCGAGTTCAACCTCCAATTAGCGATGGGTCAATTCGTTGGCCCGGAGCCGCAGCGCGGTGACACGCTTGTACTGCTGGGGCAAGTTGACGTCGCCAACGGCCGGTGGCGCGAGGCGTTTGAGCGCTTCGACGAGGTCGTGCGCGATTTTGTCTCCACCCGCAGCTACTTGCCGGGGCTGCTGGGGCGAGCCGAGGCGCACAGCGTGCTCGGCGATCATAATCTGAGCCTAGCCGACTACCAGCGGATTCACGATCTTCTGCCCAAGGCCGGACCGCGCCGCGACGTGACCGCCCAGCGCGTCGCCCGCAGCCTGACCGATCGGCACGAAGCGGCGCTGATGGCAGGGAAGCTGGAGGTCGCCTTGCAATTCGTCACCCTCGCCCAGGCGCTGTTTGAGCCCGGACGGGTGCCGGTGGGGATCCGTCTGCGAATCGCCTACACGAGCCGCCAACGCGCTGACGATCTCCTTCGTTCGGCGCTGAGCGCCGATGAGGTGGTCTTGTCCCGGCTCGGCGAGGTCGATCCCGCGACGCGCCACGAGGCCATGCAACACTACCGCCGCGCCGGCGACTACTACGTTCGCCACGCCCGCGGCATCGCCGGCGCTCCCAACCAGGATGAGGCATGGGCCGATTCCCTGTGGCTCGCCGCGGACAGCTACGACCTGGCGGGGTACCGTGAGCTCGCCGCCACGCACTTCACCGAGTACATCGCCGGCCGCTCCGAGGCTGATCCGCGCCGCCCGGAGGCAATTTTCCGGTTGGGCCAGTGCTATCAGGCGGAGTCGGACTTCCAGACGGCGGCGAACTACTACGAGCAGGTGCTGGTCGATCACCCACGCAGCCCGTACGCCGCCGGCGCTCATGTCCCGCTGGCCCGGTGCTTCCTCGAGCTCGGCCGTCGGCATGAGGCCCAGCAGCGACTCGAGCAGGTGCTCCAGGGCAATGTCCAGCTTGATCCCAATGCGCCGGAGTATCGAGAGGCGCTGTTCGAGCTCGGCGCGCTGTTCTACGACGCGGGCGAGTACGTCCCCGCCATCGAGAACCTCAGTAAGGCCTACCAGCGCTATCCCGAAGATGCGCGTTCCAACGAGATTCTCTTTCAGTTGGCGGACAGCCATCGGCGCCATGCCAACGACCTTCAGGATCAGCTGGAAGACCCGGTGATTGCGCCTTCGGAGCGGCGGCGGC
>JAZFYE010000023.1:0-3489 GCA_036475395.1 Phycisphaerales bacterium
TCAGCGGTATCCACGGCATCGCGCGCCGTGCGCACCGGCTCGATCTTCATGTTGTGATGAGTGGATTCACACTCGGCGAAGCGGCGCGCAGCATCGTGGTTGCGACTCCAGACGCGCACTATTTCCAGGTCACGTACGAGCTGTATTGCTTCCAGATGTGTGCGCGCCTGTGTGCCCGTTCCGAGGATCGCTAGTTTCGCCGCGTTTTCTCTGGCAAGACTTTTCGTGGCTACGGCACTTACAGCCGCGGTGCGAATCGCCGTGACTTGAGTCGCGTCGATGATCGCCTCGAGTTGCCCGTGCTCGACGTCAAACAGCAGGATAGCGCCTTGGTGTGAGTCGTAGATCGTACCGTGGTTGCCTGGAAAGACCGTCAAAGCCTTGACGCCGAGAACCTGCGGTTTGCCAAGATAACCCGGCATGAGGCCGATCAAACCGGAACGATTCGGCATCCACGTGGCGGTGCGCAGCGGCTGGACGGCATCGTCTCTCGCCAATCTCCGCAGCGCCTCGCCCATGAGACCGATGCACTCGCCCATCGGCAGCAAGCGGCGCACTTCGTCCTGATTGATAACGAGTACATCCATATCGAGCACTTCCTATTGCCGTTCCCCAAGCTTGGCAGAGTAACTGTCCCACACCGCCAGACACGTGCGACCAGTGGTTTCAGAACGCTCCATAGGCTAGCGAAATTCGCTATCGTGCACACCGCCTCATCGAGCCGTGATCGCATGCGGTCCGATTCGAACGATTCATAGCGAGTACTGAATGAACATGGATCAGCCCGAGGGCCGGACAACATTTTCGACGCCGCTGGGAGCGGTGTTGGCAACGGCGGGGGTCGCGATCGGTTTGGGCAACATATGGCGATTCCCGTACATGATGGGGAAGTACGGCGGATCGGCGTTTCTGCTGCTTTACGTGCTCATCGTTCTCGCCTTCGGCATCCCGGCGCTGATGGCCGAGTACGCGCTAGGACGACACACCCGGCGTGGGCCGCTGGGTGCGTTTCGGATGGCGCGACTGCCCGGCGCAAAGTTCTGCGGCGGTTTGCTCCTGCTGACAATCTTTATGGCGGCTTCCTACTATGGGACGATCCTCGCGCTAGCGCTGCAACGTGCGACCTCCTTTACGATCGCAGCCGCATTTCCCGGACAAGCGGGCTCGACCGTTGCCGTATCCGACGGTTTCGCGGTTCAGATGTTGTTTGTTCTCATAACGGTCGCCCTGGCCTGCGCGGTGGCTTGGCTGGGCGTGAGGCGGGGAATTGAGCGAGCAAGCAGGTACGGACTGCCTTTGTTTTTCCTGTTGTTTGTAGCGCTCATCGTGCGTGTACTGACACTGGACGGAGCATTGGAAGGTCTGCGCGAGTTCTTGGTTCCGCAACCAAAGAATTTCACAGGCGCGACTGTATTAGCGGCGATGGGCCAGGCTTTCTTCTCACTCAGCCTCGGCGGAACGTTCATGGTCGTTTACGGCAGCTACATGCGAGCAAACGATTCCATTCCTGCCGTCGCCATCGGCACAACCATCGCCGATCTGAGTGCTGCGTCGATGGCCGGGTTGATTATCGTGCCGGCCGTGCTTGCGCTCGGCATGGATATGGCCAGTGGCCCGGCTTTGTTGTTCAGCGTGATGCCCGAGGTCTTCGCCACAATGCCGATGGGCAGCGTGTTCGGCGCGGCGTTCTTCTTTGCGGTTTTTCTGGTTGGACTGTTGTCGTTGATCGCGGCCTACGAAGTCTTGGCGTCGGCCGCGGAGCATTGGCTTGGCTGGTCAAGAGCCCGGACAGTCGCCGTTCTCCTTGTCGTCCAGGTCCCGCTGTCAATTCCTGCGGTGCTTTCGGACAGTTACATCGGCTACAGCGATCTGATTTGGGGCACGACGATGCAGCCGCTCGGAAGCGGTTTGGCCATCGTCGCCCTGATCTGGTGCATCGGACGGGCAAAGGCTATGCAGGAGATTGCTCGCGCGTCCCGATTGCCCATGCCTACACTGCTCTTCTACTGGCTGAAATACGTTATTCCAGCTGGAGTCGTAGTCACGCTCGCCTACGGTTGGATCAGTCAGCTACGCTCTTCGTGAAGTTGTCGGGTCAGTCTCGGCACCGTAAATTATGTAGCATGGTCACTTCGAGTTCTCGTCCGCACGAGCGAGAGTGATGAAATGCCAGTCTCCGTCGCCAACTCGCAGCTCATCTTCGACGCGTTGAAGGCGTGTGATGTTCGTCTGTTCTCGGCCCTGCCGGAGACGTGGCTTGTGCATCTGGTTCGTATGGCCCAAGACGATCCCGAGACGATTCTGGTGCGCTTGGCGAAGGAAGAGGAAGGTGTCGGCATCTCGATGGGCGCGCATTTCGCCGGCGTCAAATCCGCGATGCTCATGCAGAATCATGGTTTTTTCGCGGCGATCAATGCGATCATTTCCGGCGCGCAGCTGTACCGGGTTCCGTTACTGATGATTATCAGCCATCGCGGAGAGTTCGGCGAGCGCGATCCCTGGCAGACCGAAGGCGGGATCAGCACGATTCGGGTTCTGGAAGCGATGGGAATCCCGTATGACCGCTTGGATGATCCCGCCAGCGTTCCCCATCGGATTGCCAAGGCGCAGACGTTGGCAGAGTCGGCGCTGCGGCCGGTGGCGCTGCTTCTGACGCGAGATCTGATGTGGGAGGAGTAATGCTACGCATCGACGCCATGCGAGCCGTGTATCCGCAGTTGGAGCGCTGCGTCGTGGTGACGATCATGGGCGCGGTTGCAGCTGAATTGCAAACGATCGGCCACCGCCCCAACTTCTTCTACTTGCAACACGCGATGGGTTTGGCGTCGTCGCTCGGTCTGGGGATCGCACTGAGTCGGCCCGAGCTGAAGGTCGTTGTCTTCGACGGCGACGCTTCGATCTTGATGAACCTGGGCGGATTAACGACGCTGGCGCGATACAAGCCTAAGAACCTCGTTCACGTCGTGTTTGATAACGAGAGCCTGCTGTCGGTGGGTGGGTTTCCCAGCGCCACTTCAACCGGCAGTGACATCGCTGGGATCGCCGCGGCAGCCGGTGTTCCTCGTACGACGACGGTCGGCACAATCGATGCGTTCAAAGTTGCGTTCAGTGAAGCGCTCCACGCAGACGAGCTCTCGACGATCGTGGCGAAGGTGAAGGCCCAAGGGCCGGCGAAGTTCGTCACGGATCTGTCACTCTTGGAGAACCGCTTCCAGTTCAAGCGCTGGCTGTGTGACGACACGTCAGCGAAGGTCTAATCCAGCGAAGCCGCAAGGAGATTGGTGTGTCGAATGTTCTGATGCAGGTCGTGACCGAGCTTCGGGCCGGAAAATTGAAGGTAGTCGATCTTACGCAGCCGCTCGGTCCTGATACGCCGGTGATCGACCTGCCGCCGATGTTCGCTTCGTCGCCCGGGTGTTCGATCGAGACGATTTCTCGATACGACGACAAAGGCCCGGCGTGGTATTGGAACACGTTGCGGTTCGGCGA
>JAZFYE010000024.1:0-14736 GCA_036475395.1 Phycisphaerales bacterium
ATGGCCCGCACGCCGTCGCCGTAGCGCTTCACATGCTCGTGTGCTTCGTGGGCGTGGCTGAGACCGCTGGTAAGGATCAGGCGGATATTGCCCTGGGTGAGCAGGTAGTTCGCCTCGTCGCGGCTGCCGGTGGTGAGATCGGCAACCTGATCGACCGTGAAGCCGAAGGTGTAGGCGTAGAAAAACGCGGCCTGCTTGGCGTTGCCGACATAGAACCGGAGGTGATCGACGTCGATCAACCGCAGGGGATCGGCATCGGTTTGGGTCGTAGGCAGCGGCGACGGTGTGCTGGCGGTGGTCATAGCGTTCTCAACTCCTGCGGTGAAGGCCCGGCTTGAGTCTAGGCGACGACCCAGTGGCCGACCAAAGCGGACCGCCGCAACATAATAAGAATAGGACCGGCAGTCGGTCCCTTGAAGTGTGGAGAATGGCAAAAAAAGAAGAGGCCGCAGGCCTCGACCCGCTGCCTCTGGTGGATGAACGGCTCTCTCACTTCCCGGATCCGCAGGTGGACGTGGCGACGATCGTGGGCGCTGATCCAGCCGTTGTCTATCGTCGGCTGCGCCGCGGGTCGGCTGAAGATGATTCGATGAGGCGTTGCGATGAGCGCTCGTCAGCGCAGCGAGCCACTCACGCACGGGCTGCACCCGATGCGCACGCGGTGGCGCTTCCGTCTATGATGGAAGCGTCATGGCCAAAACGAAGCCCTCCACCCAAACTATTGAGACAGTCGAGCCGATCGGCAACCGCGTCCTGATTCGCAAGGACGCGGACAAGAAGGTGACGAAGGTCGGCATCCATCTGCCGGACAAGATCGAGATCCCCACGCTGACGGGCCGAATCGTGGCCGTGAGCGCTCAGGTGGACAACGACGAGGATTACCCGATCAAGCAGTATGATCGCGTACTTTTCAACCCCAAGAACGGGATCCCGGTGGATTTCGAGGGCGATAATCGGCTGTTTGTAGTGCCAATCAAGGACGTGGTGGCGGTGTTTCGCAAAGAGTAGGGAAGAAGGCGGCGAGGTAGGACACGTTTGAGCGGCTGGCCGTGACCGGCGGGTGGGGCGAGCCGCCGCCGATGAGTGGCAGCGCATTGTGCCGTCTGACCTCGATAGCGAGTGATGAATTGAAACTGGGCGAGCCCCCAGGGATTGGTATCCGGGGGCGACGGGTGAGGTAATCGTGTTCGTTATGCCCCAGTGCCGACCGGCTCCTGTTCCATGGCCGGCGTGTACTTGCCGTGCCGTGCAGCGCCGTTGCACTTGGCGCGATGGTGAAAAGCCTGTTTGGCCCTTTCGATGTTGGCAGCATCACCTCGCCACGCCTTGAGCGGCGGGTCCTGCAAAGCGCGGCCATACGAAAAGCTCAACTGCCAGGGATGCGTGGCGTCCATGGCATTCATGGCGTTGAGGTTGGCGGTGGCGATTTCATTGCGTTGTCCACCGGAAAGGAACACGATCCCCGGCACGGCGGCGGGCACCGTTCGATTGAAGCACCGAACGGTCGCCTCAGCCACTTCTTCCGGGGTCGCTTGCTGCGGACAGTCCTTCCCGGATAGCACCATGTTGGGCTTGAGCAGTGACGCTTCGAGCACAACACGTTGCTCATACAGTGCGTTGAACACACTGTGCAGCGTTGCCTCGGTCACCGCGAAGCAACGCTCGATCGTATGATCGCCGTCCATAAGCACCTCAGGCTCAACGATCGGCACGAGCCCTGTTTCCTGCGAGAGCGCCGCAAACCGTGCCAGCGCGTGGGCATTGGCGTCGATGCAGTATTGACTGGGGATGCCGTCGCTGATAGCGATCACCGCTCGCCACTTTGTGAACCGCGCCCCCAGTTTGTGATATTCATTCAGGCGATCGCGCAGGCCATCCAGGCCTTCCGTGACTTTCTCATCCGGCGCACCTGCCAAGGCCTTCGCACCCTTATCCACTTTGATGCCCGGAATGATCCCCTGTTGAGTCAAGATTTGTACGAGGGGCGTACCATCGTCCGCCTTTTGGCGGATCGTTTCGTCAAAGAGAATCACACCGCTGATAAAGTCGCTTACCCCGGGTGTCGTGAACAACATCTGCCGGTAGGCGCGGCGGTTGTCCTCGGTGGATTCGACGTCGATCGATTTGAACCGCTTCTGGATGGTGGGTGAGCTTTCATCAGCCGCGAGGATTCCCTTGCCTGGGGCGACGATCGCGTTGGCGATGGCGTTGAGATCTGATCGGGCCATGTCTGTGGTCCTCTGCTCTCGAAGGGTCGTTGGATCCCAAGTTTTTACCAAAAACTAGATGCCAATCCCACCGTAAAGGATCGGGTCCGTCTAGAAACCCACCGCCTGGCCGTCCGCTCGACCGTCACTGGCGGCGAAATAGCCGTCTTGGAGCCGGTACGCCGCCTGCCCGCGCCCGTAGAACTCTTCCGGCGGCGCCGCGATTTTTAGCTGATGCCCTCGGCGGCGCAGCTCGTCATACACCTGCTCAGCGAGCCCGGGCTCAAGGTTCACTTCCAGCCCTTTGTCGACACGCCAGCGCGGCCCGTCGATCGCAGCCTGCGGGTTCTGTCCATAATCCACCAACCGAATCAAGACCTGCGCATGACCTTGCGGCTGCATGAACCCCCCCATCACGCCGAAGCTCATCACCGGCTCATGCCGACCGATTGCAGCTTCGCGGGTGACGAATCCCGGGATGATCGTGTGGTACGGCCGTTTGGCGGGACCGACCTCGTTGGGATGGCCTTTCTCGAGCGTGAAGCATCCGCCGCGGTTCTGCAATGCGATTCCCGTTTCGGGGATAACGATTCCTGATCCGAAGCCGGTGTAGTTGGATTGGATGTACGAGACCATATTTCCGTCGGCGTCGGCGGTGGTCAGGTAGACGGTCCCGCCGGGCTTGGGGCGCCCGTGCCCGGGGTCCAGAGCACGGCTCGGGTCGATCAACGACGAGCGCTCGGCCAGGTAGGCCGGGTCCAGAAGGTGCTGCACATCAACATCCATCCACGCCGGGTCGGCGAGGTAACGGTGCGCATCCGCAAAGGCCAATTTCATCGCCTCGATCTGGAGGTGGAGGCTGTCAGCAGAGTCAACCGGCAGGTTTCCGATTCCATGATGCCCCAAGATACCGAGCATGATCAGCGCCGCCAGTCCTTGTCCGTTGGGTGGAATCTCATGCAGCGTGTAGCCGCCATAGTCGACTGAGATCGGCCGGACCCACTGGGCTCGATGTGATGCCAGGTCGTCGCGCGTGAGTGTTCCGCCGGTTGCTGCGGCATGTTCAGTGATGCGTTCAGCGAGATCGCGTCGGTAAAACGCCTCGCCCGATGTTTCGGCAATTCGCTGGAGTGTCTGTGCGTGGTTGGGCAAACTGATTTGTTCACCGGCACGTGGTGCTCGGCCGTTTGGACAAAATGTCTTTTGATACTCTCCAAACTCACGATACTTTTCGTGCCCAAGCCCCCAGTAATAGGCCGTCTGACGGGAGACGAGATAGCCGTCCCGTGCATAGGTGATGGCTGGCTCGAAGAGTTTTTCAATCGGCAATGAGCCGAAACGTTGTGCGAGCTCGATCCAGGCGGAGACTGCGCCCGGCACGGTGACGGCGTCCCAACCCAGAAGCGGCATCACATCGAGTCCGTCAAAGCGATCGGGTTTGAGGGCCTGGGGCGAGCGACCGGACGCATTGAGGCCGTGTAGTCCCCCGCCGGCCCACACGAGTGCGAAGGCGTCCGCTCCGATCCCGTTGCTGGTCGGCTCGACCACGGTCAGGGCCACGGCGGCCGCGACCGCGGCGTCGATGGCGTTGCCTCCATCCAGCAGCATCCGAAGTCCGGCCTGGGCCGCGAGCGGCTGTGAGGTCGCCACGACATTCCGGGCCAGCACCGCCTCGCGCTGTGAGCGGTAGGGAAGCGACCAATCGAAATCAGTCATAGCATTACTGTATTCCAACTCTCGCCGTCTCGGGAGTCATCCCTTGCCCAAACACCAGGGGGACGTCGTATTCAAGGCCCTTGGGAATCCCCTGCCGCCCCAAAAAGAACAAAAGGCCTCCGCTTTCGCGGAGGCCTTTTGTCGGCAGTCCAAGGATCTGGCCACGAAACCCTGCTGCCCCGAGGGGCGGCGAAGGCCCACGACCTTCACCTTGAATCGGCCGGAGCAAGCTTGCGGCATCCGAGGATGCTCTGGGCTCGCCTCGGGCCGGAGAACGAGTCTCCGGCTCGATTTTGACGCGGTTGCTCCTGCCACTCTCGCGACGTTCCCAACCACGTCGGCCTGCAACACAGCGTAAACTCTCGTTTGCGCCGCGCTCCAGGACCCGGCGTATCGTTGTTACCTGGAACCCATCCGTCGGACACTTCCAGTCGGCCGAGACCTCCTGTCCGCGACCGCCGACGGGCATTCGCCCAGCCTCCAACGATCCGCCAAAGTCGCCTCCGAGGAAACGACTTTCCGGGCTTTCACCCGGGATCGGCTCGCCGTATCCACCCCGCCGTGGTCTCCCGGGGGAAGAGACGTTCAGCAGAACTGAACTCGGCTTACCAACCAAAAACGACTCTAACTTTTTCAATGACCCGTGCAACCGCCGTCAGCGAATGTGGACAATTGGTGTGGAAACTGTGTGCGTAGCGCCCCTTGATTCAGACCAAGAACTCGCAAGTGCTTTGAAGGGCATGGAATGCGCGCCGAATCCATCACACACGCATGCCGAGCTGCGTCAGAATCGGGTCAGGGATCCCACAATAGAAGATCGATCTCCTCCGGAAGCGTGTCTGATACATCACCGTTTGCAAAGACAACAGCGTATCCAGCCTGTGATCGCGGCCGCGCTGGAAGCAGTTCCGGACCGCCGGCAAGTGGGCTTTGCGCTGCACATTCGAAGAAAAGGACGGTGCGCGCCGGATCTGCGATGTCAGCGGCTCGTATTTCCCCAAGTTTCGCGTTCATAGCAAAGGCGCGCCCGTCCTCCATCGCGAATGGCGATACAAGTATTTGCTCATTTATGACGCCCTGATCCAATAACACTTGAACCCAGTTATCCGCCGGAGGATATCGATTATCGTGGTCATTGGCATACACCGTGGCCGCCAATGCAAGCTCCCGAGCCTGGCTCAAAGCCTTCGCCTGCATTGCTGACGCTCGAGCTGAACTGAGAGCAGGCAGGAGAAGTCCAATGAGAATCATCTGGAGGACGAGGGCTACGAGTGCCACGGTCGAGCACGAAATGCCAGCGATGGCGAGTCCGTTGCCTTTGAGGCGGCCGTTACTACGACCGATCTTGACCATCGCCGCAATGCCAATGGGCAGTCCGATCACGCCGCACACTCCACACGGGAAAATACCCAGAATCCCGAGTACGAGGCTTGCCGTCGCAAGGCCGCATCGCTTCGGCGGTTGAATTGCTTCCACCGAAGAAGGGGGTGAGACTGAGTTGATCGAAGATGAGTCGACTGGATTCATCGCCGAATTGACTCCATCGTTTCGCGGTTGTGCGCCTCGCTGATCCAACCGCCGCAGATGACCGCATCGCCGTCGTAGCACACAACCGCTTGCCCCGGCGCGACGGCAAACTGCGGCTCATCGAAGCGCACCTCCAACTCGCTCCCAAAGCTCGGATTCGTCCCCATCTTCTGTCGCACCAACCCCGGGACCGGCTCGGCGTTGTAACGGATCTTGACGGTGCACCTGATCCAATCATCTTTCGACTCAACCAACCAATTCGCTTCTATGGCAATACAACCATCGGCGAGCAACTCATCTTTCATCCCAACCGTGATCGTGTTCGATGCGGGGTCCTTATTGACAACATACAGGGGATGACCCTTGGCGACGCCGAGCCCGCGCCGCTGGCCGATGGTGAAGTGCTGATGGCCGGGATGTTCGCCCAGCACAGCGCCGTGTCGATCCACGATCGTCCCGGCTTCAACCGCGTGCGGCGAGTGCTGCCGAACCAGGCTTGCGTAGTCGCCGTTGGGTACGAAACATATCTCCTGCGAATCAGGCTTGTCGAACACCGGCAGCTCCAATTCCTGTGCAATCCGCCGCACGTGCGGCTTGTGAAGCGCTCCGATGGGAAGCAACATTTCTCGTAGCCGATCGACAGACGCGCCGAAGAGCACGTAGCTCTGATCCTTGGAATGATCCACGCCGCGCAGCAGTTTTGGCCGGGCTGGATCGCTGCGATCGATCCGCGCATAATGGCCCGAGGCGACGAACTCCGCCCCCATCTGCTTGGCGTAGGAATGCAGTTTGCCGAACTTCAGCCAATCGTTGCAACGAACACAAGGATTCGGCGTACGGCCGGCGTTGTACTCATCCACGAAATAATCGATGATCCGCGCGAAATCCTTCTTGAAATTACACACGTAAAACGGGATGCTGAGCTTGGCGGCAACGAGGCGAGCGTCGGCAGCGTCGTTGATCGAGCAACAACCTTGGTGGCCGATTTTGATGCGGGGCTCATCTCGACCAGGACCTTCGCAAGGCTCAGGTCCGGCTTCGTTGGCCGGTTGCAGCTCATCAAGCGTCTCGCCGGGCGACCCCAACCGCATGAAGCAGCCGACGACGTCGTAGCCCTCGCGCTGCAAGAGCGCCGCGGCCACAGACGAGTCAACGCCGCCGGACATTGCCAGCAGCACCTTGGGCGTTCCAACAGACATCGGCCGATTGTAGGACGCCGCCAGGCTGGCCGAGCGTGGGTGCAAGCTGCCAATTAGGCTTCTTAGGCACTGGCCTTGATAGATTAGCCGCGTGCTGGTGTACGCGGGGATCGACGAAGCGGGGTACGGGCCGATGCTGGGGCCGCTGTGCCTTGGCTGCACCGTCTTCGTGCTCAAGACATACGATCCCCGTCAGGGTGCTCCGGATCTGTGGCGAATCCTGAACCGGGCGGTGTGCCGCCGTCCGCGCGATCGCCGGTGTCGAATCGCGATTGAGGATTCCAAGAAGCTCAAGGGCGCGAACTCCGGCTCCGTTCATCCGCTACGCGCCCTGGAACGAGGCGTACTTTCGCTGCGTCTGACACAAGGCGAATCAAGCGCCACCGACGATGCGTTGTTCGATCGGCTGGGACTTGAACTTCCAACTGTTCCGTGGTACGGCTCATCAACGGCCTTGCCCCTAGCCGTACACGCCGACGAGCTGCGCATCGCGGCGGCCAGGCTCAACCGAGTGATGAACGGCGCCGGCGTCACCTGTTCATTGATGCGGTGTGAAGTCATTGGGGCTGGCGACTTCAACCGGCAGGTCGCCTCGATGCGCACCAAAGCGAGCGTCAATCTCTGTTGCGTGATGCGGCTGATTGATGAAGTCTGGCGATCGTACAGAGACGATCATCCACGGGTCATCGTGGACCGCCAAGGCGGCCGCACGAAGTACCTTCGTATCCTCCAACTGAGTTTCGAGGGCGCGCAGGTTCGTATCATGGCTGAAGACGCGGCGCAGAGCCGGTATCACTTGGTACGCGATGGATCGGAAATAACGCTGAGTTTCGTTCGGGCCGCCGAGTCGCAGCATCTGCCGGTCGCCCTCGCGTCCATGATCGCCAAGTATGTCCGGGAGCTGTTGATGTTGCGACTGAATCGGTTCTTTCAGCAGCAGCTACCGGAGCTTCGGGCTACGGCGGGCTATGTGAAGGATGCGCGACGATACCTGGTTGAGATCGAGCCGGTGATCCAGCGGCTGGGTCTGGAGCGGACGGCGCTTGTGCGCTCGGTCTAGCGTCAGCCTTGGGGTGCTTTGCCCGGTCGGTCGGCTCATTGACTTGGGATCGCCGACATCTACAATGGGCGGTCCCATTGGCATCGGATTGCCGATGGTAATCTGAGTTGCGAGCATTCTCAGGGCCGCTCATCGCGACCCACAACGGAAGGAGACGACCGTTGCTCGACGAAGCTGAGAACGCCCGCTTGCGTTAAACGGTCCCGCTGGCCCGGCGCAAGTCGGGCAAATAGGCAGGACCGAACCCCCCTACCCCCCTCGTGGGCTCATTGGGCAGGGGAATCCGGCCGAAAACCAACCAGCGCTGCCTGGGGCCCCCATTGGCCGCCGGCGGTGTGTCGTTAATAAAGGGCGACCGCCCGGGGCGATTGAGCGTGTAGAGACCATGGCCGTTGATCTGACCAAAGTTCGTAACATCGGGATCTGCGCCCACATCGACGCTGGCAAGACCACCGTCACCGAGCGCGTGTTGTACTACACCGGCCGCAACTACAAGCTCGGCGAGGTTCACGAAGGCACGGCCACGATGGACTTCCTGGCGGAAGAGCAGGAGCGCGGAATCACGATCCAGTCCGCCGCCACCACGTGTCCCTGGGAATATGAGGGCGACACCTATACGATCAATCTCATCGACACGCCCGGACACGTGGATTTCACCATCGAGGTCGAGCGATCGCTGCGGGTGTTGGATGGGGCCGTCGCCATCTTTGACGCAAAGGAAGGCGTGGAGGCGCAATCCGAGACGGTCTGGCGGCAAGCCGATCGCTATGACGTGCCGCGGATTTGTTTCATCAACAAGATGGACAAGATCGGGGCGGACTTTGAGTTCAGCTTTGAGTCGATTCGAGATCGGCTCGGCGCGAACCCGATCGCGGTGCAACTGCCCATCAGGTCCACCGACGAATTCGAGGGCATCATCGATCTGGTGGAGATGAAAGCGTACTACTTTGATGCGAGCGAACTCGGCGCGCGTATCGAACAGCGTCCAATCCCCGGACCGTTGCTCGACAAAGCTCAGCTGTGGCGTCTCGAGCTCGTCGAACAAGCCGCAGACGTCGATGACACGCTGCTCGAGCAATTTCTGGAGGACGAGCAATCGATCACACCGGCGCAGATCAAGGCGGCACTGCAACTGGGAACGATCGAGTTGCGCTGCACGCCCGTTTTCTGCGGCGCGGCCCTGCGGAACATCGGCATTCAGCGGCTGCTCAACGGCGTCATCGACTATCTGCCCAACCCGACTGAGATCAAGGATGTCCAAGGCGTCAGCCCGCGCAAAGGCGCCGCCAAGCTTACCCGGCGCCACACGGAGGACGCTCCGTTCTCCGCGTTGGTCTTCAAGGTCGTCTCTGACACCCACGGCGACTTGACCTACATGCGCGTGTATTCGGGACGATTAACGAAAGGCGCCCGGGTTCTGAATTCCAACAACAATAAGAGAGAGATCATCTCGCGCATCTACGAGATGCACGCCAAGAACCGCGAGCCCCTGGACCGCGTCGGGGCCGGACAGATCGTCGCGGTGATCGGCCCGAAGCACTCGGTGACAGGTGACACGCTGTGCGATCCGGAGCATCCGATTGTTCTTGAACGGATCCAGTTCCCCGAGCCGGTCATCACCATGTCGATCGAGCCGCAGACGAATGACGACAAGAAGCGACTGGCCGAGGCCATGAGCACCATCCATCGTGAAGACCCTTCGTTCCATTTTACGTACAACGAGGAGACCGGCGAGACGATCATTGCCGGCATGGGTGAGCTGCACCTGGAGATCATCAAGCACAAGCTGGTGCGTGACCGCAAGATCGCCGTGACCGTCGGAACGCCGCGCGTCAGTTATCGTGAGACGATCACCGGGACGGCGTTGGAGGTTCGCGGACGGTTCATCAAGCAGACCGGGGGGCGCGGACAATACGGCGATGTCGTGGTCAATGCTCGCCCAATAACCAAGGTCGAGGCGGAGGGGCAGGGGCTGGAAATGAAGGACGGGGTGGTCTTCATCGAGAAGATCACCGGCGGCGTCATCCCCAGGGAGTTCATCTCGCCCGTTCAACATGGTGTTCGAAACGCGGCCAAATCGGGGATCCTCGGCGGCTATCCCGTCGTCAATGTCCTGATTGAGCTCATCGATGGATCACATCACGAGGTGGATTCCAGTCCGATTGCGTTTGAGCAGGCGGGCGCGCTGGCGTTCCGCGAGGCCTGCACCCGAGCCGGCATTGCGCTTCTGGAGCCGATCATGAAGGTCACGGTCTTGACGCCGGACGATTACTTCGGCCCGGTCAGCGGGGACCTCGCCTCCCGACGCGGCCAGATCGTGGACACTCAGCTTCGCGGCACGGTCCGGGTGATTACCGCCGCGGTGCCCCTGGTGGAGATGTTCGGCTACACCACGATCCTGCGAGGCTTGACGCAAGGACGCGCATCCAGTTCGATGGAGCCCAGCGAGTACCGGTTGATGCCGGATCGGCTTCGCGATGAGATTCTGGCCCGTACCTAAAACTCGACCGAGCTGTTCCCAAGAACGGGCGACGAACCGGTTTTCACAGGCCAGCCACAGTGACCAAGAGTCCGGATACCAGTCAGGTCCTCTTCCGGCGCGAGTATGAGCACGAGCTTGAGACGTGGCTGCGCGTCCGCTTCGGCTATCTGTGCACGACGTTCGTCGCGCTCGGGCTCATCCAACTGATCGCAAGCATCTTTGGGATGTTCGGCCCGAACGTTTCCGGCGCTATCGTCACCGCCATCAGCACCACACTGACGCTGTGCATCGTCGCGTATTTCTTCCTGGAGCGAGATCACTTTGAGACGCGCGAAGCGGTCCTGGGCGGTTTGGCGAAAATGATTCTCGCCATGGGCGCTGTTTCAATGTCAGCCTGGCTGGTCGCTGGCTGGTTCGACTGGAAAGTCTTTCCAAGTATCCTGCTGGCGATCTTCTTCTGGCATTTCACCGCGTGCCTGTTTCTTCCTTGGACACCCGGCGAATCACTGCGCCCGATCATACCTTTGATGGCGGTATGGGCGGGATACACCTTGTTCTTCGCTTCGGAAGATGAAGAGACCTCGCGCGTCGTCGTCGTCATCTTTGGCCCCGGAATACTCATCCCCGGGCTGCTCATCTGCGCCTGGAGACTTCGGCGCCATAGCCGGCGCTTCCGCAGCACGATGCTCGGCCGGCACTTCCGAACTTTGCGCCAGGAGTTCACTCGGGCCCGCGGGATCCATGAAGCGATGTTTCCCGCCGAGTATGACGACGGGTATGTCAGGTTCCAATACACCTATGTGCCGATGCGAGAACTCGGCGGGGATTTTCTGCATCTGCACATCGGCGCCGAGGGGGTTGTGCATCTCACGCTGATCGACGTGACCGGTCATGGACTGGCGGCAGCGCTCACCGTCAACCGCCTCCACGGCGAGCTGGAGCGGATCCGCGGCGAAACGCCTCGCGCAACGCCAGCCGAGGTCCTGCAACTTCTCAATCGCTACATCAACCTCACGATGGCGCGGCACAACATTTACGCCACCGCCATCATTCTGCAACTCGATCCCTATGCAGGCGAGATCCGCTGGGCCAGCGCTGGTCATCCGCCGGCATTCCTCCGCGGCGTCAACGGCGTGGTGCGCCAGCTCCCCGCCACCGGTGTCGTCCTCGGTGCACTCGCTGACGAAGAATTCGAAGCCCCGGACAAGTCAATGGAGCTGGTGCCCGGCGATGTGGTCGTCGCTTATACCGATGGCGCCTTCGAGGCTCGGGACCGAATGGGTCGCCAACTCGGGCTCGACAGTCTCCGTGACATCCTGCACGGTCAGCCGTCGCCGAAGAATTGGCCGAAGTTCATCTGCTCGTACGTGGATAAGCATAAGGCCGGCCGTGCAGAGGACGATGTGCTTGTGACCGCGCTGACGTTCGTCTCCACGCGCCTCGAGACCAAGAGCGCAGAGGCGGCAGTGGCACGGTCATGAGCGGTCGGCTCGATGAGGATCGTCGATATCTGCAAATGGCGGCACGGCTGGCGTTGCGCGGACACGGCGGCGCGGAACCCAATCCACTCGTCGGGTGCGTCATCGTGTTGCGCGGCGGCGAGGTCGTCGGATGGGGATATCACCGCCGATGCGGTGGGCCGCATGCCGAGATCGACGCGCTCAAACGAGCCGGCAACCGCGCGCCGGAATCGACCGTCTATCTCACACTTGAGCCGTGCAATCACACGGCCAAGACCGGCCCTTGTAGTGAAGCGCTCATCGAAGCCGGCGTACGGGGGGTGGTCTACGCTCGCGATGATCCCAGCCCCGACGCGTCCGGCGGCGCTGAGCGCCTGCGCGCCGCCGGTATCGAAACGCAATTGGTCACAAACTGCCCGGCGGCGATCGCGGTCAGTGACCCCTTTGTTCACCGCGTCAAGACCGGCCTGCCCTGGGTCATCGCCAAGTGGGCCCAAACCCTCGACGGCCGTATCGCGACCCGAACCGGCAAGAGCCGGTGGATCAGCAACGATCGCAGCCGGCGCATGGTCCATCGGGAGCGCGGGAGAGTCGATGCGATTTTGACGGGCATCGGTACGGTCTTGGCGGACGACCCGTTACTCATCGCGCGCGACGTTCGGCTGCGCCGCCTCGCCAAGCGCGTTGTGATCAATCCGAGTCTGGCTATCCCTCTCGACGCTCGGCTTGTGACGACTCTCGATCAAGCGCCCACCATTATGGTGTGCGACGAGGCGGTGCTTCAATCACAGGCCAGTAAGGCGGCTCAACTGCGTGATCGAGGCGTGGAACTGCTCGGCGTGCCGGCAACGAAGGGTCGCCTTGAGTTGTCGAGAGCGCTCGGCCGGTTGTCCGAGCGGTACGACGTCAGCACGATACTCGTCGAAGCAGGCGCCGGCCTGTTGGGCGAGCTGTTCCAGCAGCGGCTCGTCAATGAGGCATGGGTGTTCGTCGCGCCGCAATTGTGGGCAGATGAGCAAACGTACCCCTGCCTGCGAGGGCGCAGCGTCGACGACGTGACCGATGGTTTTGGACTCACCTTGCAAGACGCTCGTGTTCGCGGTGGTGATGTTGTGCTGCGCTATCGGGTGTCGGGGGGCGGGGATTGAAGGCGGAAGTCGCCCGGCCTGAGCCGAAGCTGCAAGCTTTCGGCGAATACCCGCAGGACGTTATCGCCGTTTTCAAGCAACCATCGACCGGTGTCCTTTTCTCGGGCAATCCGCACCGTATCGATCGGCCGGTTGTCGAATCCGCGCATGGTGATGGTGGCGACTTGAAGATCCTGTGGGTACTCCTCAAGTCTGATCTGCGCCGCCTGTAACGACGTGAGCTGTTCCAGAAGTTCGTTCACGGTACCGGCGGGAACTTCCGTGGAAAAAGCCGGCGCTCTCCATCGATCCAGGTCACGCTCCAGCCGTAGCTCGCCTTGCTCAGTGCGGATGACGAGACTCTTGACGTCGGCGGGCACCACCCCGGACGCGGTCAGTGCAATCAGCGACACAGGCTTGCGAAAGAACGCGCGCAGTACGGCTTCCGGTAGTCGGACGATGACGGAGCGCCCTTCGATCAGCCCGAAGCGGTCATCTGAACCGATCGCCAGGCGCGCACCGACAAGAAGTCGCTGAGTCGTCTCCACTCGCACCAGTTCGTCACCGTGTGATTTGACGCGCGTCGTGATGACTTCGATTGAAGCGATCGGCTCCGCCAGGCCGAACTTCGCCAGGTCGTCCGGCTGATCAAGAATGAACCCGCCCGACCGAGCCCGCCCCAGCGCCGCAAAGAGTTCGTCGCGGGCCGGATCGCTGAGCCGGGTCCGAACCGGCTCCGTCATCAACCACTGCTTGCGCTCGCGCTTCAACCGGGTGCGATCGGCGCCTTGCTGCACGATGATCTGGTCGGCATCGACGTCCGCGCCGGTGAAGATCGTGCGGTCACGCCACTCCTTCGGGTCCATTTCGACGACCCGATCATGCAAACCGCCGCTAGCGACGTAGACATGCTCGTACCCTCTGATCCGCACGTACCACCGCCCGGCAACCCCGCGCCGGCCGAACTGCAACGTGACCGCCCCGTCCGGCCATTGCAACGTCAATTCCGCCCGAGGCGGATTGAGGGCCAGCGCTTCCTCGGAGCGCCCGCCTTGAAGCTCGCGCGTGTCGAGTTGCTCGGTGACTTCGATGTGCGCGGCCTGGACCAACAACTGGCGGATGGAAAACATATCCAGCGCGTGCGCAAACGGTTCGATCTGCTGCCAGCCTCGGTCGCTGCGTTCAAACACCAAGGTTGGCTCATCGCCGCGCCGCAGGGTGATGGTGGTCACCTGATCGATGGGCAACTGTTCGCGGCTCAGGACCACGGTCGGGCCGGCAGTTTTCCCATCACCTTCCAGATCGCGTTGCCAAACGAGAACGGCCCCCACAACGCCGAGCATCGCCAGCAGCAGCACCAGAATGGTCGGTTTCCAACTCATGTAACTCTACCGCCGTCGAATGAACCACGCCGCGGCCCCCAGCATCAGGCACCCACCCGGCATCACGACAACTGCAATCCAACGCCAGCGCGTGCGGACTGCGGGCGTGATTCCATCGAGCCGAGACACCTGCTGGCTCACGGCGCTGGGCGCGATCATCTCATCCTGTCCGGCCAGCCAGGCAATGCTCGCCAGAAGAAGCTCGTAGTTGCCCGGGTTCACGAGCATCACGCGCTCGCCGCCGACATCGACGACCAGATCAGCCATGTAGCTCATGAGCCACCCGCCCGAGCCGATGACGATGCAGCGCTGGATGCCGCTGTCGATCGGGTGGGTTCGCTCGACTGCCACCGCGATCGGAAGCGGCTCGTCAAACGCCGGCCGATCGATCGGCTTCGTAATTGTGGCCGGGTTCACCCTCCAGTCGGTTTCGAGCCAACGATGCGACACCGGCTCGATGAGCGCGAGATCCGTATGGCGTATTCCTGTGGGAATCAGTTCGGCGGACCTCACCGCAACCGGCAGATCGAACGAAGTTTGCAACCCGTGCACCGCGGCGGCGATCGCGTGACCGCG
>JAZFYE010000025.1:0-4358 GCA_036475395.1 Phycisphaerales bacterium
GTGGCCGACGACCTTGATACACACCTGCGGCGAGGATGTCGGTCTGCCCCCCGCCACCATGGGTAATTCCGAGGTGGGACATCAGAACATCGGGGCCGGCCGCGTCGTTGACCAGGAAGTCCTGCGCATTACGCGCACCCTCCGCGATGGATCATTCTTCGAGAACGACGCCTTGCGCGAATCATTCGCCCACGCCGCCAACACCGGCAGAGCGGTTCATCTGCTCGGACTCATCAGCGATGGGCAGGTCCACTCCGATCTCGACCACCTTTTCGGCCTGATCGAACTGGCCGTCCGTGAGAAGTTCCCGCCCAAGCGGTTGTTTGTTCACGCCATCACCGATGGCCGCGATACCGGCCCCCGGACAGGCAGAGGCTTCATTGCGACTGTCGAGGCGAATTTGGCGGCGACGGGCGTCGGCCGGATTGCCACGGTCATGGGGCGCTACTACGCGATGGATCGAGACCGTCGGTGGGATCGTGTGGCGCTGGCCTACGAGTGTCTCACGGGATACGAGGCTACCCGCCACAGCCCCGAGACCCAGGGGCTTTCCGTGCGGACCGCCTCATCGGCGCTCGAGGCAATTCAGTTCTACTACGATCAACCCACCGAGCCCAATCGCAGCGGCGATGAGTTCATCGTGCCCACGCGCATCGCCACCGCCGACGGCTCAGAACCGCTGGCGACGGTGCGCGGCGGCGACGCGGTTATCTTCTTCAACTTCCGCGGCGATCGCCCTCGCGAACTGACCAAGGCCTTTGTTCTCGACGATCGCGACTGGGCCCAACTTCTGGGGGTGGGCGGTGGCTTTGAGCGCGGCGACAAACTGGGCGATCTGTATTTCTGCGCCATGACTGAATATGAAAAAGGGCTGCCGGTCACAGCGATCGCATTCCGCAAACCGCCGAAGCTGGACAACATGCTCGGCGAGATCGTGAGTCGGGCCGGACTCACCCAGTTCCGCTGCGCTGAGACGGAAAAGTATCCGCACGTCACGTTCTTCTTCAACGACTATCGCGAGGAACCTTTCACAGGTGAACATCGCCTTCTCGTGCCCAGCCCCAAGGATGTCAGCACTTATGATCAAAAGCCGCAGATGTCAGCCCATGAGGTCTGCGCGGCGGTGCTCGATCGGCTCGAAGCCGATGAGTGTGAGTCGTTGATTATCGTGAACTTGGCCAACGCGGACATGGTCGGCCATACCGGCAACCTCCCGGCGGCGAGGCGCGCCGTCGAGATTGTGGACGAATGTGTCGGTCGAATCGTGGAGGCAACGCTCAATCGCCAAGGGTCGTTGGTCGTCACCGCCGATCACGGCAACGCCGAGCAGATGTTCAACCCCCAGCACGACTGCCCGCACACCGCTCATACGACCTACGACGTATTCCTCAGCGTCATCGGCGATGCGTTCAAGACGCGTCGGCTCCGGCGCGGCGGTCGGCTGGCCGACATCGCGCCGACCATCCTGGACATGCTCGGCCTCGACACGCCGCCGGAAATGACCGGCAAGTCGCTTCTTCAGTAAGGCCCAGCCGCCCGCTCGGTCGCTTGACCGCGAAAAGGGTCGCGATACACTTTTGATTGATAACCGCCCTGCTAGCTCAATTTGGCAGAGCAGCTGACTCTTAATCAGCCGGTTGCAGGTTCGAGTCCTGCGCAGGGCATTCAATCTTCCAGGCTATGACGCCTACTACCGGATCCAGGTAAGATTGAGTTGCCGCAGTCGGGGTACGGTTGGCTGACATACGGCAGTGAATTTCGACTTTGAACAGCTCGAACGATTCGACGATGAGACGCTTGTTATTTTTTACGAAGTGTTCGCGCAATGCCTCTCTTACCCGATTGAAGATATCTGGTCAGGGCAAGTCGTCTCCGACGTTTCTGCGAGCAAACGATCCAACAAGTTGATGCAGATCAAGATGCTGGTGCATCAAAAGGCTTGGGCTATGAGCGTCAAATCTGTAGTTTGGCCACTAACGAACTTTGTCAACGCAGTAACCGAATGGACGATCTCTAATCCGGCCATGGCCCCCGAGGTGGAACATGCCCTTGTTGCCAGTACCCGGGCTATGCGGGGTTTGTAGCAAGCCGATCTCGCCCAAAGAATCGATTCGACTCTTGGGCTAGCCACTGCCAGAAGTAGCCAACGTTGACCTTTGCCAACCAAGTCGGCCGTTGCGAACTCTCGCGCGCCCAGCTTGAGACCGATAGCTATGCATGCATCGGGCATAGGCAACGCGCACGGATCGCCTATGGCATTTCATCCCCCCTTCCGCGAGCCGTGAAGTGGCCGGAGTCAGTCGTCGTGCTCGGGCGACGTGGCACCCCGGGCGGTTGCACGGGTAGACCGGACCGCGGTCGTTACAATCCCCACGAGCTCGCCCGGATATGTTGCAAGTTTGCAGTATAATTCGTGTTATGCCGTCGCCGCTGCGCCGCAAGAAGTGGATCATCGTCGTACTGAGCGTAGTGGCGCTCCCACCGTCAGCCGTGATCGTAGCCGCCGCCGCTCTTGCCGGCTGCACCACCACGATCATCCCGCCGGCCAATCCCACCGATCCGGTGTCAGTCTTTGTTCTTGATTACGGAAGGCATACGAGTCTCCTTCTTCCCAACACTTCTGCGCAAGCCTTCACCGAGTACACGTACGGCGACTGGAACTGGTTTGCCTTGGACAGAACCGAATGGTACGACGTTTTCCCAACCCTGTTCTGGCCAACACGTGGTGCGCTAGGACGACGAACACTGCATGTTGAATCCAACTCCGAGACGATCCTGGGCGTCCTCGCGTGCGAACACGTTCTGGAAGTCACCGTCAGCGCACAGAAGGCTAGCGAACTGTCCGCAGAGATTCATTCACAATTCGAGCAGCGCAGCGAGACCTTGCACTATCAGCCACTTTATGACCTCAGCTTCGTGCATGGTGCGACGGCGTTCCATCTCTTTGAAAACTGTAATCTCATGCTTGCCGATTGGTTGCGTGACCTCGGCTGCGAAGTTCGAGCACCGGCAACGGCCGCCGATTTCGTTGTGCGCACGCGCTTGAGAAGCGCCACCGTGCCGCACAGCCGATGAGATCATGGCGGAGATCAGAGCGCTCGAAGCAGCGCACCCGGAGCTGCTACAGCAGCAGGTGCCGCCAGCGCTACCGCCAGCACAGACTTGACCGCGCTTTGCACGGGGTTTGTGGGGTCGTGCGGTGCGCGTGCTGGCCTGGCGCTGTGCAGCGCGGGTATCCGTCCTCCCACTCCACGCCCAGCATCTCGCCCAGCAGCACCACCGCTTTCAGCAGATCGTCGTGGTGAACGATCCATCGCTGGCCGCCGTCGTCGCAGGCATCGAGTGTCCAGTAGCCGTCGCCATCGGCAACGTCGGTCCGCCAGGTGGCGCAGTGGACCTTGCAGACCGAGCACATGGCGTCGAGGGTTTCGCAGGCGACGCGGTTGGACATCAGTTACACCGCACGAGGGCACTGCTGACCTTGGAGTGCGGCAGCGCCGAGGTAACGCCTATCGCCAAAACGCCCAGGGGCTTTTTCGTAGGTTTGGTAGCAGCTCGCCACATTCCGGGCACCCAAAGTCGGGGAATCCTTTCAAGACGTTGTATCCGCAGTATCCGCAGTTGCGGCACTTCCACCGGAGCGCGGTATTTCGCCAGATTCTCCCGCCAGCAAACATGATCCACGCGGTCGCCACCACGAACATCGTGATCGTTGCTGTCAATGCAACGGGATGAATCTCAATCTGGCGTGCCGACGCATCCACTTCCGCCCAGCGCAGAAAGCCGAACTGGGTGCTGTCTAGTACAAACTCAACCTTGTGCGGGTAGGGTAGAAACCACAGCAGGATCACGGTCACTACCCACAGCAGCGCTAGAGAGAGAAATCCGAGCGCCCGATCCTTGTGCCTTGGGTCAATCTCCGACATGTAGCGCCGTCGCTCCCCCGGCGCTTCACGGCGCTGCGCCTCGGCCAGATACCGCTTGAAGTTCTTGCGAAACGACCGCCACGTGCCGATCAAGACCAACACGTAGACGAAGGCGGCGATCGAGGGAATTGCGCCGAGAATGCCCACCCACGAAGAGTCGTCGGGATCAACGACCCTCACCAGAAAGAACAGTGCGAACCAGATGCCAGCGTTTCGAGCCGTCAACCAGATCTCGCGCGCCAGCTTCGGATCGGGAATCCGCTCGGCCAGGCGCGAGAAATAGAACGTGACGGCAACGACGGTAAAGACCAACAGGACACGACCGCCCCAGGGCAGCGCGCTAGAGAAAAGAGAAACGAACCCCGTGGCCGTGCCACTGGAGCACTCCATGGCATAGCGCAACGACTGCACGCCGAGCGCGCCGATGGCAGC
>JAZFYE010000026.1:0-5064 GCA_036475395.1 Phycisphaerales bacterium
GTGACAAACGCCGCGGCCGAGCGCACCTCGCAAGCCGCGTCGGCTACCGCCATAGCATAGCCCGCGGCGCACATGACGGACAGATCAGGCAGGTCGTCGCCGAGCACAGCGGCTTCGGAGGCCAAAAGCCCGAGTTGTTTGAGGATTCCCTCCAACGCTGCTTGCTTGTCGTCAACGCCGAGAACGACGTGCTCGATGCCCAGCTCCCGGGCTCGGTGCGCTACGACCATGCCCTTTCGGCCGGTGATGATCGCCGCGTGGTATCCCAGCCGCATCCAGATCCGCAGGCCCAGGCCGTCGCGCACGTGAAAGCGCTTGGTCTCCACGCCGTGGTCGTCCAGCCGGATGCCGCCGTCCGTCAGCACGCCATCCACGTCCAGGCACAAAAGTTCGATGTTCTCGATCTCAGCTTTGGGCATCACACCACCGTGGCGCGACTGCGCCGTATGAGCGTGAGTGTATCGCGGGCTGGAGCATTGAGCTGTGCGTCACTCGACGTCCATCACCGTGATCTCGCCGCCGCAGTGAACGTTGAACTCCATGGCCGTCCTCACCGCCTGCCGGGCGATCGTCTCGGCGTCGTCCTTGTTCTTGTAGAGGTTGTAGAGCGCTCCCAGCGCGTAGTCGGACCCCCAACCGATCGCATAGTAGTGGTTGAACCGCGTCACGCTCATGTCCTGCGAGACTTTGTAAATCCCGCGGCGATTTGCGATGAGGAACGATGAATCCAGATCGCCGAAGGGACTGTCCTTGGCTTGCGCCTGGTCGTTGACCATCGTGTAACGATCGTGCAGTGCTTTCCAGAAATTGAGAAAGAACGTGAAGATCGTTTGGTGGTCAGCGAGATCGGGCACGTCATTTTCAGTGACGTAGTTGTCGATGATGTCATCATACACGGCCCACCCGGTGCCGCCGAGCAAAGCCGCGCCGAGTCGGCGAATCTTCTCGGTGGGGCAGTTGTCTCCGGAAACACGTTGGGCGTCGCCGAACGAGGTCAGCGTGTCCGCGGCCATCACGGTCTTGTTGTTCTTGGTTACAGCAACGATGATTGACATGGGGGTATTGTACGGGTTTTTCCCTCCCCCGCTCAGGTCTCCCAAGGCGACTCGCAAGCCAAGGGGAGGGTTACGCAGGGGCTGGGTGCCCGCACGTCGGTTGGCGCGATCCTCTTCCGCTGGGAGAGGATTTAGGGGTGAGGGTTATTCAAGAAACAAAAGCGATTCGTCGAATCATGATTCGTTTGGTTTCACAAGCCTGACCCACCCCCTCGCCCCCCCTCCATGGAAGGGAGGGGGAATTGCCGACTCACGGTACGCATGACTCGCGCGCCTTCAGCGGAATCGCTGCGCGTGGCGCCCGAGGTGGACTAATACCGCCTACTCACTCACCACCTTCAGCGCGATGAGGTCCTGCACGTCGACGAGTCCCACCGGTTTGCCGTCGTGATCCAGCACGGGAATCTCATCGTGGCGGTTCTCGCGCATCAAGCGCACGGCGTCGCGCACGAGATCATCAACCAGCAAGTGCTCCGGCCGACGAGTCATCACTTCACCGACGATACGGTCCAGGCCGTTGGGATCACTGAGCATGAGGCGGCGCAGATCGGCATCGGTGAAGATGCCTGACAGTTGCCCGAGTGTGTCCACGAGCACGACCGCGCCGGGTCGTCGGCCGGTCTTGGTTTTTTCACACGCCTCGCGGACGGTGACGGTGTCGGGGATGGCGGGGAGGTTGTCGCCGACCTTGAAGCGGAGCACGTCCACGATGGGTCGCAGGCCGGCCCCGAGCAACCCGCCGGGATGGCGTTTGTGAAAATCGTTGGTGTCGTAGTTGCGCCGCCGCGAGACGGCCAGGGCGAGGGCATCGCCCACCGCCAGCATGGCCGTGGTCGAAGCGGTGGGGGCGAGGTTCAGCGGGCAGGCCTCGGTCAGGTCACCCAGTGTCAGATGCACCGTGCAGAGCCTGGCGAGGTTGGAATCGCCGCTGGTGGAGATCCCCAGCCGGGACACGCCGTCGGCGCGGAGGATTGCCGCGAGATTGATAACCTCGTCGGTTTCACCGGAGTAGCTCAGCAACATGACGACATCGTTCTTGCCCACGCGGCCCAAGTCGCCGTGTACGGCCTCGGCCGGATGCAGGACGCTGGATGGTTGGCCGAGGCTGGTGAAGGTGGAGGAGATTTTCGCGCCGATGAGTCCGGATTTGCCCATACCGACCACGACGACGTGACCGTTGCAGGCGACCAGCAGATCGATCGCTGACCGCCAGGCCGGCCCGTCGTTGGTCTGGACGCGGTCGGCGATGCGACGGATGGCGTCCGCCTCGGCGTGGAGGGCGTCGATGATAAACGCAGCTTCAGCGTCCGTTTTGTCAGTGGGCTTCATGGTCATCGCTCGATCGACCGTGGAGGAATCATCACGTGCTTTGGCCGCGACCGGGGTATGATGCCGCAGCCGCGACGGTCCCCAAGCGGCCGACAGTATAGCGCGGCGAGGCTCGTTATGCCCCTTCAGGAAGACTATCAGGTCAAGCTCGACGCCTTCCACGGGCCGTTGGATCTGCTGCTGTACCTGATCCGGCGCGCCGAGGTTGATATTCACGACATTCCTATTGCCGAGATCACCCACCAGTATTTGGCGCTGCTGAAGCGCCTCGATCACATCGACGTCGACGCCGCGGGCGAGTTCCTGGTGATGGCGGCGACGCTGATCGAGATCAAGTCGCGGACGCTGGTGCCGGCCGAAGCCGAGGGCGAGGCGGCGGCGATCGACGGCCTGGCTGCCTCCGCAGGCGAAGGGATCGACCCGCGTCATGAGCTTGTGCAACAACTGTTGGCCTACCAGCGCTACCGCATCGCCTCCGAGGAACTACAGAACCGCCGCGAAGCGTTCTCGCAGCGCTACCCTGCCCGGACGGTGCTCGACGACCGCGGGGAGCAAACAACCGAGGCGGACGAAGCACAGCTTGACCTGGACCTGGCGCTGGAACTCGAGGACGTTCACATACTCGATCTGCACGACGCCTACGAGCACATCGCCGCGTCAATCAACTTCGCGCAGATGGGGGACCACACGGTTGAGATCGACGACACCCCGATCGCGCTGTACCAGGAGGATCTGCTCGATCGTCTGCGCCGGGCCGAGCCGCACCGCATGACGCTGCAGGAGGCGTTTGGGGGGCACACGCTGCTTCAGCGTGTGGGCTTGTTTCTCGCCACGCTCGAGCTGGTTCGCCTTGGCAACGTTGCCGTCAAACAGCAAGAGCCGCTGAGCGAAATCATGATCGAGCTGTTGCCTGAGGACTCAAGCGCGCAGGAGACTGTGTAGCCGTCGCCGGCGTGGCGACGTCTTCGCGGGCACAAGGCCCGCGGTGAAACTGCGGTCTCGTTACGATCCGTGCGCTGAGCGCTTTGCGCGTTTCGATACGGCGGTACTGCGATAGGCGGCGCGCTTGAGTGATGCCAGTTCGATCGAGCTCAGCTCACGCCACTCGCCGGGGCGCAAGCCCTTGAGCTTGAGCGGTCCCACCTGTACGCGACGCAATCTATGGACCGGGTAACCCACCTGCAGCATCATGCGGCGGACCTGGCGATTGCGACCTTCGCGAAGCTCGATGAGCAGGCGTGTGCGGTCGCGGTCGCGCTTGATCAGTCGCAGGCGCGATCGCGCGGTGCGCGAACCTTGCTGACGTTTCGGATTGTGGAGGAACAATCCTCGTTCTAATCGCTTCAATGCTGCTTCGTCAATCGAACCCCGCACGGTGATCTCGTAGAACTTCGGCAGGTGATAGCGGGGATGCGTGAGACGATTGGCCAACTCACCGTCGTTGGTCAACAGCAACAATCCGGAGCTGTCGATATCGAGCCGGCCGACCGGGTACAGCCGGGCTCGCGACGGATGCGTGACCAGATCAATCGCACGACGGCGGCCCTGAGGGTCGGCGTTGGTACAGACGACGCCGCGCGGCTTGAAGAGCATGACATACACGGGCAAGGCGGCGGGCCTGATCCGCTTGCCCTGTACCTTGATGTGATCGTGCTGGGGATCAACCCACGCCGGCAACGTCGCCACCATCTGACCGTTGACGGTGACCTCGCCCTGTTCGATGAGTTCTTCACAAGCCCGGCGCGAGCCGACGTCGGCTTCGGCCAATACCTTTTGGAGCCGAATCCCACGTGCGGCATCGACAAACTCGTGCGTCTGCTTCCGCGGGCGGGTCTTTGCCCGAGGCGTTGGCCGGGTCCGTGATTTGGCCTGTATCCGGTTCATGGCGGGTTGATGATATGCATGCTCGGCAATGCGGCTATCGTGTTTTCGAATCGGCTCTTGGACTGTCCTGGGAGTCCTCAGGAGGCGGGACGATCGAAACGCGACATCACCATCGCGGCGGCGGGCTTCCACCTCGCCTCGTCGGCGGCCGGGCCCAACGAGGCGGACCCCCAACCTCAGGTCCGTGCGACTTGTTTGTCGATCGCTAGCAAGTTCGGCCGTCGATTGCCGATCAAGGAGTAGTCATGGCTGATTCTGGCATTCGACTCGTGGTGGACTGGCTGAGGCGCGTGGTCACGCAGCCGCTGGACGAGCTGAACCGTTGGCAAAAGACGGTGCGGTTTTGTTATGACCTCGGCCGGCACGGTGCACGGCAGCTGCGCGAGGATCGCGCGCCGCAGATGGCAGGGGCCCTCGCCTTCCGCACACTCTTTTCGCTTCTGCCGGTGTTCGTCGTCGGCACGATCGTGATCAAAGCGATCGGCGGTTTCGATCAATTCATGGAGCGGATAAAGGATCTCTTTGCCGCGCTGGGCTTGGCTGAAGTGAAGATGGCATCCACCGGCGCCGGAGAGCCGCAATCACTGAGCGACTGGCTTCTGGGCTTCGTTTCCCAAGTCAAAGATCTCAACTTGGCTGCGATCACGTGGATCGGCGTTGCGGTGCTGATCTATTCCGCGGTCAGCTTGATGGTGACGATCGAGAACAGCTTCAACAGCGTGTATCGAGCTCCGGGCGGTCGCGCGTGGATGCGCCGTTTCCCGATCTACTTCACCGTGCTCGTGCTCGGTCCCAC
>JAZFYE010000027.1:0-3193 GCA_036475395.1 Phycisphaerales bacterium
TCTATTCCGCGGTCAGCTTGATGGTGACGATCGAGAACAGCTTCAACAGCGTGTATCGAGCTCCGGGCGGTCGCGCGTGGATGCGCCGTTTCCCGATCTACTTCACCGTGCTCGTGCTCGGTCCCACCGCGATCGCGATGAGCATGCATCTGAACAATACGTTCAACGCGGCGCTGTCGGACCACGAGGGGTGGTGGAACCTGCTGCGGGCGGCCCCGGTTGTCTGGACGTTTTTTGTGACGTGGATCGTTCTGTTCGCGATCTACAAATGGATTCCCAACACGGGCGTGAGTTACCGTCCGGCCGCCTTCGGCGCGTTGATCGCCGCGGTGCTCGTGGAGCTTGGCAAGCGGACGATGGGTGCGTACTTGGAAGGCGCCATTTCGATCCAACAGCTGTACGGCTCACTCGGATTGATACCGGTCTTCATGTTTTGGGTGTATCTGATGTGGTTGGTCGTGCTGTTTGGGTTGGAAGTTGCGGCGACGCTCCAGTTGCTGGGCGGGCGCCGGCTTGACGAGCTGGAGCAGCGAAAAGAACCGACCGGCCTGATCGATCCGGCTTCGATTCTGCTCATCACGCAAGTCGTGGCGGAGCGATTCGAGCGTGGGCAGCCAACCACCCCTCGGCACGCGGGGGAGGAGACGGGCGTGGCGGAGCAGATCGTTCGGCGAATGTTTGATCGACTCGTGGAGGCCGGGTATCTGCACCGCCTGGATCGCGACGATGCCGCGGTGACGTTGGCGCGGCCGCCGGAGCAGGTGTCGGCCGATCGCCTCATCGAGATCGGATTTGCGATGGTTGATGAGGTCGGTTCGGGTCGCCGCTCGGCCCTCGTGCAGCGATTGCGCGAGGCTCAGCGCCATTTGGCCGGGCAAGTGACGCTCGCCGCGCTCGTCCGCACCACGCCGGCCGGGGCCGCCCCGGATCAAGCTTCCCACGACTGATCGCCGATAACACTCGGGGTTTTCGGCCGACCTGGCCTTGCCGGGAGACATGCCATGGATGCACGTCAGTCAAAGGAGCGAGACCGAGCTGTGGAATCGCCCGGAACTTCCGCGGTGGAGCCCGGCGACCAGGAATCGTCCACGCAGCGGGTGATGAGTATTTCTCCAACCGATATCGACCCGGACGCCGAACCGATGACCATCGACCATGACGACATCCTGCTCACGCCGCGTGTGCTCGACCAGAACGCGTTCAACCAACTCTCCGAGACGCTGCGGGGGCTGATCGAGCAGGCGAACGGCGCCACCCAACTGCTCCGCGACGAGTTCGATCAGGCGAGCGGGGCGAAAGGCCAAGCTTCCAAAGCCTCGGCCGGGCTCCACGAGCGTTTGCGCGTCAGCGCGCGGATGCTCAAGGCGTTTCAATCGCAGATCGACCTCGTGCAGGAGCGTATTGGGCAACTGACCGCCGCCGGGAAGGAAGCCCAAGAGGCATCGTCCCGGCTGGAAGGGCTGGCCGAGAAGTTTGAGTCGCGCGTCACCGATGCGGCCGCGATGTTCGAGCGTCAGGTCGACGAGACCTTTCAATCGAGGATCAATCGGTTTGAGGAGGAACTTGCCAAGCGAGAGCAAGCCGTCGCGAACGTTAGCGAACGAGTCGCCGAAGCTCAGGGACGGGTGAATGACCTTCTAACGGACACCGAACGTCGCCTGGACTCCCTACTGGACAGGACCGAGGGCAAGGTGCAACCGATCGTGACCGATGCCCAGCAGCAGGTGGAGGCACTGTTGGGCGAAGTGCGCGGCAGCGTCGAGACCGTTACCGGTAATGCAAAGAAGGCGGTCAGTGGACTGATCAAGGGTGCACAAGGTCGGATCGAGTCGCTCGAAGCCGACGCCAAGCGTTGTGCGGCCAAAGCCGTGGCTGAGACGCAGCGCTGTGTGGATTCGATCGCAAAAGTTGTCGAGGTTGCCGAGAAGAGTGCCGCCGACGCCGCGATGAAGAGCGTCACGGCCACCCAGAAGATCGAGAAGGCCGCCTCCGAGACGTCTCAGATCATCGCTCAGGTGAACCACGCCCGGAAACTGTTGGGCGAGGACCTGCTCAAGGCGGCCGACCGGATCGACCAGCTCTCAGCCCGCAGCGAGAAGATTTGCCGGTCGGTGCGGGGCGGCCAGGAGGAGCTGGAGTCGGCAGCGCGGCGCCTGTCAGAGGCGGTGTCGCGTGTGAACGACGCGGACAAGAAACGCCAGCAGCTCGAACAGACCTGCGACACGCTCGCACCCTTGCTCGAGCAGCTCAGCCCCTGGGAGTCGCTGTTTGAATCGGCCGCCGGCGAGCAGGGCGTTGGGGCGCACCCGATTATTCGGCTGCTCGATGAGATGCGATCGGGGCTCGGTGAGGATGCCGCTCGTCTCTCGGGCACGATGCGACACATGGCGGCGCGA
This sequence comes from Phycisphaerales bacterium, assembly GCA_036475395.1. GTDB lineage: Bacteria > Planctomycetota > Phycisphaerae > Phycisphaerales > SM1A02 > JADFNO01. The sequence continues at coordinate 2,397 of JAZFYE010000027.1, forward strand.
CTCGACGATCTGCTTCGGTTCAATCGAGGCAAAGCTACGGCGACGATCGAGGTGAGAGGTGAGCCGCGCGAGCCGCCCCAGATCACCACCGCCGTCAAAGACGGGCGCAATCCGGCCGCCAAGTCCGACCGCGCGCCCGGCAAAGCGCAGCAACGCTGACTATCCTGCTCGCGAAGTGGGAGGAAGTAGATCGCCCCGAGCTTGCCCGGGGCCAGGTCGCGCGGTCGAACGATTGCACTGGGTTCCCACCCCCGGCAATCCGAGGGCTATGTGACGGCCGGCCGAGCGTGAGCGCCATCCCGCGGTAGGGACGCCGCGCGTCACTCGCGAACCGGACGCAGCGCTGGGCGTCATTCGGTGTTGCGCTGTTCGTGGCGCAGCCAGGTGCGTTGGAGTTGATCGACGTCGCCGAACGCTTCCTCGAAGAGCTCCAATTGGCGCTGCGGTGTGGGGCGGCCGGGGGGTTCGGCGAGCATGGCCTGGAGGTAGGCTTGCAGCTCGGCCCGGCGGAACCGGCTCATCCACATTACGAGCGCGTAACTCTCGTGGTACACGGCCTGGACCGTTTCGTCGGAATCGTCAGGCATCCGCGCGTAGGTCACGAGTTGTCGCAACTCGATGAGCTGATCGTCTCGCAGAAGCTGCACGAAGCGCTCGCGCCGCGGGCCGTATTCGTGGTCCGGGCCGAACGCAGCATCGGGATCATCCGTTTCGAACGCGGTGGCCAGCCCTTCGCAAATCCACAGCGGATACTCGATATGCGGCGATTGCACGCCGGTGTGGAACATCAACTGATG
>JAZFYE010000028.1:0-2205 GCA_036475395.1 Phycisphaerales bacterium
GACGGAAGCTGCGCTCACTGAGCCGGCCGTTGATCACACAGACCCCGATGCCGCGCCGCGAGCAGGAACGGACAAAATTGGGCCAGAGTTCCAATTCAAAGCAGGCGACGACGTCAGGCCTGACCGCGTCGAGGAATCGCTCGACGCAAACCGAAACGTCAAAGGGATAGCGAACGACATGGAAGCGGCCGCCATAGAGGCCGGTCGCGCGGGCGAAGCCCGTGTCGGTCGTGGTGGACACGATGATCTGGTGCGTACCGATCGATTCGGCGAGGCGATTCAGCAGCAGTTCAATGGCGTTGACCTCTCCCACCGAGACGGTGTGGACGAGTACGCCCCCTGAGCCCGGCCCGGCGATGCGGGCGGTGTGGCCAAGGCGCCCGCGCCAGTCGGTCTTGACCTTCCCCGTGCGGATCATTCGCACCAGCCAGACCGGGGACGTGATCAGGGCGACGGCCAGATAGACCGCGTCGATGAGCCAACGCATGGCCGGAGAGTGTAGCTGCGGCTGCGGTTTCTTGAGAATTCCTCCGGTTCGGCGCTTGGCAGACGGAGGCCGCTGCATCACAATGAAGGGTGAGTCTCGGTTGCCGTACGCCCCGGCGTTTGCGGGAGGCCTGTCGCATGCTGGAAATTCACGTTTGCAACCAACAGGGGAAGCTGCTGCGAGCATTTGCTCTTGGCGACAGCGACGAGGTAATCGTCGGTCGGGACGAGACCTGTGATATCCAAATCCGCGCCAAGTCCGTCTCCAGGGAGCACTGCACCATCGAGCGGGAGGGTCAGGATTTCGTGCTCCGTGACCTCGGCTCCACCGGCGGGACGTTCTTGGACGGCAAACGCGTGGACCGAGTTCGACTTCGCGACGGAATAGCGGTAAAGGTCGGCCCGGCCGTCCTCAAGTTCTTCGAGAGCGGGATTTGACTCACAGCGCCCCTGCCACCGAAGGCACCCCACGCCGAGACCACCATTGTTTCCCGGTGCCGCCGCGATATCAGCGGCGGGCGATGATGCCACCGGCGGATCGTCGAGCAGGTTCGGCCACCTCAGCTTGGTGGTGCACCACTTCGGCGAAGTGGCTACGCTTGGTCAGATACTGACCGCTGCTCGGTCGGAACGGTCGGCCTGGAAACGGCCGGTTTCATCAACAGTCTAGAGGGTCCAACTGATGTACGACTTGCGTCCCGCATTCACCTCCGTCTTGCTCGGAGTCGGACTCATCATCGCCGCGCCGCCAGCCCGCGCAACCCAAGGCCAACAAGAAAACCTGATCCCGCGCCACGTGCTGTTCGGAAACCCTGATCGGGCCGCGGTACGAATCAGCCCCGACGGGAAGCACCTCAGCTATCTCGCGCCGCATAACGAAGTGCTCAACGTGTGGGTGCAGACGATCGGCCAGGAAGACGCCAGGCCGCTGACCAACGCGACCGACCGTCCCATCCGCATCTATTTTTGGGCCCACAATAACGAGCAGATCATTTACGCACAGGATCTCGCGGGCAACGAGAATTTCCATTTATATGCGGTGAATCTCGAAACCGGCAGCGAACTTGATCTGACGCCGTTCGAATCGATTCAGGCCCGCGTCATTGCGACCGACCGGGACTTCCCAGACGAGATCCTGGTCGGGATCAACGATCGCGTGCCCCAGCTTCACGACGTGTGGCGAATCAACACGCGCAACGGCGAGCGACAGCTCGTTCTCGAGAACGAGGGCTACGCCGCCCTCTTGGCGGACAGTCGACTCCAGGTTCGCGCCGGCATGCGTTTCCTTCCCGATGGAGGCCAAGTTGTATTTGCGCGCGACGGCGATGACCAGACGTGGTACGAGCTTGTTCATTGGACGAGGGAGGATGCGCTGACGTCGGGCCTACACGGGTTCTCCCGCGACGGCGAGTCGATCTACCTGCTCGACTCGCGCGCCGGCGATACCGCGGAGCTCTATGCCTACTCGATGGTCGGCGACGAACCGACGTTTGACCTCATCGCCCGCGGCGACGGGGCAGACCTCAGCCAGGTTATGTTCAATCCCGCCACCGGTCGGCCCCAGGCCGTCGCCTACGAGTACACGCGGCGCCAATGGAAAATCCTCGACCCGGCGATCAAAGACGACTGGAACTATCTCACCAACCTCCGAGACGGCGAGATGTTGGTTTCGAGTCGAAGTCATGACGACCGGCTCTGGACCGTGGCGTACGTGAGAGA
>JAZFYE010000029.1:0-4250 GCA_036475395.1 Phycisphaerales bacterium
CCGCCGACGTTGATCGTCTGGGGCAAGAACGACCCGATCTTTCCCGCCGAGGGAGCCCATCCGTACAAGCGGGATCTCACGAACCTTGAGTTCCACTTGCTGGATACGGGCCACTTTGCGTTGGAGGAAGACGGCGATGTGATCGCCATGCTGATTCGGTCGTTCCTCGGACGCAACATATCAGGCGACCGCTGAAGTATCGTTTGTCGGTCGCCCCAAGCCTGCCTGGCCGCAGCCGGACCCAAACGAGAGGAGTTCACCATGCCCCGCATCCAACCAGTCAAGACCGACGAAGCCCAGGACAAAGCCAAAGCGCTGCTCGACGGCGTCGAGAAGGCCATGGGCATGACGCCCAACCTCATGCGCACCATGGCGCAGTCCCCCGCGGTGCTCGAAGCCTATCTCGGCTTCGGTAAGGCGCTGGCGGGCGCCAGCCTCGGCGCCCAGCTGCGCGAGCAGATCGCCGTGGCCGTCGCTGGCGAGAACGCCTGTGGCTATTGCGCGTCGGCCCACACCGCTGCGGGCAAGAGACTCGGTGTGGAAGAAGGCGAGCTTGCCGCCAACCTCAAGGCACTCAGCGGTGATGCAAAGACGGGGGTTGCTCTCGAGTTCGCGCGGAGAATCGTCATCGAGCGTGGCTGGGTCAGCGACGACGATCTGAAACGCGTACGTGACGCCGGCTACAGCGATGGCGAGATCGCGGAAATCGTCGCCGCCGTAGCCCAGAACATCTTCTCCAATTACTTCAATCACGTTGCACAAACGGAAGTGGATTTTCCGCACGTGGAAGTTCGCCAGCTGGCTTCAGCATGACGTTCACGGGGTGCACGCGGGCGTCGAGCGTGAGTTCGTGCGACAGTCGGTTCAGGTAGCGACCCGACGTGCGGTAGGAGAGGACCGGCATCCCCCGTTTGACCTTCGCCCAGCTCCACCGCCGAGCCGGGCGAAGGGCAAATGGGAAATATCGGCTTACGCCACAACGCCGTTGGTAGGAGTTGATGATGCAATCCTCTTTACGAAATAAGGGCAGTACAACCCCGCTTCTCGCAGACACGACGAGCAGAGCCGAGGTCCTTACAGGCATGGACTGCTTGGACATATCGGGCAACCGGCGCATTCCGATTCTTATGGAGATGGTGGCGGCGCTAAGTCGGGCGACAGAACCGAAGCAGGTGCTGCGCGCGTTCGCCGAGGGGTTTCTGAAGTTGCAAGGGCCTCTCGGCTATGTCTCACTCTCTACCCGCGGTCTCCAACCGGGCGAATACAAGATCACCCGGCTAGTAACCGGCAGCCTCGCCAGCGAGATGAGCAACGCAGATCCGTGGAGGAATTGGTCGTCCTTGCCAGTGCATCGCGGTGGATTTTTCGGAGCACTCATCCGTAAGGCCTATCCGGAGATCATTCATTCTCTAGACCTGCGCGACGATCCAATAGTCGGCAACGCACTGGCCAAATACAGATCGCTCATGGCGATCCCGTTATTCGACGGTGGTGAGCCGCTCAACTGGACAATCACGCTGCGCGAAGACCCGCAAGGTTTCACGGTGCAGGAATTAGAGGAGTTGATCCTTCCGTCGAATCTCGGCGGTGCGACTGTCAAGAATGTGATGATCACACAACAGCTACGCGACGCGCACGTGGAGATCCAGCGGGAGGTCGAACAAATCGCCAAGATTCAGCGAGCATTGTTACCGCAGAAGGTCCCGAGCATTCCCGGACTCAAGATCGCAGTCAGCTACGAGACCTTCGACAAAGCCGGAGGTGACATGTACACATTGCGCCCTCTACGGCGAACCAATCCCACCGCGGCCATCGGTGAGTCTTCTTATGATCCGAACGGACCCTGGGGCATTCTTGTCGCCGATGTTTCAGGGCACGGACCCGCTGCAGCGGTTGTCATGGCAATCATGCAGTCGGTGATCGAGACCTATCAGCGTGAACCAGCCGGCCCAGCGGAGGTTCTGGAGCATGCCAACCACTACTTGATCACGAAGCGAATCGAGCAGAGGTTTGTGACAGCGTTGTTCGCAATATACGATCCAATTACGCGTCAATTTACCTATTCGCGGGCCGGCCACAATCCGCCTCTGTTGATGTGGCCTGAGCGCGGCCGGGAGATCTCTCGCCTTGAGGAGAACGGTGGCGTTCCGCTCGGCATAGTGGCAGGAGAGTCATATGGCGAGACGAGCATCACGCTTGCGCCCGGTCAGACCTTGGTGCTTTATACTGACGGCATTACAGAGGCAACATCACCGGCCGGTAAGATGTTTGACGTCAAGGGCATCGAGACATCGCTCACCGAATGCACCGGTGAGCCGGAGTGCGTGATCGATCACCTTACCACCGCAATAAGAGAACATGAGGCGGGGATACGGCCGAGGGATGATCAAACGCTTGTGGTGATCCGTGTTGAACCCACAGATTCGTAGGTCGCATCGGTTCGAATCGGGCCCGCCGCCCCTGATCGCCGAAGCGTTCGCCAGACGAGAACCGGGCAGTGCACGAAATGACTTCAAGGCGAGTACCTACACCTCCACCCCGCACTCAGGGCACACCTTATGCTCCGCCCCGCGCAGGTCGTAACCGCACGACGGACATCGCTTCTCGTCGGACCGCGCGTCCGGCAGCAGTGCCTGCGCTCCAATGCTCCCGACGCAGACTGACACAAACGCGATACCAGCGATCGGAAGCGCTTCCCAAAGCCCAAAGTCGGTCACGAGCGTAGACAGAACGACAACGGCAAGACTGGTTCCGTACACGGCGGGAACCGCAACGAGCAGTCTCTTTTGAAAGAGACAGGGTACGACTAGGGGAGCCGTGAGCAAACCGACGACGGCTCCGAGAACAAAGCTGATCCCCAAGCCCTCAACGGCACCGCCGGGATGCTGCCATATCCTCAACCGTCCGTCCTTCGCGTACTGTGTGGCCATCGCCGCACTGCCGAGGATAGCCATGCAGACGACTGACAAGGCCAGCAGGAGCACCACCCGGCGCGAATCGCGCATACCCTTCCATGTTCCGGTCATGTCCCCACCTCCGCGCGAACTTCGTGGCCGCACTCGGAGCAGATGATCATGTGAGTAGTTCCGCGCAGGTCGTAGCCGCATTTGATGCAGCACCGAGCAGCAGGAAGATCGCGACCATGAGGAGGCGGCGTTTCACGAGAAAATCATAGCACCAAGCCCGCAGATGCCTCTCAGATCAGCCGGCTGAGAGGGGTTGGACGCAGGCCGGATCGTCGAATGCAGAATTGCCTACCCTCGTCGTGACCGGATCGGCCGTTATTGGCTCGTCCGACCACGGCCGCGATCCATGTTGGCGTAACCGTTGCGCGACCCGAGTCGGCTTTGGACCGCCTTGACCGCCGGCGTGAAGGCAATGTCGCTCACATATTGTCGTGTTGCTTGGCCACGACGAGCGCGCTGGCGCTCATGGAATCCTCGCACACAAGAATCGTGATCTTGTCAGCAAAGCGCGTCAGGAAGAAACTTTCCTCCGCGCCGCTGTTGCCACCGCCGATGACCGCGATCTGCTGATCCTTGAGTTGATCCTGCCGTAGGTTTAGGCGTAGACTTGGACAGGCCGTTTATGGACCGCGATATCATCGAGGCGCTTATCCGGGTGGTGGAAGTGAAGGATGCGTGCACGGCCGCGCATACGTGGCGTGTCGCGCTGTACACGCAGTTGCTTTCGGAAGCGGCCGGTCTGGATCGCGCTGAGGTCCTGCGCTTCATGTATGCGGCCGTGCTGCATGACATCGGCAAGATCGACATTCCCCATCGGATCCTCGCCAAGCCCGGCCGACTCACCGCGGCCGAGTTCGAGATCGTCAAGACACATACAATTCTGGGCTATGATCGCCTTCGGCGCATGGGCGAGACCGATACGGTCACGTTGGCGTTGGTCCGCTCACATCACGAGCGGCTCGACGGTTCTGGCTACCCCGATGGTCTGAGCGGGACGGAGATCCCGACCGCCGCGAGCTGCTTTGCCGTGATCGACACTTTTGACGCGATGACGTCCGTTCGACCGTATCGACCCCGCGTGGGACATGGGGCGGCAGAGAAGGCACTTGCCGAATTGAAGGCTGGGGTCGGCACACGCTATTGCCCTGAAGCAGTCGAACTTCTCGCTGCCCGTTACGAATGCGGCGAGCTCGACTGGATCCTTTCATATTTCAACGACGAACGGCCCGTGGCGAGCGTGTCGGGCTACGACGCGCCGCTCATCGAGACAGCGGGGCGAGAGCT
>JAZFYE010000030.1:0-45261 GCA_036475395.1 Phycisphaerales bacterium
TCATAGCGGAACACATAGGCCGATCCGGCTTGATACATGCCGGCGATCTCAGCATCCCGAGCGCCGATGAGCGCGACATTGCCGTCGATCGAAACCGAGAATCCAAAGAGATATGCCGACTCGAAACCGGAAGCAGTAAGCGTGGCCTCGTAGGCCCATTGCGAGATGTCCGGATCAAAGCGGTAAATGTAGCTCGCGCCGCTTTGGATCTTCGGGATGTAGGCGCTGGGCGCTCCGACCACGATCACATCGCCGCTCACGGCAACCGCGAAACCGAAGACGTCGTCGACGTCCGGCTCGGGCGCCATCAGGACCGCATCGAGCTTCCAGTCCCCCGGTCCGCCCGGACCGCGGCGGTAGACGAAGGCCGCGCCAAGGGATCCAAACGCCTCCGTGTCACTGATGACCGCCACGTTGCCGCTGACACTGACTCGACCGAAACTACCCTGCGAGAAAATCTGCGCAACCTCACACTGCCCCCAGGCAGCGCCGTTCAACAGCGTCGCCCCGACAATACTCAACACTCCGATCGGGCCTTTCCGCATGCCAGCTTCCCTCCGGTACAGATGTGGTGCTCACCTAATTCATACGGGCAACCCACGAAAAATGGGGGAAAACGGACCAAAAGCAGCGAAATTCTTGAGATTCATCTTCCCGCCCCCGCAATCCCGTTAGGTGTTTGAATGCCACTTGCGCAGGCGTCACCTGCGCAGGTGACGCCTGCGCAGGGGACGTCGCCAATGTTTCCCAACGAGTAGAATGCGGGTGCTGTGGCACCGAAAGCGCGATAAGCCACTCGGATGGAGTTTTCGGCAGCAGAGGCGTCAAGGAGAGGCAGAGGTGGGCGTTGCGGGAGAAAGTCCGTCAGCTTCGCCAGGGACCCCGGCGATGTGTCCCAGCGTACTTTGCGTCGATCTCAATTCCGGATCGCGCCTCGGCCGGCAACTGAAGGAGATCCTGGCGGGCGGCTGTCGCGTGATGCAGTTGCGTGACTACCGGTGCCTGACCGACGATCGCGAGGTACGCCGCGTCACGCGCCGCCGAAAGTTCGAATCGATAATCATCATCGCACCGGCGCGTATGGAATCAACGGTGGAAGAGATCATCCGGCATCGGGCGGCCCGACTGGGGGACTTGCCGGTCATTCTCATGATGGATGCCGAACAGCCGGAAGTGATGGTGCGCCTGCTGCGACTTGGCGCCGCCGACTTCATCACCCCGCCTCTGAAGCGCGGCGAGATTCAGTCTCGAATCTGGCGTCTCGTCGGCCAGCGCCGAGGGGAGGATCGGGTCTCCGCCCGCCTGTCGGAGAAGCTTGGACTCGCGGGACTGGTGGGGGAGGATCCGTGCTTCCGGGAATGCGTTGAGAAGATTCCCCTGTACGCCAGATGTGATGCAACGGTGATGATCGAAGGTGAGACGGGGACGGGCAAAGACGTGTGCGCCCGGGCGATTCACTATCTCAGCGCGCGCAGCAAGAAGCCGTTCGTGTCGGTGAACTGCGCCGCGATTCCGCTTGAGCTGGTCGAGAACGAGCTGTTCGGCCACGAGCGATCGGCCTACACCGGCGCGTCGAGTTCATACGACGGTCTCGTGTGCGCGGCCGAGGGGGGGACAATGTTCCTTGATGAGATCGGCTGTCTGCCGTTCGCGGCCCAGGCGAAGTTGCTCGGCCTGCTCCAGGATAAGACGTACCGGCCCCTGGGATCCACCAGGTCGCACGCCGCCGATATCCGGCTGATTGCGGCGACCAACACGCCGGTGCAGGAAGCGTTGCATGAAGGCCGACTGCGGTGTGATCTGTACTATCGCCTGAACGTACTCCCGCTGCGACTCCCGACGCTCAAAGATCGGCCCGAAGACATCCTCTTGTTGGCCGACCATTTCCTGCGGAAGTTCTCGGTGGGCGGTCAATTGCCGCCCCGTCTGTCCAGTGAAGCGGCGCAGATGCTCCTCCGGCACGACTGGCCGGGGAACGTGCGCGAACTGGAGCATGTCCTGGAGCGCGCGGTCATTCTGGCCGACGGCGATCGTGAAATCCGCGAATCGGAGATCCTGCTTCCGGCGACATCCGCGACAGAATCGGAGTCGTTCCAGGAGGCCAAGGCACGGGTGGTGGCGAAGTTTGAAGTTTCGTACATCAGCGCGCTGCTCTCAGCGCATGGGGGGAACATCACCCGGGCTGCCGCGGCGGCCGGCAAGAATCGCCGTGCGTTCTGGGAGTTGATCCGCAAACACGGCATCGATCCCGGCGCCTTCCGGCGCGGGCGCGGCGAAGCACGTTCCGCCGAGCCGCGACGTCTGGCGAGTTCCTGAGTCCATCTCCAACGTGGACGAGATTGTCCTCGGCCAGGACAAGAGTGTCCTGCCCGGCGGATGACCACATTCCACGCGCCCCGCGCGCTCGATCCGGGCACGCTACCTCCAAATCAGGCCGTTGCAGCGTGGTACACGGCGCTGCAGCGCTCGGCGACTGAAATGGCGTTGCCAATGCCAGTATTGGAACGCAACGACCGCCACGCCTGACCGGACAAAAGAACCCTGACAGGTGACCGCACAATGCACGCAGACGCCTCTCAGATGGTGGCATCGTTCTTGCTTGCACTTCGGCGGCTTCAGTTCGTCAATCGGGAGCGCACCTGGATCTGCGCGGTGGTTGGCTAGATGGATACACAGGGCATGTCGGTATCTTCGATTGCTCGCGAGATCCTGGGCTACGTGGCGGAGAACCAAGAGGCAAAGGACAACCTGGAGGGGATCACGCATTGGTGGTTGCTCAAACAGTCGGTCCGCCGAAGTCTCAGCGAAGTTCGCGTCGCCCTTGGAGAACTTCTTGACATGGGCTACCTGATCCGTCGCGGCGAATATCAGGAGCAGCGCGATGCCATTGATCCTCTCGACGACGATGAAAACGTGCTCTACCAGATCAACCTCAAAAAGCTTCGAGAGATACAGGCCCTGTTGGAACAAGATGATTGAACCGCGCCGCCGGCGCGAATCAACAACGAGACAGAGGACTCCGTGGCGCTGAAGAAGAAACACAAGCTCGAAGAACCCCGTGGCGCCTACGCGAACTCGATGGAGCACCTCCACGACGAATTGGAGCGGCTCAACCTGCTCATCAAAGCCGTTGCCCACCGGCGCACCGGCGCGCCGTCCGCCGATCCTCTGGACCAACTCCGGGGACTGGTGGTGACGGAGAAGGAGATCCACGAGTTGCTGCCCGCACGCGGCGGTGCGTCGGCGGGGCGCAATGGAGAGGGCGCGATCCCCGACGATCTTGCCGCCGCTCTGGCCGCGCTGGAAGCACGAATGGAGAATCGGCGGCAGGCGAGCGTCCATCAGGTGATCCTCCTGGCGCTGCCGCACCTGGCGCGACTCTTCGGTCTTGATCGCTTCGAGGAAGAGTGCCTGGTGATCTGCCTGGCCCCAGAACTCGACCGGAAGTACGACAAGCTCTACGCCTACGTGCAGGACGATGTCACGCGCAAGCGGCCCACGATCGGTTTGGTGCTCGACTTGTTATGCCGGTCACCGGAGCAAAAGATGCTGGCGCGGGTTTCGTTCGGCGCGCTGTCGCCGCTCCGGAGATTCCGCCTGGTGCAGGTCGTGGACCAGTCTCCGGACGGGCCGTCCCCGCTCATCGGGCGCTCGCTGAAGCTGGACGATTGCATCGCCGATCTTCTGCTCGGCTGCGGGCAGATCGATGCAAGACTTGAATCGTCGTGCACGGTCTCGCACCCCGCCGAGGCGCCGAGCGGCGCGAATGCTCCGCCTGAAGTCCAGCAGAGGGTACAGAAATTCGTCCGCGTTTACTTCGGTGACGTTCGGTCTCAGCAGCGAAGCGTGGTGTTTCACGTGCACGGTCCGTACGGATCCGGTAAGCGCGCCCTGGCCGAAGCGGCGGCGCGTGAGCTGCAACTACCATTAATCGTCGCTGATGCAGATCGACTTTTGGCCACTGCCTCGCCCGTCGATACCTTGTGGTTCCTCGCTCGCGAGTCCTGCCTTCGACCGGCGGTGCTGTGCCTGGAGAATTTCGACCTGCTGCTGGCGCCGGAGAGCGGGCGCGACGTTCAACTCAAGGCGTTCCTGGAAGCACTGGAGCAATTCAGCCAACTGAGTTTTCTGTGCGGCGGTGAGGTGTGGCGCCCGCAGGGACGCCTGAGCAGTTCGAGGTTCATTTCGCTGAAGACCGATGTACCCGATCACGCGACGCGATTCTTGCACTGGCAGTCGCAGGTCCCAGCGGGAAACGGCATCGAGGAGGTCGATCTCGGCCAACTCGCGGCCAAGTTCCGCTTCACGCCCGGTCAGATCCGCGATGCGCTGGCGACGGCGCGCGATGCGTCGCGATGGAACCTGGCCGAGGCCGATGAGATCACCGCGGAATCTCTGCACAACGCCTGTCGCGCGCAGTCGAATCCAAAACTCGCGCGCTTGGCGCGCAAAATCGAACCGCGCTACCGCTGGGACGACATCGTGCTGCCACCGGACCCGCGTGCCCAGCTCCGCGAGATCTGCAATCAGGCCCGTTATCGGCGCACCGTCTTCGGTGAGTGGGGCTTCGAGCAACGCCTGTCTCTCGGCAAGGGGCTGGCGGCCCTGTTCTCCGGTCCGCCGGGGACGGGGAAGTCCATGGCGGCGGAGGTGATCGCCACCGAACTCGGTCTGGATCTCTACAAGATCGACCTTTCGCAGATCGTCAGCAAGTACATCGGCGAGACGGAGAAGAACCTGGACCAGATCTTCGCTGCGGCGGAGAGCGGCTGCGCCATTCTCTTCTTCGACGAAGCCGACGCGTTGTTCGGCAAGCGATCGGAAGTGCGCGATTCGCACGATCGCTACGCCAACGTCGAGATCAGTTATTTGTTGCAACGAATGGAGGAGTACGAGGGGATATCCATCCTCGCCACGAACCTGCGCAAGAACATCGACGATGCCTTCACGCGCCGGTTGCAATTCATCGTGCAGTTCTCGTTCCCCGATGCCCAGTACCGCGAGCGCATCTGGCGCGTGCTCTTTCCGAGGCAGGCGCCGGTGGCTGAGGATGTGGATTTCAATTTCCTGGCCCGCGAGATCAAGATGGCCGGGGGGTGCATCAAGAACATCGGGCTTGCCGCCGCGTTCTATGCCGCCGGAGACGGCGGCGTCATCCACATGCCGCATCTGTTGCAGGCGGCCGTCCGCGAACACCAGAAACTGGGACGCGAGTGGCGCCACTCCGACAAGGTGGAGGGCGCGATCGCATGATCCACGATCTGAGCGCGACCCTCGAGGCGATCCTTGAAGCCCCGGCACTCGCGACCGAGTTCCCGGAACTGGCCGCCGCGGACGTCGTCTTTGGCCGGCCGGATTCGACCTTCCAGCCGCCGCAGCAGAAGTCCGCGATCGATCTGTTCCTCTATGACATCAAGGAGAATCTCGAGCTGCGAAACAACGAGCCGGTGGTTCGTCGGCACAACGGACAGGCGACCATCAGTCCGCCACCGCGGCGCATTGAGTGTTCGTATCTTGTGACCGCCTGGCCGCAGGATCCGACGCCGCCGTCGCTGGAGATGCAGGAGCATCAGCTTCTTAGCCAGACGCTGCAGGTGCTGGGTCGGTACCCCACGATCCCCGACCAGTTCCTGCAGGGGTCGCTGGCGCCGCCGGCGGTGGCGCTGCCGCCCGCGCCGCACCCGGTTATCGAGCCGCCGCCGCCCATGATCGCCCCGATGGTCAACGGCATGAAGAGTCCGGCGGAGTTCTGGACCGCCATGGGCAACCAGCTGCGCGCCTCGTTCACGGTGACCGTGACCATCAGCGTGCCGTTTATGGATGCCGCAACGGCCACGCTGGTCACCACGCGACATCTCGACGCCGGACCGTTCGATGGCGAACCGGATCGCCTCACGCAGATCGGCGGGGAGGTGGTTGATCAGGCAGGAGTTGGCGTGGCCGGCGCCGTTGTTGACATCATCGATGCGGGGCAGCGTGTGCGCTTGCGCGCCACGAGCGATTCGGATGGTCGATACACGTTTCGTCGTATTCCGCACGGCGCGCACACCGTCCGTGTTGCCGCCGTTGGTTTTCAAGTTCTAACTCAGGCGCTGGACGTACCGGGCCAGCCCGAAGAATACCGGTTCACTCTTACTCCAAACTAAGCATCAAGAAGGAGTATCCACCATGTCTGCGTTCAGCGTCACCGACCTTATGCCCGGCGTATACATCGATGAGGTACAGGTCGCCGGCGGCATTGCCGGCGTCGCCACGAGCAACGTGTCCATCCTCGGGCCCGCTCTTGACGGTCCGATCGACGAGCCGACGCGCGTCACGAATCTGACCCAATTCAACGGGGAATTCGGCACGACGCGCAACGGTGATCCGTGGGATCACGTGGATGGCTTCTTTGCATCGCATGCCGTCCACGGATTCTTCCGGAACGGCGGCACGACCTGTTTTTATGTTCGAGTTTCCAATGCGGATCACGCGGAGTTGACCTTGACCGATCAATCCGCCGGACCCAACGACTCGCTTGTTGTCCGTGCGCTGGCGGTAGGCGCCGCGGGGAACTTCACTACGGTTGAAGTGCAGGCCGCGAACATCGTCGCGGCGTTGGACAACGTCACGGTGACCAAGGCCACGGCCAATCTGGTGGGCGCGGGCGCCGCCGCCAATCAGGCCGAAGTCGACGATGCCTCCGTCTTTCGCGCCGGCGATGATTTGCTCGTCGAAGACGGCCCTACCAGCGAGCGCGCCACCGTTCTGCGAACCGACACGACGGCCAACACGATCGATTTCGAGGCCAACCTGAACAGCGTGTACGCCGCGGGCGGTACGGTTCGAGTGGCCGATCTGCAGGCCGGGCAGACTCAATTCCGCGTTTCCAATTCCAACGGAATCGAGCCGGGCAGTTACGTCAACATTAACAACACGGTTACTAATGAGAATCTCGTTGTCTCCGCCGTCAACGTGACGGATCACATGGTCACGTTTGAGGCCGGCCTGACTAACCCCTACGGGATGTCGGCGGGCGATCCTGACGTGGATGTGCTGACGCTGGAGTTCACGCTCATCGTGATTCCCCAGGGCGGGCCCACGGAGACGTATCCGAATCTGTCGCTCGAGACGCGTCACAGCCGTTTCTTCCGATCGGCAGTCAATTCCGCCTCGGTGGAAGTGTTGGCGCCTACGCAGCCGAACACCTCGACCCGGCCGACCAACCTGCCGACGGTGGTCGCGGCGACGAATCTGGCTGGCGGCGCGAACGAGGACCTGGGCGCGCTGTCGCCGGCGGACTATCAGCGTGCCATCGATGCACTGGAGCTCGTGGACGAGGTCAATCTCATCTGCGTGCCTGATCGCGTGGATCTGGCCGTCCAGCAGGCGGTGATCGGCCATTGCGAACGGATGCAGGATAGATTCGCCATTCTGGATCCGCAACCGGGCGCCGATCCGGCCGCGATTCGCGCCCAGCGTGATGCGCTCGGATCGGATCGCGGGTTCGCGGCGATTTACTACCCGCGCATCGAGATTACCAATCCCGATCCCGACGCCGATCCCGTGCTGGAAAGTCGAATCGTCGTCCCACCGTCCGGTCATATCGCCGGTGTGTTTGCACGAGTCGACAGGGCGGAAGGTGTACATGTTGCGCCGGCGAACAAGAAGATGCAACGCGTCCTTGGCCTGGAGCGCACGCTGTCTGAGACCGATGCGGGCATTCTCAACGAGCAGAGCGTCAACGTGCTGCGCTTTGCGCGTGGGCGCGGTCACCTCATCTGGGGCGCGCGGACGATCGCGACGCGCACACAATGGCGCTATACGAACGTTCGTCGGCTGCTGCTCTATATCGAAGAGTCAATTCAGGAAGCCGTCGAATCGTCCGTCTTCAAACCGCACAACATCGCCTTGTGGGAAGCGATCAAGCGACAGGTTTCCGAATTCCTGACTCGCGTCTGGGCGGCCGGCGCGCTGTACGGGCGCGAGCCCGCCGAAGGGTTCTCGGTCCGTGTGGATGAGGAGTTGAATTCGCCTGCTCAGATCGCGCTGGGCATTCTCACGGTGGAGGTGCAGGTGCGCCCCAACCCGCCGGCTGAGTTCATCGTGTTTCGAATTATTGCGGATACAGGCACGGCCATCGTTCAGGAATAATCGTTTATTGGGAGTTCAGTCATGCCAGAAACAGGACAGAGAGTCGATCCGTTTCGGAGTTTTCGCTTCCTGGTAGAGATCGAGGGCATCGTGCAAGCCGGCTTCAACGAATGCAGCGGGTTCGGCTCGGAAGTTGAGGTGGTCGAGTATCGCGAAGGCGGTGAGCCCAGCACCGTGCGCAAACTGCCCGGCAAGGCGATTTACCCGGACATCACCTTGAAGTGGGGCATCACCGACTCGGATGAATTGTACAAGTGGCACCGCGACATCGTCGCCGGCAAGATCGACGAGAACAATCGTCGCAACGGCTCGGTTATCCTCCAGGACGATCTCGGGGAGGAGGCGGTGCGCTGGAATTTCTTCCTGGCGTGGCCCAGCAAATGGGAGGGCCCGAGCCTGAACGCGACCGGCAATGAGGTGGCGATCGACTCGCTCACCCTCAGCTGCGAGCGCGTTGAACGGGCCTGACGATCCACAATCTGAAGGAGAACCACTATGTTCCACACCGAGTACGAATTCTCATTGCCTCTGGGCTGCGTCGATGCTGAGGGAACCCTGCAACGCGAAGGCGTCATGCGACTGGCGACGGCGGCGGACGAGATCCTGCCGCTCAAGGATCCGCGCGTGCAGAGCAACGAGGCGTATCTCATCGTCATCCTGCTGTCTCGCGTCATTACCCGGCTCGGTTCACTGAGCCAGGTGACGCCCAAGGACATCGAAAACCTGTACGCCGGCGATCTTGCCTATCTGCAGGAGTTCTACAACCGCATCAACCACAACGGGCACGCGCGCGTGAAGGCGGTGTGCCCGAAGTGCGAGAACGACTTTGAACTGGAGTTGAACGGCGTGGAGGGGTTGTAGGCTACCCCCTCAGGTTGATTTATGAGGAGGTAGCCTTCATCGCATACCACTTCCACTGGTCGCCTGAGGCGGTGCTTGACCTCGAACACACCGAGCGCCACCGATGGGTGAAGGAGATATCCGCCATTAACGAGCACATGAATCAGGCATGATCTGGAGGACACAGAAAACAAGGCCGACGAGCCCGCGTCGAACCCCGCTGCGCCGCGCGCGGATCGGGCCCGACAATGGCTGGTCGCGTCGATGGCGGGACTGGGTGCGGGCGTTGCGCGAACGATTCCGGAGTGTGATCGCGCGCCGCGCCGCCGCAGACATGGTGTACCGGCGCCCCATGACGCTTATCACACACTTCACGCGATACGTCGAGAAGCGCAGCGCGCCATCCTCCCTGAACCTGACGGTCCGGCCGATGTTCAAGACGTGCATTTCATTGGCATCGGGCGCGCCCGCGAATTTCGCTCAAGGTACATCGCGCACGCACGATCGCAATCGAAGCGAGAGACAGCCGGTGCGAACGTGGGCGGCGCTTCCTGCGTCGCGCCTAGCTCAGCCACACGTCGAACGCGATACAACGCCGATGACGATCGCACCACGACGGCGAGTGTTGAGCCCGCCTTTCGTGGTCGATCGCGATCGGACAACGCCGGATGCAGGTATTTTCGACTTCGCATCCGTACGGACACGACCACGTTTCATGCGCCACACGCGGATCGAGGCCGTCGCCGCGACGGATCTTCACTTGCATGCGGTTCGCGTGAGACGGCGTGCACAAAGCGTGGTCGGTGCACAGGTAGTGGAACAGATGCAGCAGGCCCGTAAACGCCAGCGGCGGGTTGAGCCTCTCGCGGGCCCGCGCGTCGATCGAACCCTGCGCAAGATGGCGCCGGCCGCGGCTGGGTCGGCCGTGCGCGGGGTGCCGCCGGCGCTGCCGGCGACCGCTCCGATCACACCGCCCGCGATGCGTCGCGCCGTGCAACCTGCCCCGGCGGCGCCGCAAATCGACGTGCAGGCTCTCACCGATCGTGTCGTTCAGCAAATCGACCGGCGCTTCAGCGCGTGGCGCGAGCGCACGGGACGGGCATAGAAGGACCGAACGTCTATGGGCCTCGCCAAAGCAACGATCGAGATCGAACACACAGGCGAACTCCTTGAGGTGATGTTCAACCCCGAGGAGTACACGTTGAATCAGGACAACAACTTCGCGTCACAGGCCATTCCTGGCCAGAGCGGACCCATCCTTCAGTTCGTCCACGGGAACATGCGCACGCTGGACATGGAACTCTTCTTCGACACGACCGATCAGGCCAGCGATGTTCGTGATGAGACGCAGAAGATCGTGCGCCTGCTGGAAATCGATTCCGACCTACACGCGCCGCCGGTGCTGCGCGTGGCGTGGGCAACGCTGCAGTTCCGCTGCGTGCTTGCGAAAGCCGGCCAGCAGTTCGTCAAGTTCCTGGAGGACGGTCGACCTGTTCGAGCGCGGCTCACAGTCTCCTTCAACGAGTTTCTCGACGCCGACCGCGAGGCGCAACTGGTCAATCGTCAAACGGCAGACTTCACCAAGGTGCACGTGGTCGCCCAGGGTGAAACGCTTGAGGGACTGGCCGGGGTTCTGTACGAGAACCCGCAGATGTGGCGCGCGATCGCGCTGGATAACCGGATCGATGATCCGCGGGCCGATCTGACCGGACAGGCCATTCGCATTCCATCATTACCGTTTATCAACCCCGAAACAGGCGAGGTGCTGGCATGACGCGGTATCCCGTCTATGCGCCAGATTTCCAGATTCAGATCAACGGGGACCCCATGCCCGCTGCCGTTCGGTCGGTGGTGACGGGTGTGAGCTACCAGGACGGGCGCAACGCCGCAGATCGCGTAGAAGTGAGCATTGCCAACCCGGATCTGCGCTGGCTACAGGAGCACATCCGGGGTCTCGGTTTCCAGCCGTTTCCCACGGCCGTGAAGATCGGTCCGGTGCAGGTGGTGAACTTCGCGGAAGGCACGTTTGACATTGACAACAAGTTAGAGCTCTCCATGGGGTACGCGCCGGATCCGCTGGAACACATGTTCAAGGGCGAGGTGACCGGTATCCAAGTGAGTTTTCCCAACGGGGGGATGCCCAGCCTGACGCTGGTGGCGCACGACTATCTGCAGCGCCTGGCCGAAGGCACCTACGCGGGCGGGTTCGGGTTCCTGCCCGACTACCTCGTGGCGATGATATTGAGCGCCCGAAACTTGCTCATACCCTTGATCGATCCCGGTGTCGAAACCATTTCTACGGCGAAGGCCATCATCGACATCATCTTCAAGGGAACGGGTGACAAACAAGGCGCCGCCTGTAAGGGCGAGAGTGATCTGGATTTTATCAAGCGGCTGGCGGACCGATACGATGCCGATTTCTGGGTGGACGGCGACATCCTGTATATCTCGCGTTTCATCAAGGAATACTCCCCGCGTCTGACCCTCACGTGGGGTGAATCGCTCGTCGATTTCACGCCGCAGATGAGCACGGTCGGCCAAGTCGCGGGTGTGAGCATGAAGTTCACACTGCGCGAGTTGCGGACGACTTTTCTGGTCACGGTCTTCTGGGATTTTGACTCCGAGAGCCTGGGCACTTCAATCGTACCGGGCGTGGCGTCCAAGGGGCCGCCGGTTGGGGGAGGGCCGAACTTCACGATTGTGGATCAGGCGATCTCCAGTCCCGGCGACATCGTCAGCAGCGCGTTGGTCATCCTTCACAAGTTGCGCGAGAAGCTGAACAAGCGCCTGACGGGAACGGGCACCGCGATTGGCAACCCGCAGATTCGTGCCGGGGCGATGATTCGACTGGAGGGGCTCGGGCCCGATTTCAGCGGCAACTACCGCGTCTCCAGCGCCACGCATTCCATTGACAGCGGCGGGTACAAGACGCAGTTCTCCGTCTTCAAGGAGATTATTCCGTGATCGAAGAAACGCTCGCCGGCATGTGTGAGACCGCTGAGGAACTGAAGGAGAAGTTCTTCGGCGTTGTGACCGGCACGGTGATCAACCCACTCGATCCCATGGCGCTGGGCCGGGTTCAGGTACAGCTCCCGTTCATCGACGACCTTGACTTGAGCCCGTGGGCGAGAGTTGCCGTGCCCATGGCCGGTCCCGCTCACGGCATGTACTTCATCCCGAACCTCGGTGATGAAGTGCTGGTGGCATTTGAACAGGGTAACCGCGACGTGCCGTACATCATCGGCAGTCTTTGGAGCGCGATGGCACCCCCGCCACTGCCTTCGCCACTCCCGCAGATCCGGTTGATCCGCACGCTCGCGGGCAATCAGATCATGATCACCGAAGTGCCGCCGAGCATCTCGATCATGACCGCCACCGGTCAGACGATCCTGATGTCCACGGCCGGCATTCAGATCACCGCCGGTTCCGACGTTATCAACATGACGCCGGATGGCGTCACCATCACCGCGCCCGTCATCAACTTGGTCGGCACCGGCGCCATCAACCTGAAGGCACCGAACATCAACATCGCCAGCGAAGCTGCCACCAACGTGACCGGTGGCGGCGCGTGCAACATCACGGCCGGACTTGTCAAAATTAACTAGGAGGTCTTCCTTACCATGCCACCCGCTGCTCGTGTCACCGACCCCACCGGCCATCCCGGCATTGTCACCGGTCCGGGCGTGCCCAACGTGCTGATCGGCGGACTGCCCGCGGCGGTGCTGGGCGACACGCACACGTGCGCCTTCCCGCCGCCGCCGCCGCATCCTCCCAGTCCCATCGCCAAAGGCAGCGCCACGGTGCTCATCGGCGGTCGTCCCGCAGCGCGCGTGGGTGACATGGCCGGATGCGGCGCGCCGATCGTTATGGGCATGCCCACGGTGCTCATCGGAGGTTGATATCGGATGATCACGCAGAAGCGAGACAGGCAGAAGGCATTCCTCGGCGTTGGCTGGGCGTTTCCGCTGCGCCTCGACGCAACGGACCGCGCCGTGGCGACGGTCGCCTATGAAGCAGACGTCCGCGAGGCGATCTGCATCATCCTCGGCACCAATCGCGGCGAGCGCGTCATGCGCCCGCGATTCGGCGCCGGGCTGCGTGACTTTGTCTTCCAACCCGTCTCGACCACCACTATGGAACGGATTCGCACGCGGGTTCTGGAAGCGCTCGTTGACTGGGAACCGCGCATTGACATCGATGAAGTCAAGGTCGAGGCCGCGCCCGGCTCGATCGGCCGGATCGACATACTGCTGCGCTATCGCCTGCGCGCTACCAACACGCTGCACAATCTTGTGTACCCGTTCTATCTCGATGAGGGGGCCGTCGCATGATGCCTCGACCTCCGTTGCTCCTGGATTCGCGCCGCGCCACTGACATGGTTGCGGCGCTGCGGCGACGGCGGCCGGGGTACGTCCCGGCGTGGGATCCGGCGGATGAATCCCGCGGACCGGATACCGCCCTCTCGTTCATCTGGGCCCGGTACCTGGAAGCGATCCTTGAGCGATTGAATCGCGCGCCGGAGAAACACAAGCTGGCGTTCCTCGAAACGATGGGGATCGAGTTGATCCCCGCCCAGTCGGCGCGGGCGCCGGTCGTCTTCCAACTCGGCGCTGATTCAACCGCGACGCGGTTGCCTGCCGGGGCGCAGTTCGCCGCCCCGCCGCCGCCGGAAGAAAGCTCGCAGATTGTTTTCGAGACGGAGCGCGCTGTGGGTTTAACCTCCGCCCGGCTGCAGCAGGTCTTCAGTGTGTGGCCCGGACGCGATCAGTACATCGACCACTCCGAGGAGTTCCTGGCCGGCAACCCCATTCGCCCGTTTCTACGGTCGGATCTTCAGGACATCCCGCACATCATCTACATCGCGCACGATACGCTGCTGGCACTGGACGGCAGCGCGAAAGTCAACGTCGATTTCGAGCTGACCCAAGCGTCCAACGAGACGCTCGACATCCTCTGGGAGTACTGGGACGGCGCGCTCTGGCGTGGATTCAAGAGGCAACACCCCGAATGCGCTGAACGCGATGAAGAGAAGCTCGACGGCACCGCGGGCCTGACGCGCACCGGTCGTGTCCAGTTGGAAAGCGAGTGCGCTGCCAGCGCGAAGTCTGCGGTCAACGGCATCGAAGCGTTCTGGATCCGCGGGAAACTCGACGAGCGCCTGCCGCTCGACCCCGGCCAGATTCTGCCTGAGGTTTCGCAGATCCGGTTGAGCACCGTGATCAAGCGCGCTCCCGTGATCAAGGAAGTGAAGGCGAGCTATGAGACCGTTGCGTCGCCCTTCCAAGTGCTGGAGAAGATCCGGATTCCCCCGGCGATCAGGTGTGTACTGCAGGACTCCAACGGACTTGGGCTAGAGAGTGTCAAGCTTGCGGTGAACGGCAACGAGGATAAGACCGATTCCAAGGGAAACGTCGGCTTCTCCAGTCTTCCGGCCGCGACCGACGGGACCTACGCGGTTGAGATCTCCATTGAAGGTGCGGAGCTGACCTACGAAGCTTCGTACAATCCCCGCGACTTCAGCAAACCCATCCTGCTGCTTGAGATCACACTCGATCTTGGCATCCAGCCCGACGAGGCGTTCGCCGGTCCGGAATCGCTGGACGTCACGAAGCCGTTCTATCCCTTCGGCCAGAACCCGGGGCCGGGTTCGACGTTTTATTTCGCGTCCGAGGAAGTGTTCACGAAGCCCGGCGCGCAGCTCGTCATCCACGTACAGGAGGCCGAGACGCCTCAGGATTCGTTCAACGCCAAGGCATCGACCAACACAGTCTCGGCCAAGGTGCGATGGGAATACTACAACGGGCGCGAGTGGTTGCCGTTGGCCGTGCAGGCATCACCACGCAAGGTGGAGCAACTGATCGGTTCCAACCCTGTGCAGCCCTTACCGCTCGACGTCAAGCAACTGAACGCGTCCGGCACGTTGAAGTTCGATATCCCGGATGACTTCGCCGTAACTTCGGTCAACGACTCCGAAGCGCTGTGGATTCGCGCTCGCGTGCTCAGCGGTGCGTTCGGATTCACGAAGGTGGTGAAAGTCGGCAGCAACACCAACACATTGACCATCTTCGTCCCGCAGCCGCCGGCGCTCGCCGACTTTCGTCTCAGTTACACCTGGGAGTACGGCCCGTTTCACGCCGAGCACGTGCTGGCCTACAACGATTTCCAGTATGACGACTTCACCGAGCGCGCCAAGTGGCCCGACACGCCGTTCCAGCCCTTCCAACAGCTTGCCGACTCAACGCCCGCGCTCTATCTCGGCTTTGACAAGGATCTTCCCGTCGATCGGCTTAACATCTTCTTCGATGTCGTCGAACAGCGCGCTGCCGCCGACAATCCCGCCCTCCTCTGGGAATACTGGCGCGGCTTCGACTGGCAGCGGATGACGGTGGATGACGGGACGAATGATCTGTGTTATCCCGAAACGGTTTCGTTCATCGGGCCGGAGGACGCCGCGGCCCTCGCGCGCTTCGGCGAGAAACTCTACTGGTTGCGCGCGCGACTCGCCGAGGACGGGCCGCCGCCGGAACCCACCATCAACGGCATCTATCCGAACGCAGCGTGGGCCTCGCAGCGCCAGACGATCACGAACGAGAACCTGGGCCGAACCACCGGCCTGCCCAACGAAGTGTTCACCTTCAGGAGGATTCCCGTCCTCGACGGCGAGCAGGTGGAGGTCCGCGAACTCACCGGCGCCCGCGCCGGTGTGGAGTGGCGCAGCGCCGCGCTCGAGCTGTTCGGGGAGGACTATCGGCGACTGCGCGACATAGAAGATCGCCTGGCGAGCGAAGCGGTCACGGCAGATGTCATTGACGGCGATCTGCGCCTCAAACGGGACCGAACCAAGAACGTCAGCGAAGTGTGGGTGCGCTGGTGGCCTCGAAGGCACCTGCTCGCTTCCTCGGCCACTGATCGACACTTCGTGCTGGAGCGGGCGCGCGGCCGCTTGCTGTTCGGCGATGGCGAGCACGGCCGGCTTCTGCCCCCCGGTGGAGAGATCGAAGCGCGTCAGTACCGCACGGGCGGCGGCGTGGATGGCAACGTCGCCGCCAGCTCCATCACGCAGGCGCTGGCCGGTGTCGCTGGCCTTGAATCGGTCTTCAACCCGCGACCGGCCGAAGGTGGGTCCGACGGCGAAACGCTGGGCGCGCTGAGCATCCGCGGTCCGCACGTGCTGCGCAGTCGTGGTCGCGCGCTGACGCCCGGCGACTTCGAGACGATGGCGAAAGAGGCGTCGCCCGCGGTGGCGGTCGCCCGCGTCCTGGCCGCACGCGACGGGCAGGGCCGGCCACGCCCCGGCTGGGTGACGCTGATCATCATTCCGCGCAGCGCCGAGCCGCGACCCTGGCCGTCGTTCGGATTGCGCGAAAAGGTACGACGCGCGATTGAAGAGCACGCTCCGGCTGAACTTGCTGACGCGCATCAACTGTACGTCACCGGCCCACAATACCAGGCGGTGGCCGTGGAAGCGGTGATCGCGCCGCTGGATGCACAGGCGGCAGGAACCGTCGAAGTGGCCGTGCACGCCGCCCTGGAAAGCTTCCTCCATCCACTGCTGGGCGGACCGGAGGGGCGCGGCTGGGAAGAAGGGCGCGATGTGTGTCTCTCGGACGTGGCCGCGGTACTGGAGCGGATCAAGGGCGTGGACTACGCGCGCGAACTCAGGCTCTACATCGACGGTCGACTGCAGGGTGAGCAGGCGCGCGTTCCGACGGGCAAGACCGTTGTCGCCGGTGAGATTCAGATCAAGCTGGTCATGTGAGGGTCAGGATGGCGCTTCCGTTACCCGATCTTGACAACCGCCGTTGGGCCGACCTGGTCGAGGAAGCTCGCGCGCTCATCCCGCTCTATGCGCCGGAGTGGACCGATCACAACATCCACGATCCCGGCATCACGCTGATTGAACTGTTCGCGATGATCGCCGAGATGGACATGTACCGCGCCAATCGCGTGCCGGATGCGCATGTCCGACGGTTCCTGCAACTTGTCGGCGTGGAGGCGAGGCCTCCGCGCGGCGCTCGGGCGGGGCTTGCCGTTGCCCTTGAGACGGGCGCTTTGTCGATCTTCCTCCCGGCGCACACGGAACTGACCGCCAATGGCGTCACGCCCGCACCGATCTTCCAAACAATTGAGGACCTGACGGTGCTGCCCGGGAATCTGGTAGCGGTGCAAGTGTGGGACGGCCGAGCCTTCACGGACCTGACGCGCCAGTGGCAGCGCGGAGAAACGATTGCGCCGTTCGGCTCCGATCCGCAGGTCGGGGCTGCACTGTATCTCGGGTTCGATCGTGACGACGGCTGGCCGGGTGATGCTCAGTTGAGCCTGCAGTGTATTCCCGGCGATGCGCAACTCGACGAGCGCGACCGCCTGATCGAGCAGATGCGGGCGGCGAAGCGCGCCTGCACGACCCCCGATGACCTTGTCACGTGCTGTCCGAGCGGCGCTCCGGCAGTCGGCGATGCAGTTGCTGGTTCAGATCCCGGCCCCCTGCACCATCACTCGGCTCGAATCGTCTGGGAGATGTGCGACGCCGCCAGCGTGTGGTCGCCACTGCCAGCGAACCGTGTGGGCGATGATACGCGCGCCTTCACGTTGATCGGTCGCGTTGTGCTCACGCTGCCCGAACTCCTTCCCGAACACCAGATCGGACAGATTGAGTCCGAGTTGATGTACGTGCGCTGTCGATTCGCGCGGGGCGCATACGACGCAGCACCCGAATTCGCCGCGATTCATTTCAACGGCGTCTCCGTCGCGCAGACAGCGCCGGTGGTGCCGCTGGCCTGGCGCATTTCGACCAACGCTCAGGTGATCGGAACGGCGCCGGCCGCCGGTCAGTTGGCAAACTTCGATCTGGAGCTGGAGCCAAGATCGATCACCGTCGTGTACGAACAGGGACTGGACAATGCGACCGGCGTTATCGAGTGTGTGCTGCATGCAGATGCCGGCGGAACGCCGCTCAGCGGTGCGCCGATCACACTGTCTGATGCCGGTGGTGAGATCGACACGCGAACCACGGGCGGAGGTGGCGGCGTCAGGTTCACGCTTCCCAATACGATTCCTCGGCAGTACACGCTCAAGGTTGTCGTGTTCGGGAACGAATTCACGCATCAACTCAACTACAATCCTACGGATGCGGAGAAGCTCACGCTCAAGCTGACGCTCGCGCTGTGGATCGAGACCATCGACTTTGACGCGGCGGATGCGCCTCAGTTCCGCCTGCTCGACTACACCTCGCCTTCGTCCAACAGCGCCGGCGAGATCACCGTACAGGCCGCTGCGGTCGGTTCGGGAACCGGTCGCCCGGATCAGGAGCTTGCACTTCCCGAGAGTGCGGTCGCCGGTTCAAGTCTTCGTCTGTACAGCCTTGAGGAATCCGGATGGCGCGCCTGGGCGGAGCGACTGGATTTCATCACCTCTGAGCGAACTGATTCGCATTTCCTGATCGATCATGAATCCGCACGCATCACCTTTGGCGATGGTGAACGCGGGCGCGTTCTGCCGGCGGCGGTGCCGCTCGTGGCCGACTACCTCGTGACGGACGGCTCGGCGGGCAACGTCCCGTCGGGAACGACGTTTGAGATCGCCGACACGCCGCACAATCGCGCCGCCATCGCCGAACTCGGCACCGACCAGTTACCGGTGCGTTCGATCACCAACACGCTGCCGGCCGAGGGCGGCGATGACGGTGAAGATCTGGACGAAGCGACGAGCCGCGCGTTGGAGCTGATCGAAAAGCCCCAGCGAGCCGTGACGTTGGAGGATTATGAACTACTTTCTCGACAGACACCGGGAGCGCGACTGGCGCGCGTGACGGCCCGGGCCAATCTTCATCCATCGTTCCCGTGTCTGCGTGCTTCGGGTGTGATCACGCTCATCATCGTGCCGTTTCTTCCCGCCAGTCGGCCGATGCCGAGTCGCGAACTGCGCCGGGCGGTGGCCGCGTACCTCTGTCACCGCCGTGTTCTGGGCACACGGGTGGAAGTCGTGGGACCGGAGTATATAGAAGTATCGGTGCGAGCCCGGGTGCAGGCATGCACCGGCGTGAGCCGCACGCGGCTTGCCGAGACCATTCGCGCCGCGCTGGACGACTTGTTCCATCCGCTGACGGGCGGTCCGGCGAATACACCGCTTCCCGAGGCGGATCAACCCGAGCGCTCCCGGCTCTCGGCGCCTGTCGATTCCGCTTCTCTCACCGGCGCGAAAGAGAGGGGCTGGCCGCTCGGGCGCGATGTATATCGCTCGGAAGTGCTTCAGGTGATCGACGAAACCGATGGTACGGATCACGTATTGGCGCTGGAGTTCGTCCTGGCCGATGGCCAACCCACGTGCGGCAACGTCTGCATTCCTCCCAACGGGCTGGTTGCGTCCGGCCTGCACGAGATCGAAGTGGTATGAGCAAACCGACTGCCATTCAGGATCGTCTTCCCTTGGAACGCCTCCGATATTGGCAGGGACAGATGCTGCGCAGCGGCGACCTGAACGACCAGCTCGCGATTGATGAAGAGATGCGCCGGTGGCACAACCGCGCCATTCATCGAGCCTATGGAATCGTCAAGGGACTCGAGGTCGAGTCGCAGATCGCCAAGGGCCCCGATCGCAGAACAACCGTCCTGGTCGTGAAGCCGGGTCTTGCCTACGACGGGTGCGGCGGCGCCATCTGTCTTCCGTGCGAGAAGCAAGTGCCGTTGCCCCTCGACTGGAAGAAGGTTGCATGCTGGACGCTTTACATTGGCGCGCGTGGGACTTCGCGTGAAGCGACGGAGTGCTGCTTCCCCACGCGGCCGATGCGACAACAGCCCGATCTCTTCTGGCGTCCTTCTGATCTGCCACGGTCTGTTGACAGCGTGCCGATTGTTGCCTTGCGCCGGACGGATGCCGTCACGGATGACGGTTCAGGTACCGGCACCGGTACTCCCGCCGAGATCGATACCGAAATGCAGGTGGACGAATCCGTCCGGGTGATGGTCCGACCGGAAGCGCGACCGCGCATAGCGCACGGCGCGACGATCCAGGGCCAGACCGCGTGGAAAGAGTGGACGATAAGCCAGTTCATCTTCGTGAAAGGCGGGGACGCCCAGCCGGCCGCCACTCCAGCGTCGGGACACGTGCGTGCGGCTGCCATCGTGACGCAACTGAGGAAAGTCACGTCGATGGTCGGCATGCTACCCACGCTGGTGTCGACGAACGTGGTTGCCGTCGCGCAGGTCCTCACCAAGGTTTCAAAGCAAACCGTCGCCAAGCGCGCCGAGCTCGGGATCTTACGCGTGGAGACCGTCGTTGACACTTCCGCGGCCGGGTTTTCCGGTGAGCCCGCCTATTTCGCCTGGCTGCGCGGCCACCCGGCGGTCTCCGGTGCGTGCGACCTGCCGACGTTCACGCTGGGCCGTATCACCGACAGCAATCGCAACAGTTTCACGTTCAGCGCTCTGGTATCGGCGGACAGGAGTGCGAGTCTCAATTTCGCTCTCCGGCATCTCTACGTGTGCTGGATGGGCATCGAGTGTGTTCCGCCATGTGCAGATTCCAATGAGGTAGATCATGGACGACCCTGCTGACACAACACTCTTCATGGAACGGCAGCAGTTCTTCAACGGTCAGCGTCTCTTCGCCTCTGACCTGCAGGACCTGGAGGGGTTCCACCGAGGCATGCGCGAACTGCACAACCGCAGCCTGCACCAGCCGGGGATCGGCAACGGGTACGCGGTGATCGGCGCCGTGGGTGATCGCGACGTGCAGATCGGGCCTGGCTATGCGCTGGATTCCGATGGTCGCGAAATCGTGCTCACCGCCGCGCACACGGAGCAGGTGCCCCCCGTCTCGGCCGAGGATGACGGCGAGTCGGTCTACTACGACCTCACCGTCTCCTATCCGTCGGATCACGA
Organism: Phycisphaerales bacterium; assembly: GCA_036475395.1. Classification (GTDB taxonomy): domain Bacteria; phylum Planctomycetota; class Phycisphaerae; order Phycisphaerales; family SM1A02; genus JADFNO01. The sequence continues at coordinate 20,853 of JAZFYE010000030.1, forward strand.
TCTCGAGGAAGCCGAGACGAGGGACGGGGTTTGTCTGCCGCGCGGCGTGGTGCGCCTCGAGGTCGAACCCATCTTCTGTTGGGTGCGTTTGGAGCGGGGCGAAGCCGACAAGCTGCACGCGCGCGATGCAACACTGAAGAACGACCTGCGCTACGGGCGCAAGATCCGCCTCGCTCGTGTTGAGATCAAGGAATGCCAGATCAAGTCGCTGTCCGTCAAAGACCGTCGCAATGCAAGGCCCAACGCCCGGCCGTACATTGCCTGCGGCCGCGTTGAGCCTGCATGGGAGCGGAAAAGCATCCTGCCGTTCCTTCTGAAGACGACCATCGATACCTCGTGTGCCGGATTCAAGACCGTTCCCTGTTACGAGGCGCATCTGGAAGGCCCGCGCCTGTTGAACGTCAAGGTCACTAACACTCTCACGGTTACGTTCTTCGCCGAGGGCATTCTCAGCATTCACGATGCGCAGCCGACTCGCTTTGACGTGCACGCCCTTGTGCTCGCTTTACCTTTGTCAGACCGGACCGAAGACGGTGTCACCGACTTCATCAGCACGCCGGACCTGGTAATCACCACGTGGAAGATCGTCTGGATGGGAGTCGAATGAAGCGATGAGCGAAGGCAACAGCTCAAACTTCCTGTACCTGAACGGCGACGGCCTCTGGCCCGGCTTCGACTGGGCGGGCATCGAGCGCGGCGACGACGGCGCGCTCCGTCTCGCCGCACTGCCGCGCTTGGCCGGTGAGTTGCCCGATGTGGTTAAGGAACTGGCCGCGCCCGATGCGCCCGCCGGTGCGGCGGCGGCGCCGGACGGCACCGTGTACTGGACCGATCCCGACGCCTCACGGTTGTTCGTGCGCGAGTTCTGCGATGGCGCTGTTCACAGTGCGTGCTGCGTGGGAGGCGCCGGAGATGATCCGACGCAGTTCCGTACGCCGCGCGGGCTGGTCGTTCTTCCGGCGCGCAACGCGCTGATTGTCGCGGACTCCGGCAATCATCGTCTCCAACTCTTCGCGCTCGATTCGCTTCACCTGATCGGTATCTGGGGCGAGTACGGCGTCGAGCCGGGGCGCTTTGACGAACCGTGGTCGCTGGCCGCAGACGGTGCCGGCAACGTGTACGTGGTTGACTACGGCAACCACCGCGTGCAGAAGTTCGATTCGCACGGACACGTTATTTCAGAGTTCTCGGACAACGCCCAGACCATCGCCGGCGTGGCGCAGCCCCGCGAGATCGCGGTCGCGCCGGAAAGAGCCGAGGTGTATGTGCTCGGTTCGAACCCGGCCAGAATCGTCGTTCTCGACACCGACGGCACGTTCAAGCGACAGTTCGTTCTCGAGGACATGACCGCGCCGGTGGGGCTGCTCGCGCACGAGCAGTCAATCTATGTGGGCGACAACGATCGACGGCGCCTCGTGCGAATGACCCCCGACGGCGACGTCATCGGCGAGTCTTATGGTTACGAAGGGCCCGTGGCGGCCGTGACCGTCGACCATCACGATCGAATATGGCTCGCGCCCGGAGATGGGAATCCGCCGCTGCCGCTTCTCGTGCGCGGCGCGTACGTGAAGCACGGCGTGTTGTGGGGTGGTCCGTTCACCTCGGGACCGGCGGTCGCGTGGCATCGGCTCAAGGCGCTCGGGGCGCCGCGCGACGGCGGTGCTCATTTCCGGTTTTATGTGCGAACGTCGGACGAGGACGACTGGTCTCCTGCCGCGCAACCCATGCCCGGCCCGGACACGTTTGACGAGGACGAGTGGCGAGACCTGGACGAACGTCCCGATGATGTGCCCGACGTCCTGGTGGGAGGGACGCCGAAACGATACCTGTGGGTGGCTGCACACTTCTCGGGTGACGGGTTGCAGAGTCCGCGCGTTGATCAAATACGGATCGATTACGACCACGAGACGTACGGCAAACATCTGCCGGCCATCTATTACACGAAGTCGCCGAACCAGGACATCGCGCCCCAACCGGAGTTGCTCGACCGATTTCTCTCTCTCTTTGAGAGTTTCTTTGTCGACATCGAAGGACGAATCGAACGACTGGCGCGGTACTTCGATCCACAGGCGGTCCCCAGCGCGTGGCTCTCATGGCTGGCGAGTTGGTTCGGTCTGGAGCTGGATGAAGACCTGCCGGAGGTGCAGAAGCGCCAAGCCATTGCGATGGTGTTTGAGGCGTCGGCTCATCGCGGGACGGCTGAAGGTTTGCGGCGCGCCTTGCGCTTCTACGCCGGAGTAGACGCACGGATTGAAGAACCGCTGCTTGCAACGGGTTGGTGGGCGCTGCCGCCCGCCGAGGGTGGCGAGGGGCCAAGCGTCGAGCGGTCGATCCTTGGCCTGACGACCGTGCTTGTTTCCGTGGAAGCGCAGGGAGCGGTGCTGGGGACGTCGGCCGTGCTCGACGGTTCGCGTCTCATCGAACAGGAAGACTTCGGGGCACCGCTGTTCGAAGAAACGGCGCATCAGTTCAGCGTGTCCCTGTACCGCTCGCAGGTCTGCGATTCGAGCAAGCTTGACGAAGTGCGCGCGATTATCGATCGTGAGAAGCCGGCGCACACGCATTACGAGTTGTGTTTGATCGAGCCGCTTCTGTCCGTGGGATTCCAAGCGCGGGTGGGCATTGATACCGTCGTGCCGGGTTGCCCGCCTTCGCCCTCGGGGCTCGGAGAGCGCCACACGGTGCTCGCGGGTGAACCGGCCGGGCGGATCGATCGACACAGTCGGCTCGGGCGCACCACCCGACTCGGGACCGGCGCCATTGAGGCAACAGAGTGACCACCAGATCAGACAAGGAGGAGTCATGTCCGCTACACCCACTATGACCAATGGCGCATGTGATCTGCAGGCGCCGAAGCGCAATCACTACTTCCACGGGAAGCTGCTCGACGTCTACCACTTCGAGCTGGAGACGGCGTATCTCAACTTCAAACGCCGCATGCTCAACCGCCTCGTCACCGGGTACGGTGTCGTCTGCGGCCTTAATGTCAAAGCGCATGCCCGCTGTGAGGATGCCATCACCGTGTGCCCCGGTTTCGCGATCGACCGCGCGGGTAACGAGATCTTCGTGCCGGAGGAGGTTGGACCGCTCCGGATCGAGCCGCACATGTTGCCGGCGCCGCCGAGCGACGGTGACGAGAATGTCCACGACAGCGAAGCCCACGTCCATGTCGTCCTGTGCTATCACGAATGCCTGGCCGATCCCATGCCCGTGCATGCCGGCGACTGCTGCACGCAGGACCCGTGTCAGCCAGGCGTAATCCGCGAGCAATACAGAATCGAGTTTCGATCCGGTTACCTGCCGGCGGGATGTGGACTCCGGATCGAGGATGTCATCAAGGAGTGCCCGCCGGACTACGAGTCTCTGCACGCGGCGCTGGCCAGAATCGTAAGCGATCATTGCGAATGTTGCCCCGAGGATGCCTGTATTCCGCTTGCGAACATCTGCGTTCACATGGACGACGACCAAGGGCGCCGATGCCGCTGCGGACACATTGACATCACCGTTCGGCCCATTGTGTACAACAACGACCTGCTCTTTCAGTTGCTGCTTTCCATGCTGTACGAGGAAGAACGCCCGTACCGCCAAAAGTAAGACGAGGTGAGACGTGAACAACGGTTGCATATGTCATTCAGATCCTTGTTCGTGCGAGCTGCTCGAGCGGCCTCGCTATTTCCCCCGCCAACTCATCTCCGATACGGAGATGACGCTGGACCAGTCCTACTTCAGAAGCAGACTCCGCCTGCACAACCGTATGCTGCACGGCTGGGGCGTGGTCTGCGGCGCTCGTGTCTGTCGCGTGCCTGCCCCGGCCGACGACAAATCTAACGGTCAGTGCGACAACGGCGCCACCGACTGCGACGGCTACAAACCGTGGAAGATCATCGTCAAGCGCGGGTACATACTCGGACCCTACGGCGATGACATCGTCGTCGGCTGCGATCACGAGGTCGACCTGCGGACGATCGGCGTCACCGGCATCTCCGGTGAATCCACCGAGGACGCGGAAGATCCGTGGTGCTGCGCGACGTCGACCAGGCAGGGAGACGGCTGTTACTGGGTGGCGGTCAAGTATAAGGAATGCAAGGCCCGACCCGTTCGCGTCCAGCCGGTCGGATGCGGATGCGACGATACCCGATGTGAGTACTCGCGCTGGCGCGACGGGTATGAGATCGGGATTCGCGACTCGTGTCCGGAAGACCAATGGACTGAACCCCAGCTCCCGCACCTGTCGGCGTTCAAGGGGATCGCCGATGGTTGCATCCCACCCTGTCCGCCGTGTCCGAAAGAGCCGTGGGTCGTACTCGCCCAAGTGTGCGTGGATGAGAACGCGTGCATCAAGTCCATCGACAACTGCTCCTGCCGCCGGCTTGTTGTCTCCTTCGCACACTATTGGTGGAAGTGCGACGAAGAGGCGCCGAAGATCATCGAGGTGGTCGTGAAAATGGACGGCGATAGCGACAACCTCATGCCCGGCAAAACAAGCACCGTCATCATCAGAGGCACGGGCTTCGCGGACGACGCTCAAGTGAGTTTCGCTCGCAGCGGCGTGCGCGTTCGGGAATACGTATCAAGAAAAAAGGGCACGGAGATCGAAGTCGTCGTGTCGGTCGACGAGAAGGTCGAGGCCGGCGCCTGCCCGTTCAAAGTCATCAACCCGTGCGGCGGAGAGTCTGGGAAGGATAATATCGACATCGGTGCCGCTCAACCACCGACCGGGCCAACACTGGGCAGGCCGCCGATCGACCGAGGCACGAGGACGACGAAACCAATCAGAAGGAAGAAAAAGAAGACGGGAGCTACCAGGAAGAAATCCGCAAGAAGGAAAAAGGCCACCAGGAAGCGGCGCACCAGCCGTCGCCCCACGAGACGCAAGCGAAAGAAGACTTGACCGGTTCCAAATCGGGAACTTCACATGGCGGAACGAGTCGGAATATCACCGGTGATGGAAACAGCGTCCGCCGAGCCGGCCTCGGAACGCGCCCCACGGACCCAGAGGGCCGAGCGCGGCGTCGATCGTTTCCTGCGTTTGCAACAGGCGATCGGCAATCGCGCCACCCAGAACCTGTTGGCCGGCGGACTGCTCCAGCCCAAACTGCGCATCGGTCCGGTCAATGATGTGTACGAGCGCGAAGCCGATCGAACGGCCCAGCGCATCATGCGAATGCCCGTTCCGGATTCGGATGTGGCGCGACCGCTTCAGGCCCCTATCAGCAGGGTGCAGCGCATGTGCACGGAATGCGAAGAAGAGCAGATTCAGAGGAAGTGCGCCGAGTGCGAAGAAGAAGACGAGAAGCTGCGCCGCCAGGTTCAGGATGAAGAGGAAGAGGTTGTCGAAAAGGAAGACGACGAATCGCTGCAGCGAAAGGCAAAGGCGCTTGCGGCGCCTCGCGTCGATGCGGGCGTCGAATCGCATATCGCTTCGTTGCGCGGTGGCGGACAGCCGCTGCCTCCTGCCGCTCGCTCGTTCTTCGAGCCGCGCTTCAATCATGATTTCAGCGATGTGCGACTGCACACCGGGGCGACCGCAGCGGGCGCGGCGGCGGCGATCAACGCACGCGCCTTTACGCTCGGTCGCGACATCGTCTTCGGCGCCGGCCAATACACGCCGAAGGACCAGGCTGGTCGCCGTTTGTTGGCCCACGAGTTGACTCACGTTGTTCAACAGGGTGCAGGCGGGAAAGCAGTCAATTCGGCAGGTAGCAATCTGTCGCTAAAAAGGAGCCCTGACGCCAGGGTGATGAGGAAGGGCTTCGAGAGTACGGTCAAGATCTGTCACCGAGTGTTGACCTCGCGAGATTTCAAGGTGACGAAGGGCGGGGTGAGGGTTGTTCTACTCATAGAAGAGCTGGACAAGAAAATTCCAAATTGTAAGGACTTTACGTTCGGCGTGACCTTGACGAAGAAGATCGACTGGTGGCCCGACGACGAGATTGCCACGTGCAAAGCGCGAACGGCCGGCATTCGCTCGTTTTCCTTCGCAAACCTTTCAGCGGGGACTTATTACCTGACCATCTGGCGCATCTTCGATCACCCCTACTGTTGCCTGAAAGGTGACATTCTGGTGTTCGATGAAAAGATATCGAGCAATTCCAGCAATTGTATACGCGATAAAGATCCGTCGGTCCTCGACATCGTCCATGGGGCATTGGACATTGCGGGCTTCATACCCGGTATCGGAGTCGTGGCGGATGGAGTCAATGCCATCGTCTACGCCGCGGAAGGCGACTGGACGAGCGCGGGCATCTCGGTGGTCGCCATGGTGCCGGTCTTCGGAGATGGGGCCAAACTGGCGAGCAAAGCCGGTAAGGAGCTCATTGAGGTTTCCGGGAAAACCATGATCAAGAAGGGGAAAAAGCAACTCGCCGCTGATCTGAAAAAGGTCGCGGTCAATAAAGCCGCAAAGCAAAAAGCCAGCAAGGAGGCGGCTGCAAGAGCCGCGAAAAAGAAAGCCGGCAAGGAGGCCGCTGAGAAGGGCGGTGAGATTCTGAAGGGCATCAAAGCAGGGCTTGCCGGGATTGAGACCACTCTGAAATCGGCCGCGCACCGGCAGAAGCGCGCTGCCGCATGGGTGAAGTACCAAAAGCGCGGCGGCAAGAGGACGAAGGCCGCGTATGAGAAGGTGTACGACACGCTCACTCGAAACCGCCTGAAGGGAAATCTGGCCGAAGTGCAATTCGCGCGGATTATGAAGGGGAAGCCCAAGAATATCTGGGTCGTAGTGGGTGGCAAGCGGACGCTTCGCAAGGTAGACAATGTACTGGGCAACACTGCTCGCGAGATCAAATCGGGGCCCTTGAAGAACACACCGTTCATCAGGAAACAAATCCTGAAGGACATCGAGCTTATCAAAACAAAGAGCATGAAGGTGGAGTGGCACCTTCTCGCGAAGGGCAACGATGCGAACATGATCGCAGCCTTGAAAAAGGCCGGCATCACTGTTAAACTCTACTAAGAAGGATGCATTTCAGCCGTGAGGACAAGCGATGCCGAGAATGACTCAAAAAATGCGAGACGACTACGAAGAGTTCCTGGTCGAGATTGACATGCTCCTGGAGGATCTGAATGAGCTGCTGGCCAACAGCGTGCACTTCAAGAATCAGAAAGTGGCGTACGATGCAGAGAACCTGCACGCCATCGAGGAATTCTACTTGCGCGTGCTCGCGGGCGACGAGAAGGTGCCGATTTCTGAAGCGCGCATGAACCGCATCATCATCGCCTTCTACGGCGAGGCGCTGCGCGAGCGTGTCGGTGGAGTATGGGAGCTGTGCGAAGACAAGAACGATACGGCGTTCGGCCTGCCGGTCCTGGCCAACTGGGCAGAAGGCGTGATCGCCTTCAGTCCGGTGGAGGTGCGCGATGCGCAGATCCTCGACCGCAAGCCCGTCATGCGTGATCGCCTCGAGTATTTTGCCAACAAGGAGGAGTTCGAAGCGAATTTTTTCAAGGAGTTTGAATGAGGAGCGACATTCCGTCTCACGCCAGGTCAATTGATGGCGCAGCGGGGGATTCGCTTCGCTCTTGCCTCACGAGTGCTCCAGATCCGGGCGCGTTCTTTGCTGGTCGTTGTTCCTCAGCATCCGATGAGAAGGCCACTGAGGCGCGAGGTACTTGAAATGGCGGAAAGAGTCGGAATATCACCGGTCATGGAAACAGCGAACGCCGAGTCGGCCTCGCAACGCGCCCCACAGCCAGAGCGAGCCAAACGAGGCATCGATCGTTTTCTGCATTTGCAACAGGCAATCGGCAATCGCGCCACGCAGAGCCTGTTGGCCGGCGGCCTACTTCAGCCCAAACTGCGCATCGGTCCGGTGGACGACGTCTACGAGCGCGAAGCCGATCGAACGGCGGACCGCGTGATGCGAATGGCAGAGCCGGCATCAGCTGATGCTCAACCTTTCCATTCTCCCATCAGCCGGGTGCAGCGGATGTGCGCCGAGTGCGAAGAGGAAGAAAAGGAAGAAGAGGAGGAAGAGGGATCAATACAGAGAAAGCCGCGATTATCCGGAGCGTCGCCGGTCAAGTCGAGCGTTGAGTCTCGTATGTCGTCGCTGCGTGGAGGCGGGCAACCGCTGCCTCCTGCCGCCCGTTCCTTTTTCGAACCGCGCTTCGGCCATGATTTCAGCCATGTGCGACTGCACACCGGGGCGACCGCGGCCGGGGCGGCGGCGGCGATTAACGCACGCGCGTTTACGCTCGGTCGCGACATCGTCTTCAACGCCGGTGAGTATGCACCCCACTCCAACAACGGCTTCCGCCTGCTCGGTCACGAGCTGACCCATGTGCTGCAGCAGAGCGGAGACTCGCGGCTCATACGCCCCAGGTTGATCCAGCGGGCTCAGACCGGACGACCGACATCCCAGGCCGCATACTTCACGTATGAGTTGGACACAACGAGGAGCACCTATGGCGCCTTGGCGAGTCATTACGGCCTTGATCGGTGGCAGGACATCAGGGATGCAACACCGGGTCGACCAGCGGCTTCGGCGCTGCGGATGGGCCAGGCGTTGCGGATCCCAGCCCGCAACCTTCCGACCGGCACCGTTCAAGTGGTGGGCACGGAGCCTGCACTGGTGGTGACCACGGGCACCGCAGGGATCAATTTCCGATGGGGCAACAATTCGAATGCAAATCGCATCGGGCGTGCAAGTCGGGGGACGGCGACGGATGCTGGTGCGACCGTGCCGAACAGCTTCCGAAGAGCGTGGATCGAGTCCAGCAATCTGCAGAATCGTGCGGATGGCGTGATCGCCGAACTGCAGGCGCGGACTCGCACCGCCGGAACCAATGTCTACGGCTACTTGCCTACTTCCAATGTTCGACTGGCATCACGAGTCGTGCCGGCCACCGATGTCGACATCCTGGCCCGCATGATCTTCGGAGAACAAGCCAGTGAAGGGCGCGCCGCGATGGTGGTCGCTGCGTGGATTGTCCGAAACCGGTACGATGCAGGGTGGGGAGGGTCGTATGATGTCCTCTTGACTGACCGCGAGTTTCACGCTTTGCGGACGAACAGAACGCGGGACATGACCACGCTCACCGGGCCGAATGCACGATCATGGACGACCGCGCAGCAAGTGGCGCAGGGCGTCGTCGACGGGACGATCGCCGATCCAACTGCCGGTCGCGGTTTCTACTTCGGTAACGGCAGCACCGTTCAACAACGGATGGCCTTCTGTCAACGCAACAACGCGCGTTATCGCACCGCGCAGGTGACCGGGACCAACCTGTTCTGGAGTAACGGGGACTACACCGGCGGCACCGTTGCCGCGCCCAATTGCGGTCCGCCTCAGGGCCCTTGAAAAAGGCTCCTGCAAAAGACCGAGCACGCACAAGTCGGTGACGCTGAGGCGCGAGGATCTTGAAATGACGGAAAGAGTCGGAATCTCACCGGTCATGGAAACAGCGAACGCCGAGTCGGCCTCGCAGCGCGCCCAACAGAGTGAGAGCCCCAATCGCGGCGTCGATCGTTTCCTGCGTTTGCAACGGGCGATCGGCAATCGCGCCACCCAGAGCCTGTTGGCCGGCGGTCTGCTCCAGCCCAAACTGCGCATCGGTCCGGTGGACGACGTGTACGAGCGCGAAGCCGATCAAACGGCGGACCGCGTGATGCGCATGCCGGATCCGCATTCGGATGACGCGCGACCCCTTCAGGCCCCCATCAGCCGCGTGCAGCGGATGTGCCCGGAGTGCGAAGAAGAAGAAAAAGAAGAAAGGGACGAAGAGGAGGAACAAGGATCATTGCAGAAAAAGTCACGATCACCCGGACAGTCGCCGGTCAAGTCGAGCGTTGAATCTCGCATCTCGTCACTGCGCGGAGGTGGGCAACCGCTGCCTCCAGCCGCTCGCTCTTTTTTTGAACCACGCTTCGGGCATGATTTCAGCGATGTGCGACTGCACACTGGGGCGACCGCAGCCGGCGCGGCGGCGGCGATCAACGCGCGCGCCTTTACGCTCGGACGGGATATCGTTTTCGGGGCCGGCCAGGGCGACGGAACCGGCAGCGGGCGCCGCCTGCTTGCTCACGAACTAACGCACGTAGTACAGCAATCGAGATCACTGGAGCCCATGCCGGTGCAGCGGCAACCAAGTTCTCCGCCGACATCTCCCCCTGCGGCCGGAGGCCTCACCAACGAGATGCTCCAACAAATCGCACGACGGCTGCGGGAGGCGATGGCCGGCTGGGGCACCGACGAGGAGGCGATTTACGCCGCGATGGCGGGTCGTTCGCAAGATCAGGTGAACCAGATCGAGCGCGTCTACGGAGAGATGTACCCGGGCCGCAGTTTGCAGCCGGACCTGGAGGACGAGCTGACCGAGTCGGAGTTGAAAGAGCTGGGGAAATCTTCTCCGCTCGCCGCGCCTGGTGCGGGAGGGACGGCGGCCGAGCAGCAGGCTGGGTTGGCCGACGTCGTCGCCGCGCAACTGGACAACGCGATGGACAGGCTGGGTACGGATGAAGAGGCCATTTACGCCGCGCTCACCGGACGCACGTCGGCTGAGCGGGAAGCGATCAAGGACGCCTATGAGCGGCTCACGAGTCGTGAGCTTGAAGCCGACCTGCGCGAGGAGTTGAGCGGATCCGAGCGCATCCGCGCGTTACGCCTGCTGAATCAGGGTATGTTGCAGGGCGAGGATGAACTGTATCTGGCCATGGCCGGCTTGGGCACCGACGAGGAGACCATCTTCCGCGTGTTAGACGCGCTGGCGGGTAGAAGAGTGGACATCGAGTCGATGGAAAGCCGCTATCGTCAGAAGTACGGTGACCTCATCGCCGACCTGCGCGGCGACCTCTCCGGCGACGACTATGAACGCGCGCTCAGAGTTCTGGGTCCTGTTCTGCAGGACGTGGCATTCGAAGACTGCCCGGCGGGCACCATACCCGACGTCCGCAAGAACATTGACAGTGCCATCGCCAAAGTGACGCACGCTATCGCCGTTCTTGGGACAGGCTGGTCGGGCATGAGCCCCCCTGAGAAGGTAGTCTTCAATCAGTATTATGATCCCTCCGGCTCGGGGGGCGTCGATGAACAATTCGTACGCGACGTTCGCTCCAATTACCAATTGATCCTGAACGAGCTGGGCAACGATCTGGTGATCGAATGCGAAACCCAATGCGACAATCCCAGCCCTTATGCCTACCTCGACGCCTCCTTCTGGATTATCCGGAGCAATATTCACGTGTGTCCGCCGTTCCTGACCACTTCTTTCGCGGAGAGAGTGAAAACCATTATTCACGAGGCGGCGCACTTAGCCTTGGTGGCCTACGACCGTCCAATGCCGGGGCAACCCGACTACAGCCAACTGACGCCGCGCGGACCTGGGGCGGCGCAGATACCCGTGATTGGCGCCCTCATCCGAGTGATCGCCCGCAGCGATACCCTGTACGCACCTGAAGCGTATGCCCTGTTCGCTTACGATGTGCCCTGATACGGGCAAGAGTTGCCGACGAATCGTTGGATTCGAGCAGTGACGTCATAGCAACATCAGAGGTGGCCATGACACGTTCTCACACGGCGCCGGTAGAACGATGAAGCGCGGAGGCACATGAAATGGTGAAACGAGTCGGAATCTCGACAGTGAGGAAAGCGGCACCCGCCGAGCGGACGTCTCATCTCGCCCCGCAGACCGATACGGCCGAGCGCGGCGTTGATCGTTTGCTGCACTTGCAACAGGCGATCGGCAATCGCGCTACCCAGAGTCTGTTGGCCAGCGGCCTCCTCCAGCCCAAGCGGAGCATCGGTCCGGTGAATGAGCTTCCGGCCCCCGTCAGCCAGTTGCAGCGCATGTGCGCCGAGTGCGAGGAGGAAGAAGAGGAGAAGTCGGAAACATTGCAGAGAAAGCCTCGATCATCCGGACTGTCGCCGATTCAGGCCAAACTGACCGTGAGCGAGCCGGGAGACAAATACGAGCAGGAGGCAGATCGGGTGGCGTTGAAAGTGATGCGCAGCCCGCGCACGGGTGATGGGTCCACAGAGAGCCCAACCCGTGTCTCATCCAATTCCTCCAGTAAACGCGGCAACCTGGACAGCAATACAAAGTCGTTCATGGAATCTCGATTCTCAACGAACTTTGATCAGGTGCGTGTCCACACCGGACGGCGAGCTGCCAAAGCTGCGGTTGCTCTCGATGCCAGGGCCTTTACCATTGGGCCGGATATCTACTTCGGGAGCGGTGAGTATCGACCTCACGACTCTTCCGGGCGTCTGCTCCTTGCGCATGAGTTGACCCATGTAGTCCAGCAGGGATATTCCAATCCCATGGTCCAACGACAGGAGACGGGCACTTCCAACGATGTGACCAACCAAACGAGCGCGATACCGACCGGTGATAATATCGCCCCGGTGGTGGAGGAAGCGGACAGAGGTACTCGAAAGGCTATTGAGGTCCTTGAGGAGGCTCTCAAGGCGGCAGACGGTGCCTTGGCAGAGAAAGCGTTTGACGAAGAGAAACTTGCTCGCATACAGGTTCAGGCAGATAAACTTCGCCCCATGCTGGAAGCGTACCGCAAGGTAGACCGTGGCGAGCCGCCTGACCCCGGTCTGACCCTGGACTTTGACCCTGAGAGGGATCAGATAGATGAGGGAGATGCTGATGTGCTGGCGACGGGTGACTTCGAGGATTCTGGGCCGGCAGGCGCAGCGCCCCCGCAAGCGTTTGCCTCCCGTCAGGCACATGGTCTTGTTTCTTTGCGGGTGGGAGGAGTCGATGTTCAAAGGGCTGTTTGCGGCGGCCTTTGCATTGCCGGGGCCATCGCTCTCGGAGCTCTGCTATTGAGTGGGTGTTCCAAGAAGAAGGCCAAGGGATGTACCGCGTCCGCGACAGGCATCTCGCTCGGGAAGTCTTCGTCGCTCAACGACGGCACTAAGTACGGGTTGACTACACCGATCATCGTCCGCGGAACGGACCTCGCTGACGTGCTGGATTCAGAACTGGTCGGCACGTCCATCGACCACACGGGCTCAATGGCGACCCGCCCCAGTGCGACGGGCAGCACCAGCGGCTTCATGGCCGCGAACAGCATCCCGCCGGACAGGCACACCTCCAGTATTGCCGACCACCTGTCATACTTCGACACCAAAGGTGGCGACGGCAGCTACTCTAATCTCCAGATGGACCTGTTCAAGATCCCGAAGTGTGGAATCAAAACCGCCCAAGACATGCCCAACTCCGGCTACCGCATCAAGCGCAACGTGAAGAAGGAGGGGACGAAGGTCGTCGGCATCATCACGAAGACAGCCGAAGCAGTTGCCATCGGCAGTCACAAGTCCACGGCCGGACTGACGGCCAAGAGAGAAACCAAGGTCACCCTGAGGCCCTGACGTCCGGGACGTGGAGAGTCTGACATGGACTCCAGCATCAACCTCTACGTGTTGGACAACGGCGAGCCTGTTGAAGCCCCAAAGCGGGACCTGCAGGTCGCGAGCGGTTACGACCGCTGGGCTGACAAGGGCGAAGTGCTCGACGGCAGGAGAGTCACGATCTTGACGGAGAAGACCGTGTACGCCGTCAACGAAGAGGTGCGAGTGATCCACGTCTTGGAGATCGTGGAGCCGGGCCATCCGATCTATGTCATGGGACCGAAGGCCGTCTTCGACGAGTACGTGAACGGCGAGTTCCATGGCGAGCCGCCGAGCGAGCGGGACGACGACGTTTTCATGCCCGCTGCCTACGACGGTCGGGTGCAAGAGAGCCCTGGACTCGACTTCAACTTCGAGATCACGAGCTTCCGTTTTTCCGAGCCCGGTACTCACCGGATTCGTTGGCAACCAGGTCGCTGGAAATCGAACGTCCTGGAGTTCGAGGTTTCGTAGCGCGACGAAAGATCGGCACAAGAAGCACGGCCGCCCTCGGCGCTGGCCGAGGAGACAGGACGACTGTCAGCTCAACACAAGCGGGGTCACAGACCGCAATCCCTCACTCTCAGGACGCGGCTGTCGCATCTCAATCTTGGTCCCGAGCGTGTCCCCCGACGCTGGAGTACGTGCCCAACCGTTCGCACCCGATCGGAATCGGCGATCGAGCCCATTGGACACCCTAGCGCAACCGACCGGCTCGCAACGACCCTAGATTGGTGGCACGCCACGAGCATAGAAGCGATTGAACTCACCCTCCCGCAAGCGTATCTGGTACCGTCCTTTTGCTAGCCAACCTCAGCAATCACTAAGGCGGTGACATATCCTTGATAAGAATCGTCAAAGTTTTTGTCTGCATAGTTGCATTCGACGCGGAAAGTGACCTTATTTCCGGAAATTGAAACGATGTCGGTGTCGGCTTCGATTATGTTGATGTGGTGGTCGGAATTCACAAAGTCGAGCTTAAAACCATTCAATGCCACGCTTGCACGTCGAACTGTTGAACCGAATGTTGCCGTGCCTTCGATGCTCCGACGACCAGTACCAGGGGGAATACGAATGGGAACTGTACGGAAATCTGTTGCCGTGGTGCCCGTCAGCGGGCCCAAGGTAGTGTCGACCCGGGCAAGATTCTTTGTCGCCTCGCGGAAGTCTTCCTCGAAGCGAAGCCGTAAGGAGTCTACCTGATCGACAAGGTCGTGTACCTTTTGCATGTCCCCAGTGAGTACAACGAACCCGTTCTTGAATCGTTTCTGCGACGTGGCAACACTGGGTACTCGATTCCCTTCAGCCCAAATGATATTCTTGGTGGTAAGCGTCTTCTTGTTGGCGGAATACAGGTTCCCGGATATGAGTGAAACATTCGAGAGCAAGTAGAAATCACCCACCTCCAGCGGGCCCAGTAGGCCCATCAGGTAGAGGTCCAGGTTGCAGTACGTGCGTTCTTCGGATTGCAGAGCGACCCGTCTGAAGTTTCCATTTTGCGCCACCCAGTCATAGGGGTCATAGGCCATGGGCGATTTGTCTTCGTCGAAATAGAGGGCCCAGTGCCCCCACCCGCTGAGCAAGTGGTCGTTTTGGCTGGGACCTGGCGCAGTGTCCCTGTAGCGAGCGAAGGCTGCCCAGCGATGTGCCTGCTCTTGCAGCATGACATACCGCCAGATGGGAAAGTGTCCCTGGTTCAAGAACATAATCCCTTGCAGAACATTGGATCCATATGAAGGACGCTTGTTCCAGGTAGGGCTGAAGCCAATCCCCTGGGTGTCGTTGAAGATGAACCGATACCACGAAGAACCGCCCTGCGGTGGCATGCCGTGAGCTGAGTCGGTGAAGAACGTGACGAAATCGTATATGTCAGGGTGGGTCGTACGAAAGAGCTTGTACGCCCTGACGAAGTCCACAACCTGTTGGCCATTGATGGTCTTGACCAAAGTACCGTCATCCTCAATCACGCACACGTCTCCGAAGTCCTGGACCTTTCCATGCCAGGCGATCTCGCCACCAGCTTCAGCCATCCACTGCTCGTGAAGGCGTTCCCACCCAACAAACGACATATCGTCCGAGTGCTGGTGTCCCTCAAAGAATCCCAACGCGTCCTGAGGGGCGTCCGGGCCAAACGGTGCTACCACATCCGTTGCCATCCCCTGGAACTTCGACGGGATCAGAGACTTCTTGTCGACATCACCCTTGGGCAGCTTCCGCTTGACGTAGAAGACGAGGGTGACCTCGTCGTCATGCGTTTCCCCTCCCTTCCGGCGTGGAGCGACACCGACCCCGATGACGTTGGGATCGTGGTCGAAAGTCTGCCTCGCGTCCTCAAGAAGCTGGGTGACGTCCACATCCGACGGTATCCGATCGACCCGATCCGCCTCCTTCAGCCTCGCGGCCGATTCTTTATCCTTGAGTTCCACGGTTGACGTTGCCATAACTTCACCTCCACGAATTAATGTGTATCGATACCGCAAGACACGGTGATGCCGACGTGGCGAGCACTCGTACCGGCTCTTTCGCAAACGTTGAACTGAGGGTGGGGAGAAACCGATGGCCGTTGGGTTGATCCCGCCGCCGCAGCGCGGCCCAAGTTCAACCAGC
Source organism: Phycisphaerales bacterium (assembly GCA_036475395.1). Lineage (GTDB taxonomy): Bacteria > Planctomycetota > Phycisphaerae > Phycisphaerales > SM1A02 > JADFNO01. Next base: position 36,800 of record JAZFYE010000030.1, read on the forward strand.
AACCCCCCACATTGTTCTCCCCAGAACTATGGATCAAGGGGCTCTCGACTCTCTTCACGCGCGTAATTAGAACACACTCTCGCGAAGAAATCAAGACGATCCGAAAAGGACTGACAGGAAACCGAGCCTGAGCCCGCTGCCGCCCAGGTGTCCCTGGCGAAAACTCCATCCGAGCCACCGATGGACATTCTAACACCACAGCACAGGCATGCTACTCGTTGGCATGAATCTATGACAGCCCCTACTCATGCGTCGCCTGAGTAGGCGTCGCCTGAATAGGCGTCACCTGAACAGGCGTCACCTGAATAGGCGTCACCTGAATAGGCGTCACCTGAATAGGCGTCGCTGTTGTAGCCGACATGTTGGTGACCTGTGTTGTCATCGACGAGCGAGTTGGGCCACTGCGCAGCCGGGGTTTTCGGCTGGGACACGGGTTTTGGGGCCGAGCAAGGAAGACATGATGGCTGCAGCTACGTCCGAGGAGGGGCATTATGTCGTGGGAGGTTATGCGCGGTGCTCAGGGCAACCGTCGCGTCATCTGCTGGCGGGCCCATTGTTGCCATTGCGGCCCACTTCGGAGGGCAATTTCCTTGAGGAAGCCCGAGGTGCGGTCGTCGGGGCGACGGTGGCGCAGTTGAAGGCGGGCAAGAGCCTGGATCGTGGGAAGATGATTGGGATACACCTCCAGCGCGGTACCGTACGTCGCCAGCGCTTGGTCGATGCGACCGGCGCGCTCCAGGGTCAGGGCGAGATTCATCCGCGGATCAGGATGACCCGGCATGAGCTTGCGGGCCCATTCAAACTCGTTGGCGGCTTCGTAGAGCTTGCTCTGAGTGAGATAGAGGACGCCCAGGTTGTTGTGGGCCGGACCGTGGTAGAGATCGGCACGCAGCGCTTCGCGCAGCCGTTGCTCGGCCTTCTCGGGATCGTCGTCGAGAAGCTCAGTCGCTTGCTGCGTGAGTTCCTGCGCCCTCAGCGGGTTGCGGGCGGCTTTACCGGGCGTCTGATAGGGACTGTTGAACGGCTGCGCACAGCCGACGGCGAGAAGCAACGCACACAGCAGGAGTAGGCAGAAACGATTCATCGGCGTTCTCCATCGGCAAGGTAGGTCGCGGTGATCAGGATCGTGGCGTCATAGCGATCAGCGCCTTGTCTTGAACGAGCATGCGTCAGCTCGATACGGGTCGGCGTCCAGAGCCGCTGCGTGGCGGACCACTGGGACAGGAAGGCGCCGAACTGGGCGATCGACAGGTCGGTGAGCGAGACGCGCACGGATTGACGGCGATAGGCGACGCCGGTGTGGCCGGTACCGGCAAGCGCGGCGTCGGACTCCGGTCGCAGCCCCCCGAAATGCTTCGCCGCAATACCCGCTTGGGCGAGGGCGATGCTGACTCTGGCGATGACGTCTTGCTCGGGTCGCTTGTGCTCGGCGATGCGCTCCTGCTCGCCGCGAAGATCGACGATGCGCTGGGCACTGTCGGCGATGCGCACCAACGATGAACGGGCCGCGGACAGCTGGGAACGGGCTTCGGCGAGCCGATTGGCGCTGATGACCAGCGGCAGACCAAGGGCAACGACCCAGACGCCAAGGATGACGGCTCGGGGAAACTTGGTCATCGGTCCTGCTCCTGGTTGCGCCCAAGGCGGAGGGTCACCTGCACATGATCGCGTCGCGATTCAGATTGCGGCTGATGCAATTGCCACTTCGGGAAGCTGGCCAGCGCATCCGCCAAGCGCTGGGCGTCGGCCATACTCGGAACCTGCGCGCGGAGCATGATCGAGGTCGAACTGATCGAAAGCGATTGCGTCTGAGCCGGGACATCGGACGGCCAAAGCGCAAGCAGACGAGCCAGCACCCGCGCACTGTCGTAAGGTTGACTGACGGCGACGTCGTCGCTGCGCGTCTGCTCAAGACGGCGACGCTCGGCCGTCATCCTCAACTCCGCCCCCGCCCCCGGAAGACCCGCCCCCGGAATGCCCGCCCCCATTCCGGGGGCGGGGGCAGCGGAGCCGAGGACCTGTTCGAGGATCGCGGTGCGGGCGGTGAAGATGTCATCGTGCGCGCGGCGCTGGGCGCTGGTGCGGCGCGCCAGACCGACGATGACCAGGACGGCGCAGAGCGTGAGCACCAGTCCGATGGACAGAATCAGCCGTCGGTGGGCTCGTCGCACGGCCCCCGGCAAAAAGCGGCCGGTGAGCAGGTTCAACGCCGCCGGCTCGATTCGCTCGTCTACGAATGTGGGCGCGGTCCGCGGTGAGAGCGTCAAAGCGCATTGATCGACCTCCTGCTCGAGCACCTTGCGGGTAACGCCACAGGCCAGAACGCGCTTTGTGTTGCCGGGCAGGCGTTGATAGACGGCCTGGACTTCTTCGATCGTCACGCCGGGCAGGACGCTCTCGAAGAGGTAGCCGAGCCGCTCGTGTTGTCGTCGGGATCGACCGGTCGGCCGCCCGGGCATGGAGGCGGCATCGAGGATCGCCCAGTAGAAGCGATCGGCCGGCCATCGCAGGTGCGGCCCATCGTGCGCGGTCGATCCGATCACGATCGGTCCTTTCGCAAGGTGAGTCGATGGGTGACTCGTCCGTCGGCAAGTTCGACCGCGTCGGCGGTGATTGTGATCGTGTGTTGCCTGACGTGATCACCATCTCCGAGAATGAGCAAACGATCGGTCTCGGGATCGTAGAGAGCGGCGCGAAGCTGCCGGCCGTCGTCGATGATGCCGATGAGTTGCAAGCGCAGCGGCTTCGGTGGCGGCGCCGTTCGCCCAGCCACGAGTGCGTTGCGCGCTTCCGGGGGTGGATTCCAGAGGCGAACGACGAAGGCGCCCTGATCGAAGCGGTGGTCCTGATCGTCGATCGGCGTGGTCGGAGGCGGGTGAAGATCGATGAAGAACCCACGCGGCTTGGGCTGTTCCAGCGGCCGCCAGGCCCACGCCGCAGACAGCGTGACGAGCGCAGCGCCAAAGAGCCATGTGAATCGCATTGATCCCGTCAATCTTCGGATTGGATCATTGGGCAATCGCAAGGCGTTGTACGCACTCCCAGCTTGAACGAGTCTTCACGTAGACGGCCCACCACGATCGTCGTAACGGTCCGACCTGAACGTCGATACGGAAGGACCAGGCTAGACTCGAGCCGACAATCTGCGGGGCGGCGCGACTTGAGCTTGATGACACCCGAAGATCACCCAGCGAAGCGGATCGGCCTTCGGCGCGAGCGGCGAGAACGAGCTTAAGTCCCCCTCGGCCCGCCGCTCTCAACGCCTGTTTGAGCACTTCCGGGGGCGCGGAGTTGACGTTGATGCGGTCCCCGCCCCCGGAAAGACCCCCGCCCCCGGAATGGGTGGCGACGAAGGCACCGACGGCCAGCGGAATTGGCTGGGCCTTTAAGGAACGTGGTTGTGGATCTACGTCTTCGCGAATTGCTGGGTTCAAGGCATCGACAAAGACAAGCGGTTCCGTCGAATCGGCGCGCGGGAAGACTTTCAACTCATCATCAGTTGCGTCGGCGGCGGCAAGGAACAGATCGAGGCCCGGCGGTTCGTTGGGCTTGATCTTGACCTGATCCAGGGCGCGGCGAACGTCAGCCGGTAGGGCCAGTCGCAATGGGGAGCCTGAGCGGGCGAGCTGAATCGGAACCATACCGCATTGGTCCCAGGCGGTGATGTCCACTTCGTAGGCACGTTTGCCGTCGGACCACGTATCGTGCAGAACGCCAATACGCGGCGCTTCAACTTCCGGGGGAAGGACGACCTGAGCGGATTCGGATTCCAGCCACGCAATGATGGGCGCCTCGGTTGCGCGCAGAAGATCGTCGCCAAGTATGGCGGCGCGATCGAGTGTGCGCTGCATCTTGGTGGTGGAGGCGAGGCGGGCCAAGCTCACACTCGCCGTGACGGTGAGGATCAGCGCGGCCAGGACGATGAGCAGCGCCGCCCCGCGTCTGATTGGGCGGTTGTGGTTGGTCACGGCGGCAGCAGGTAACTCCGTTGGATTGATTGGCCTGCGTCGGACGTGATGATAACGGTCAGCATTGTGCGCTCCTCGTCCTGTGCGCAGAGCCAGGTGTCGACCTTGTCCAGGAGCAGACGGGTTGTCTTGCGACCGAGCTTGGGCCCGTGTGTCCTTGTGAGCTCACCGGTGAATGCGTCGATCGCATAGTGATGGACCGTCGGTCCACCCCCGCCCCCGGAAATGCCCCCGCCCTCGGAGCTCGAGGCTCTCGTGTGAATGCGAAGTGAGCCGTCCTCGACCGTCACGCGAGGTTGCCGATTCCTGCGCCTTTGTTGTTCAGTCTCGAAATCACCCGTCATCAGATCATCGTGGATCAACTGAAGCACGGCCTCGGCGGCGACATGCCAGCGCACGGGTTCGGCGAGGGTGCCGGCACGGGCCGTGGTCTGAATCCAAGAGGTAAGGGTGAGTACCAGAGCGCTGAGCAGACCCAGGGCCACCAGGACTTCAATCATGGTCAGGCCGCGCCTCATGGCTCGGACTCCCTTTCGGCCTCGACGGCAAGCCAGCGGAAGATGCGCTGCCCCTCGCACGAAAAACTCAGCCAGGCGTGATCGTGTGGGGAGGTGTCCGTACTCAAACGGCGCACGGTGACCGGTGATCGACCCGGACGCTCCGGCCAGGGCAGGTGAAGTTCGTCCGATTGCGACGGCAGCGACTCAACCCCGAACGCCGAAGGATCGGCAAGGAACAGCTCGGCGAGTTGCGTCAATTCAACCAGCGCAAACGGTTCGTCCATCTGGCGCAGGTCGCTCATCGCCTGTCGGAGAAGCGACAGGCAGGCTGACGCGAGCATGGTCAGCAGCACGGTCGACGCCAGCACTTCAAGCAAAGTCAATCCACGGCGGCGCATCATCGTCTGGGCTCCGTGATGTATCCGGTGAGGCCACAGACGTGCCAGGCGACGACTCGATCATCGATCATCATTCGAACGTCGTAGTCCGCACTGCGGCCGAGGCGGTCAAAGACGACGGTGTCCGTTGGATGCTCCGTGACGAGATCAGCGTGAACCTTCTTTGGTAACTGGATCTTCGCGAGCAGTTCATCTGATTCGACGCGGGAGAGCTGCAGCAGTTGTGAATGTTCTTCGTAGTGCATGGTCACGGCTCCGAGTGCTCGGCTCAACATTCGAGCCCGAGCGTCGAGGGTGCGCCACTGGGCGATGGCCCCACGGAGCTGGGCGCTGGTGTTCGCCGAGGCGAGGCCGACGGTCACGATGCCCGTGGCGAGCGTGACAATGACAATCACCGCCAGCAACTCGATGAGTGTGAAGCCCCCGCCCCCGGAAGCGCCGCGAGGCAACTTGACGCTTCTGGCTGTCATGGGGTATCGCCTCGGAGGTTGACGGAGGTGATGTCGGCGTTCTCGCCCTCGCCGCCGGGCTGACCGTCGGCGCCGTAGGAGAGGACTTCGTAGGGATGGCCGTCCGGACCGGGCGTGAGGTAAAGGTAGTTGCGGTCCCAGGGATCCCGCAGCTGGCCGGGGTTCAGATAGTACGAATCGGTCGGCCTGGCCTGGCCATCGGTGAGTATTGACAGTCCCTGGTCGTTGCTGGGCCACGCGCTATGCTCGAGGCGGTACTTCTCTAACTGCGAAGCGATGATGCCGATGCCGCTCTTGGCCAGCTCGTGCTTGGCCTTGCCGAAGGAGCCGGAGAAGCCGACGAGTAAGGTCCCGGCGATCAGACCGAGGATGACGACCACGGCCAGAATCTCCACCAGCGTCATCCCGCGCCAATCCCTTCGTCGCCTCTTCCCTTCGTGCCTTCGTGCCTCTGTGCCTTCGTGCCTCTTCTTCATCACAACACCTCCTGCAATCGCAACAGAGGAAGTATGGCGGCCATGACGACGAGGCCGACCAAGACGGCCAGGGTGAGGATCACGCTCGGCTCCAGCAGGGCCGCGAGTCGATCGATCAGTCGCTCGGCCTGCCGAGCGTAGCGCCGGCCGATGCGTTCAAGCAGTGAATCGAGCTCGCCCGTCGCCTGGCCGATCGCCAACAGCTGCCGAAACTCCCCATCAAACCAATGTTCATCGTCCAGCGCCGCCGCAAGCTCATCGCCTCGTTCCACACGATCCGCGGCCGTGTGCAACTGCCGAGCCAACGAGCCCCCACCTCCACCCTCGCCCCCGCCCCCGGAACGAGATCCGCCCCCGGAACTGGTTGGGGCCAGGACGCGCAAGGCGTCGACGACGGGAACGCCGGCGCGCAGTAACTCGGCCAGTTGCAGGGACACCTGCGCCACGGCAATACGGCGTAGGACCTTGGGGTACAGTCGTCGAAGCCAATCGGGCCAGTGGATCTGCCGTTGTGCCATGAGTCCGCTCAGCACGGTCAAGCCGACAAGAAAACCGACGGCCAGAACGATGATCGCTAACCAGTGGCCGGCAAGGAATTGTCCAAGCGCCATAACCTTGGCCGTCAACGCCGGCGTCTCGATGCCGGCGTGGGTGAGAATCCGTGTCAGGTCCGGCAGCGTCTTGACACTGAGGAAGATCACGACGCCCAGGCCCACCATGGCCACGATCGTTGGATAGGCCAGCGCGCCGATGAGCTTGTTGCTCAGCTCGCCGCTTCGCTCGTGGCGCTCGGCGAGCGTGCGCAGGACTCTTGTTAAGGTTCCGCTGAGTTGGCCGGCCTCGATCATCGCGACCTCGCTTGCGTCGAACCATGACCGGTGGGCCGTGATCGCTTCCGCCAGGGACGAGCCGCCGCGCAGCTGTTCGCGGACCTGCACGAGCATCGAGCGCACGGCACAGCGGTGGCGCTTCGTGCAGCCGATGATCGTGTCCACGGCTTCCAACAGGGGCAGACCCGAGTCGAGCATCGTGGCCAGAGCGTCGTACAGCTCGGCCCGCTCATGTCGCCGCCCCCGGACATGGCCTTCGATGGAACTGCGAATTGAACCATGCAGTTCACGGAGCCAGGCGAGCTGATTCTGAGTGACCGGATCAGTGGCGTTGCGTCTCAATGGACGCAGATCGATGACCTGCAGCCCGATGCGGCGCAGTGAAGCGCGGACCTCGGCCGCGGACTCGCCGGCCAGTTCGCCCCGGCGGGCCGAAGCCTGCGCAGCGCGTTGGAGCGGCACGGCGGTGTAGCGCCACACGGTCATGCCGCGCCCTCCACGACACGATGGGCCTCGGTCCGTGTGGTTCGTCCGGCCCCAACGAGCCGTTGGCCTTCTTCGCGCAGCGTTCGTAAGCCGTTGGCTTGGGCCGCCGTGCGCAGGTCGGCGAGCGCTGCGCCGCGACTGATCAGTTCGCGCGTCAGCTCATCGATCACCATCAGTTCAAACAGACCCGTGCGCCCCCGGAAGCCGGTGTCCAGACAATCGTCACACCCTTGGCCGTGGCATTGGTCGTGAATTACCCGTACAAGTCGTTGCGCGAGGACCGCCGAAAGTGAAGCGCTGACCAGATACGCTTCGATGCCGAGGTCAACGAGTCTGGTCACGGCGCTGGCGGCGTCATTGGTATGGAGTGTCGAGAAGACCAGGTGCCCGGTGAGACTGGCCTGAATCGCCATCCGGGCCGTCTCAGTGTCGCGGATCTCGCCCACCATCACCACGTCCGGGTCCTGCCGGAGGATGTGTCTCAATCCGTTCGCAAAGGTCACACCCTTGCGGGGGTTGATCTGTGATTGGCTGACGGCAAGTCCCGTCGTGGAAAGCTCATACTCGATCGGGTCCTCGATCGTCATGATGTTGATCTGGGCTGAGCCGATTCGGCGCAGGGTTGAGTACAACGTCGTGGTCTTGCCGGAACCCGTCGGGCCCGTGACGAGGATGATGCCGTTGGTGCGCTGCGCTCGTTCCAGGAACGGCGTGGCCACTTCCGGGGGCATGCCGATCTGGTCGAAGTCACACAGCTGCTGAGAATTGTCCAACAAGCGAAGGACCGCACGCTCACCGTAACTCGTCGGCAACGTGCTGATGCGCAGATCCACCGGTCTTGTGCCGATCGTCACCGTGGCTCTGCCATCCTGAGGGATGCGCCGTTCGGCGATGTCCATGCGGCCCATGACCTTGATGCGACTGACCACCGAAGCGGTGATGGTGCGCGGCAGTTCCCGTGCGGTGTGGAGCACGCCGTCAAGGCGGTAGCGCACCAGGGTTCGATCGTCCAGCGGTTGCACGTGCACGTCACTGGCCCGACGCGACAGCGCTTCAAAGAGCAATGCGTCGACCAGCTTGACGATCGGTCCCTTACCCTGTGTGCTCAGCAGATCGCGGTCAGCCTCGGCTAGTAGCCGCTCAATCTCCCCGCCCCCCCCGGAAGCGCCCCCGGAAGCACAGTCATCGGATTGGTCGTGCGCTGCTTGATCGTCAGCGTTCGCTTGGCGCTCGTAGACTTCGTCGATCAGTTGTGCGATGGACTCGCCGTCGGTGATTTGCGTCTCGATCCTCGTACTGAGTCGTACACCGACGTTGAAAACCGCAGCCGGATC
>JAZFYE010000031.1:0-2138 GCA_036475395.1 Phycisphaerales bacterium
TTTGTCGGAAGAGCATGATTGTATTCCAACTTTCCTTTAGCGGTGCGGTTCGAACGTTTTTGGCTGTCGTGTAAGAGGGGTCTGACTGGAGTTGCCCCGGTTTCGTGGACGGTTATGGATTTGGGCGAGCGGGGGGTAGCTGGCTCCTTTCGTAATCGATGGGTGACAGATAGCCGATGGCCGAGTGCCGCCGTCGTGGATTGTACCATCCCTCGATGAACTCGAAGACGGCCATCCGTGCGTCGGCATGGGACCGGAACCGGCGGCGGTCAAGCAGCTCGCATTCCAGGGTCGCGAAGAAGCTTTCGCACATCGCATTGTCATAACAGTCGCCGACCGATCCGGTCGACGGACGCACGCCGGCGACGCGACAGCGGTTGCCAAAGGCGATCGAGGTGTACTGGGCGGATTCAAGCGGTCGTCGCAACACCTGGATGAAGGAGGTTGCGATGAACAATCGAAAGCGACGTTCGGATCGATCTGGACGAGCGCCATTGCCGTCGCCTGGTCGGCCACCGGTGGCAGGACGCGATGAGCGGCGACGGTTCTGGGCGTCGATCGCGGCGGGCATGGCAAGCGAAGATGCTGCGATCAAGGCCGGCGTGTCACAGGCTGTCGGAACAAGATGGTTTCGGAAGGCGGGCGGCATGTCACCAGCGATGTTTGGACTCTCGGCAAAGCCGCTCTCCGGGCGATACCTCTCACTGGCTGAACGGGAGGAGATCGCGCTCCTTCGCGTGCAGGGCTATTCCATGCAGGAGACCGCTCGACAACTGGGCCGGGCGGCATCGACGATCTCGCGGGAGCTGCGCCGCAACGCCGTCACACGAGGGGGCGGTCTGGAGTATCGTGCGACGACGGCGCAGTGGCACGCTGAGCGATCCGCTCGTCGCCCGAAGACGGCGAAGCTCGTGCTCAACGCGGCATTACGCACCTATGTGGAGGAACGACTGGCGGGCGTCGTCGCGGCTCCGAGCGGAGCTTCCGCTCCCGGCCCCGCCGTGTCCTGGAAAGGACGTCGACACGGACCTCGGCAGGATCGGCGGTGGGCCAGGGCCTGGAGCCCGGAGCAGATCGCTCGCCGTTTGCCGGTCGACTTCCCGGACGATGAGACGATGCGCATCAGCCACGAAGCCATCTATCAGGCGCTGTTCGTCCAAGCTCGAGGGGCGCTACGCCGCGAGTTGACCGCCTGCTTGCGGACCGGACGGCCGTTGCGTATGCCAAGAACGCGCGCACGTAGACGGGGCAAGACCTTCATCTCGCCCGAGATCATGATCGCCCAACGTCCAGCGGAGGCGGCCGATCGCGCCGTTCCTGGACACTGGGAGGGAGACCTCATCCTCGGACTGGGCAGCTCGGCGATCGGCACCCTCGTCGAACGCACGACGCGGTTCACGATGCTGCTGCATCTTCCCCGCCTGGCAGGGCACGGCAGCGCGCCACGTATGAAGAACGGACCCGCGCTCGCCGGCCATGGCGCCGAGGCGGTTTGCGACGCCATCGCGCGCACGATCCTCACGTTGCCCGAGCAGCTCCGCCGGTCGCTGACATGGGATCAAGGGGCCGAGATGGCCCAGCACGCCCGCCTCAAGATCGATGCGGGCTTGCAGGTCTACTTCTGCGACCCGCAAAGCCCGTGGCAGCGTGGCACCAACGAGAACACCAACGGACTGCTGCGACAGTACTTTCCGAAAGGCACCGACCTCAGCAGGCACAGCGCCGAGGAGATCGCAGCCGTGGCAGCGGCCCTCAACGCCAGACCCCGAAAGACGCTCAATTGGAGAACGCCCGCAGAGGCGCTTGACCAGTGGCTTCAATAGGCCGACACACACAGTGTTGCGACGACCGCTTGAATCCGCCAATCACGCCGGTGTTCACGCGGAACTGGCTCGGCGCGCGCGACGAACAGTTCGAGCTTTGGCGGCAAGGGCTTTACGCCCACCCACCGGTCGACGTCTATCTCAACGCGGCGCTTGCGTTTGGCAGGCTGGCACGCGCCGGCTGAAGACATCCAGCACGACGGCGAGATAAAGGAACCCGGCCCAGGTCGGGATGTACGTGATGTCCGCGACCCACAGCCGGTCAGGCACTTCGGCGGTGAAATCGCGCTCGACCAGATCCGCTGCCGCCCGGGC